>DASUGM010000092.1:0-24984 GCA_036274055.1 Vicinamibacterales bacterium | reverse complement strand
CGCCCCGAGTACCTCAATTCAAGATGCGACCCCAAGACCCAGGACTATTTCCGCTTCGGACGATAAACGTGCGTCGACTGCCCGAAGTACACCTCGGCCGCCTCCATCAGCGTCTCCGACAGCGTCGGGTGCGGGTGGATGCTGAGCTTGAGGTCGGTCGCGAGCGCTGCCATCTCGATCGCGAGCACGCCCTCGGCGATCAGTTCGCCGGCGCCCGAGCCGACGATGCCGACGCCCAGGATGCGTTCGGTCGCCGGATCGATGATCAGCTTCGTCATCCCGTCGGGCCGATCGATCGCCACCGCCCGGCCGAGCGCCGCCCACGGAAACTTCGCAATCTCGACCTTCCTCCCCTGCTTCTGCGCCTCGGCCTCGGTCAGGCCCGCCCAGGCGACTTCGGGATCGGTAAAGACCACGCCAGGAATCGCCTGCGGCTCGAACGCGACCTTGTGCCCGGCGATCGCCTCGACGGCGACGCGCGCTTCGTGCGACGCCTTGTGCGCGAGCATCGGCTCGCCGACGACGTCGCCGATCGCGTAAATCGACGGCTCGTCGGTCCTCAGCGTGTGATCGACATTGATGAAGCCCTTCTCGACCTTGACCTTGGTCTTGTCCAGCCCGGGCACCGCGGAATTCGGTCGCCGGCCGACCGCGACGAGCACTCGATCGAACGTTTGATTCTTGTCGGCGTCGGCGAGCCCCTCGCCTTCCATCTTCACGAACACGCCGCTGCCGGTGTCCTTCATCTCGGTGACCTTCGTGTTCACGAAGATCTTGTGCATCGTCGTCTCGAGACGACGGCTGAGGAAGGTCACCAGGTCGCGATCGGCGCCCGGCAGCAGGCCTGACGTCATCTCGACGACGGTAACCTTGGTGCCAAGCGCGGCATAGACGGTGCCGAGCTCGAGGCCGATGTAGCCGCCGCCGACGACGAGCAGCGTCTTCGGCACGTCGGGCAGATCGAGGCCGCCGGTCGAGTCCATCACCCGCGGCGAGTCGGTCGGAAATCCGGGAATCTGCGCCGGGCGCGACCCGGTGGCGATGATGCAGTGGTCGAACGTGACTTCCTCTTTGCCACCCTGGCCTGAGCCTGTCGAAGGGCCAGCGACCAGCTCCACGCTCAACGTCTTCGCGTCGACGAACGACGCCATCCCGCGGATGTGCGTCACCTTGCGCTGCTTCGCGAGTTGCGCCAGGCCGCCGGTCATTTTGCCGACGACGCTGTCCTTGAATGCGCGCAGCTTGTCGACGTCGACTTTCGGCGCCTCGAACGCCACGCCCCACGCCGCCGAGTGTTTGGCTTCACCGACGAGCTTGGCAACATGCAGCAGCGCCTTCGACGGAATGCAGCCGCGCAACAGACAGACGCCGCCGAGCTTCTCTTCCGGATCGATGATGGCGACGTTCATCCCGAGGTCGGCTGCCGCAAACGCGGCGGCATATCCGCCCGGACCGGCACCGACTACGACGAGTTGGTAATTAGACATAAGCCAAACCGCGTCAACTTCAAACTAAGAACTTGAAACTTCAAACTGGTTCTAGAACCCAGGTTTTGAGTTTGAAGTTTTGAGTTTTGAGTTGACTCAAATGTACATGCTGAGCGGCGTCTCGAGCGCTTCGGCCACGAAGCGGATGAACCGCGCCGCGTCGGCGCCGTCGATCACCCGATGGTCGTACGAGAGCGACAGCGGCAGCATCTCGCGCGGCACGAACTGGCCTCCTGCCCCGAGCGCCGTCGAGGGGCCTGCCCCGAGCGCAGTCGAGGGGTTCCACACCGGCTCGATCGCGCCGCGGGAGACGCCGAGAATGGCAACCTCCGGCTGATTGACGATCGGCGTGAACGCCGTCCCGCCGATGCCGCCGAGGTTGCTGATCGAGAACACACCGCCCGACATCTCCTCGAGCGAGAGCTTCTTGTCGCGGGCCTTCTGCGAAATCTGACCGAGCTCGACGGCGATCTCGGTGATCGTCTTCTTGTCCGCGTCACGAATCACCGGCACGAGCAGGCCGTTGGGCGTGTCGACGGCGATGCCGATGTGGACGTACTTCTTGTAGACAATCGACTCGTTGGCCGTGTCGACCGACGACGCGAACTGCGGAAAGCGCTGGATCGCCGCGGCGCAGATCTTGATCAGGATCGCGGTCACGGTGAGCTTGCCGCCGGCCTTCTCGACCCGCGGCCCGTGCGACTTGCGGAACGCCTCGAGCGCGGTAATGTCGGCCTTGTCGAATTGCGTGACGTGCGGCGCCTGCCACGCGACCGCGAGATGCTCGGCGGTCTTGCGGCGGATGTTGGACATCGGCTTGACGTCGACGGCGCCCCACTTGCTGAAGTCCGGGAGCGGCGCGTGCGCCGTGCGGCCGCCGGCTCCGCCGCGAGGGCTGACGACAATCGACTTGACGTGCACCTTGACGTCTTCGGCGCCAATCCGTCCGCCCGGCCCGCTGCCGGCGACATCGGCGATATCGACGCCCAACTCGCGCGCGAACCGGCGCACCGACGGCGCGGCGGGAATCGCGCCGGCGGGCGACGGCGCGACCGCCAGCGCGGCGGCCGGCGTGCTGGCCGAAGCGGCAGGAGTCCCGGAGGTGGCAGGCGGCGCCGACTCGGGTCGCGCCGCCGGTGTGGCCCGCCCCGTGGAGATGTCAACAACGTCGGCCGATTTCTTGTCCACCGCAGCGGTCGCGAGGTCCGACGGCGTGGAGGTGGACGCTGGAGTCTGCTCGGTCTCTTTCGCAGGACTCGCCGCCGGCGCCTTGTCCACCGCAGCGGCGGCTGGAGCCGGCGCCGCCGCGGCCGCGCCCGCTTCGAAACTGAAGAGCGCCTGCCCGACTTTCACCTTGTCGCCGGGCTTGACCTTGATCGCGGTGACTTTCCCGCTCACCGTCGACGGCACTTCCACGGTTGCCTTGTCGGTCTCGAGTTCGACGACCGGCTGATCGTTGGCAATCACATCGCCGACGTTGACGAGCACCCGGGTGATGTCACCCTTCTCGACGTTCTCGCCAAGTTCCGGCAGGACGAAATCAGACATGAATAGAACCTCGTTGGCTCAGGGCTCACGGCTCAGGGCTCAGCGCCCGAGCTCAGACCCTACGAAATAGCGGGATCGACCTTGTCCGCGTCGATCTCGAGTTCCTTGAACGCCGCCGCGACGGTGTGGCCGTCAATCGCCTGCTCGCGCAGGAGCGACGACAAGGTCGCCGCCGCGATGTGCCGCGCATCGACCTCGAAGAAGTTCCGCAATGACGCGCGATCTTCGCTGCGGCCGAACCCGTCGGTGCCGAGGGTCACGAACGGCTTGTTGACGAAGCGCGCGATCATGCCCGGCTGGCTCTTCAGGTAATCCGACGCCGCCACCACGACACCGGGCGTATGGCCGAGGCAATCGGCGACGTGCGACGTCTTCGGCAGCTCGGCCGGATGCAGCAGATTCCAGCGCTCGACGCGATTGGCGTCGCGATAGAGCTCGTTGTAGCTGGTCGCGCTCCAGACGTCGGCGCCGACGCCGTACTTTTCGAGCAGCGCCTGCGCCGCGAGCACTTCGTTGAGAATCGCGCCGCTGCCGATCAGCTGCGCCCTGGCCCGGAGCGACGTCGAAGGGCGCGCGCCCAGGAAGTCCTCAGCGCTCCTGAAGCGATACAACCCCTTGATGATGCCCTCGCGCGCCCCTTCGGGCATCGCCGGGTGGTCGTACTGTTCGTTCATCACCGTCAGGTAGTAGAACGCCGCTTCCTCGTCGACGTACATCCGCTTGATGCCGTCCTCGACAATCGTCGCCAGCTCGAACGCAAACGCCGGATCGTAGGCACGGCACGTCGGCACACTCAGCGCGATCGTGTGGCTGTTGCCGTCCTGATGCTGCAGGCCCTCGCCCGGCAGCGTCGTCCGGCCTGCCGTCCCGCCGAGCAGGAAGCCGCGGCAGCGCGAGTCGGCGGCCGCCCAGATGAAGTCGCCGACGCGCTGGAAGCCGAACATCGAGTAGTAGATGAAGAACGGAATCGTGTTGACGCCGTGCGTCGCGTAGGCGGTGCCGGCGGCGATCCAGGACGAAATCGATCCGGCCTCGGTGATGCCCTCTTCGAGGATCTGCCCGTCCTTCGCTTCCTTGTAATACAGCAGGGTGGTGCGGTCGACCGGCTCGTAGAGCTGGCCGATGCTCGAGTAGATGCCGACGTCGCGGAACAGCGACTCCATGCCGAAGGTGCGCGCTTCGTCAGGCACAATCGGCACAACCAGCTTGCCGACGCTCTTATCCTTCAGCAGCTTCGCCAGCAGCTTGACGAACACCGACGTCGTCGAGACCTTGCGGCCCTCGGTGCCCTTCTCGAACTCGTCGAACGCTTCGCGCGACGGCATCTCGAACTTCGGCGCCGCGACGACGCGGCGCGGCACCGCGCCGCCGAGCGCGGCGCGCCGTTCGGCGGTGTACTTGACCTCGGCGCTGTTGACGTCGGGCCGATAGAAGGGCGCCTCCGCGATGCGATCGTCGGAGATCGGAATGCCGAAGCGATCGCGGAAGTGAATGAGGTCGCGCTCATTCATCTTCTTCTGCTGATGGGTGACGTTCTTGCCTTCGCCGGCCTCGCCGAGCCCGTAGCCCTTGATCGTCCGCGCGAGAATCACCGTCGGCCCGCCCTGGTGCGTGACCGCGGCGCGATAGGCGTTGAACACCTTCACCGGATCGTGGCCGCCGACGCGCAGCTTCTTCAGATCATCGTCGGAGAGGTGGCGCACCATCTCGAGCAGGCGCGGATCGGTGCCCCAGAAATGCTTGCGCAGGTAGGCGCCGTCTTCGACGACATAGCGTTGATACTCGCCGTCGACGACCTCGCCCATCCGCTTGACCAGCAGGCCCTCGTGGTCGCGCTCGAGCAATTCGTCCCACTCGGAGCCCCACAGCGTCTTGATCACGTTCCAGCCGGCGCCGCGGAACATCGCTTCGAGCTCCTGGATGATCTGCCCGTTGCCGCGTACCGGACCGTCGAGGCGCTGGAGATTGCAGTTGATGACGAAGATCAGGTTGTCGAGCTTTTCGCGCGCCGCGAGTGAAATCGATCCGAGCGCTTCCGGCTCGTCGGTTTCGCCGTCGCCGAGGAACGCCCACACTTTCTGTTCCGATGCGGCCTTGAGCCCGCGGTTCTCGAGGTACTTGATGAACCGGGCCTGGTAGATCGCCATCAGCGGGCCGAGGCCCATCGACACGGTCGGGAACTCCCAGAAATCCGGCATCAGCCAGGGATGCGGATACGACGACAGACCGCCGCCCTGACGCAGCTCATGGCGGAAGTTGACGAGATCCTGCTCGCTCAGCCGGCCCTCGATGAACGCGCGCGCGTAGATGCCGGGCGAGGCGTGCCCCTGAAAGAAAATCACGTCGGCGTCCGCGCCCGCGTCCTTGCCACGGAAGAAGTGATTGAAGCCGACTTCGTACAGCGTCGCCGCCGACGCATAGGTCGAGATGTGGCCGCCGATGCCGTCCGACTCGCGGTTACCGCGGACGACCATCGCCAGCGCGTTCCAGCGCACCAGGCTCTTCATCCGCCGCTCGATCTCGCGATCGCCCGGGTATGGCACCTGCTCCGTCTCGGCAATCGTGTTGATGTACGGCGTCGTCGCGGCGTACGGGACGCGGACCCCGGCGAGACGGGCGCGAGCCGTCAGCGCCTCCAGGAGCTTGACGGTGCGGGATTTGTCGGACTGCTGAAGGACGTAATCGAGCGACTCGAGCCATTCGCGGGTTTCGACGGCTTCGAGGGCGGCGGCTTCGGCAGGGGCCAGATTCTTCATGATGTTTATGCTTCGCCTTTTGCGTGGATGAATATCCCATCCATTGTACCGCTCCGCGCAACCGCTGGGATACCCGGTCCGTGTAAATCCGTGCACAATACGGGGATATGGCCCGAGCGATTCGTTCCGTTTTCCTGATTTCGGCGCTGCTGAGCGCCGCGTGCGGCGTCTCGGCGCCGTCGACGACGCCTCCGCCAGGCGCCGGGTCGAGCGGCGCCGCGCCGCCTGCAACCGCGTCGACATCGCCGCTCGATTCGAAGATCGCCCAGTTCGCGCCGGTCGACATTGGCGCCAACGTCGCCGCCCTGCCGGCCAACGAGCAGCAGGCGCTCAGCCACATGGTCAAGGCCGCGCGCCTCATGGACGGCTTGTTCCTGCAGCAAGTCTGGGCCGGCAACCCGAGCCTGCTGGTCCAGCTCGGCGCGGACCGGACGCCGCAGGGCCAGGCCGAGTTGCACTACTTCCTGATCAACAAGGGACCGTGGGCGCGAACCGACCACAACGCGGTGTTCGTACGTCCCGACCTCGGCGTGCCCGCCAAGCCCGAGGCGGCGAACTTCTACCCGGCCGACGCGACCAAAGACGAAGTCGACACGTGGATCTCGTCGCTCTCCGGCGCCGCCAGGGAGCAGGCGACGGGATTCTTCACGCTCGTCCGTCGTGGCGCCGATGGCAAGCTGATGCTGGTCCCGTACAACGTCGCCTATCGTCAGGAACTGGTCGACGCGGCCGATCACCTCAAGGCCGCGGCGGCCGCGACCACGCAGCCGTCGCTGAAGAAGTTCCTTGACCTCCGCGCTCAGGCGTTTCTCTCGAACGATTACTTCGCCAGCGACATGGCGTGGATGGAGCTCGACGCGTCGATCGAGCCGACGATCGGCCCGTACGAGACCTACGAAGACGGGTGGTTCGGCTACAAGGCCGCGTTCGAGGCGTTCATCACGCTCAAGGACGACGTCGAGACCAACAAACTGACGTCGTTCTCGGGCCACCTGCAGGAGCTGGAAAACGCGCTGCCGATCGATCCGAAATACCGCAATCCGAAACTCGGCGCGCTCGCGCCGATTCGCGTCGTCAACGTCGTCTTCGCCGGCGGCGACGGCAATCGCGGCGTGCAGACGGCCGCGTTCAACCTGCCGAACGACGATCGCGTGGTCAAGGAAAAGGGCTCGAAGCGGGTCATGCTGAAGAACGTGCAGGACGCGAAGTTCCAGAAGGTCCTGTTGCCGATCGCCGCGGTGGCGCTGCCGGCCGCGGATCGAGCCAACGTGTCATTCGATGCGTTTTTCACCCACATCCTGATGCACGAAATGCTGCACGGCATCGGGCCGCAGCAGGTGCACGCGACGAGTGCCGGGCTGCGACAGGCGCTGAAGGAAAACGCCTCGGCGCTCGAGGAAGCCAAGGCGGACATCGCCGGCCTGTGGGGCCTGCAACGCCTCGCCGACGCCAACGCGATCTCACCCGACATCGCGCGGACGATGTACACGACGTATCTGGCGTCGATGTTCCGATCGATTCGCTTCGGCCTCACCGAAGCGCATGGCAAAGGCGTCGCGCTGCAGATGAACTCGCTGCTCGATCAGGGCGCGATCGTCGTCAACGCCGACGGGACCTTCTCGATCGTCGACGCGAAGATCAAGGACGCGGTCGCCAACCTGACCAAACAAATCATGACGATCCAGGCCGAGGGCAATTACGCGGCGGCAAAAGATCTGCTGACGAAGATGGCGGTGAATCGGCCGGAAGTGCAGAGAGTGCTGGATAAATTGAAAGATGTCCCAGTGGATATCGAGCCGAGGTTCATCAGCGCCAGATAACAGACCGATACGCGGGTACGCGGGTACGCAGGTACGTCAGGGACGCGGGGACCAGGAACGACGCTTCGCCGTGCTTACTTACTTGGCTCGAACCACTCGGCGAACCGTCCTGGGAAAGTAAGCGAGCGATAGCGCGTTCCAGGTCCCCGCGTCCCCGACGTACCCGCGTACCGCTATTTGATCTTCGCCCCCGTCAGGCCGGCGATCGCCGCCAGCGTCGTCTGCGCGGCGTTCAAGCCGAGGCGGAAATCCTTGTCCGTGAACGTCGTCCAGACGTCGAGCGGCGTGTGCCAGGTCGGGTTCCAGCCGGCGCCGGTCTGGGCGCCGCGCTCGTTTTCGCGCAGGCTGATCGCCGGCACGATGTCCTGGAACGGACCGGAGTCGGTGTTGGTCATGTGCGGGCCGACGTTGACCGGATAGTCGGTCGCGTATTTCTCGCCGGCGAGCTTGAAGGCGAACGCGAGCTTCATCGACTCGTCGGCGAACTTCGACGCGATCTGGAACTCGACGTTGACGTCGGCCTCGGGGCGCTGTTCTTTCGGCACCATGAACACGCCGCGGCCGTTGGCGTCGACCTGCGGCTTGCCGTCGGGGCCCAGCACCGGCTGCGGCATGCCGTGATCCCACATCATCATGTCGTGCTGGATCATGCCAAGCCACTTCGGCTCGGGATACTTGCCGCTGCCCGGCGGATTCTCGATGCCCTGCAGCGCCTGGCGCTGATCGATGTAGGCGCGCGCGCCGTTGAGCCCGCCCTCTTCGCCGTTCCACAGCGCGAAGCGGATCGAGCGCTCGGTCTCGACGCTCGGATCGGCAAAAACGCGCGCCAGTTCCATCACCAGCGCCGTCCCCGAGCCGTCGTCGTTGACCGCTTCGTTGTAGCCGTGGCCGTCCATGTGCGCGCCGATGATGTACATCTCGTTCGGGAACTTCGTCCCGATCTTGGTGACGTAGACCTCGTCGACCTGGCCCGGGATGATCGGACCCGAGTCGAGTGCCCGGATGCGCTCGTCCGGTTGCGCCATCGGATCGCAGTTGACGCCGGTCCGGGCGATGTTGCCGACCATGCGACTGCCGCCAGCGCCCGTCGCGAGCCCGCGACCGGCGTTGCCGCCGCGACCGCCGCCCGGGTTGCCGCCGCCGGTTCGCCCGGCGCCCGCCGCCGCGCCGCCGGCCGCGCCCGCGCCGCCCTGCCGGGGCGGCGCCGGTTTGACCACGGAGGCCGGCACGCTCGGCCCGCACTCCCGCGTCGGAATCGGCGGGTCGTAGGTGATGCGTTCGGCGTTGGTGTAGCCGTAGCTCTCGAGCTGTTTCTGAATCCAGTCGACCGCGTCGCGATTACGCTGGGTCCCCTGCCGGCGATCGCCGAACTGGGTCAACCCCTTGAGCGTCGCTTTGTACTTCTCGAGTTCCAGCCGCGACACCAGCGTTTGAATCGGATCCGGCGCTTGCGGCGCCGCCGGCTGTTGATTCGCACCGGCGCCACCCTGCGCGAACAGCGCTGCGGTGGCAGCGCACACACAGGCGGCGGCGGTCATCCAGGTTCTTACGGACATCGTCTTTCCTCCGGGGTGGCTCAGTGTAGATGGCTCAGGGCTCAGGGCTCAAGGCTCGGCGTCAGGACGTTGAGCCCTGAGTCTTGAGCCATGAGCCCGCAGCAATGCGACCGCGACATCCGGCCGGTCGGTGATGATCCCGGTGACGCCCCAGGCGAGGATCTCGAGTATTTCCCGCTCGTCGTCGACGATCCAGGCGTGGACCGGGAAGCCGCGGCGCCTCGCGGCGCGAACGAGCGGCGAGAGGAGAATCCGATTGCCGCGAAAACGGTACGGCACCTGGAGCGCGACGAACCCGGACCGGCGCGGACCGATCCGGAATCGCGACCGAATCAGCGCCGACTTCAGCTCGTCGCGTGAGGCGCTGGTCGGGATGTCGGGTACGACCCGGCGGGCTTCGCGGACCACGGCGAGTTCGAAACCGCCAAACATCACCCGGCCCTCCGCGCCTGCTTCGCGGATAACCTGCACGACCGGGCCGACAATCTCGACAGCAGTGCCCTTGAGCTCGACGACGATCGGCAAATCTGCGTGCCGGCGCAGCAGTGTCGCGAGCCGCGGCACACCGATGCCGCGGCCGCGATGGGGAAATCCCTCGGCCTCACCGAAGCGATAGCCGGCGTCGATCCGCGCCAGTTCGTCCGCGGTCAGCGCCGACACCGGCCCGGACGCATCCGTGGTTCGATCGAGCGTCGGATCGTGAATCACGACCGGCTCGCCGTCGCGCGACAGGTGGACGTCGCATTCGAGGCCATCGACACCCAGCGACGCCGCATGATCGAAGGCGGCCATCGTGTTCTCGGGACGAAGCTTCGAGCCGCCTCGATGCGCGATGACGACGGGCTCGGTGAGCGACAGCAACCGGCGAATCATGCCAATGGCAGTAGTATGGATCCTATGTCTCGCCCTTCGTCAGTGAAGGCGCTCCGCGAGGCCGTCGCGTCGGGGCGCATCCGTCATCGTTCTGTCAAAGACGAACTCCGGGAAAACCTGATCACGCGGCTGCGCGCCGGCGGTCCGTTGTTCCCCGGCCTGATTGGTTACGACGACAGCGTCGTCCCCCATGTCAGCAACGCGATTCTTTCGAAGCACAACTTCATCCTGCTCGGCCTCCGCGGCCAGGCCAAGACCCGGCTCTTGCGCGCGTTGACCACGCTGCTCGACGACGAGATTCCAGTGATGCCGGGCTGCCCGCTGCACGACGATCCGCTCGCGCCGTTGTGCGCCGCGTGCCGCGCCCAGCTCGCCGCCGAGGGCGACGAAGCCGCGATCGCGTGGCTGCCGCGCGAGGCGCGCTACGTCGAGAAACTGGCGACGCCTGACGTAACTATCGCCGACATGATCGGCGACGTCGATCCGATCAAGGCGGCGCGCAGCGGCCGCGAGATCGGCGACGAGCTGACGATGCACTACGGCCTGCTGCCGCGCGCCAATCGCGGGATTTTCGCGATCAACGAACTGCCGGATCTGGCCAGTAAGGTGCAGGTCGGGCTGTTCAACATCCTGCAGGAAGGCGACGTCCAGATTAAGGGCTATCCGGTCCGCCTGCGGCTCGACGTGCTGCTGGTCTTCAGCGCCAACCCCGAGGACTACACCGCGCGCGGCAAGATCATCACGCCGCTGAAAGATCGCATCGGCTCGGAGATCCGCACCCACTATCCGCGATCGCGCCAGGACGCGATGCAGATCACGTCGCAGGAGGCGTGGCTCGATCGGCGGTCGCCGGGGCCGGGCGGCACACCCGTCGAAGTGCCGCCGTTCGTCCGCGAGATCGTCGAGGAAATCGCCATCCACGCGCGCGCCGATCAAAAGATCGATCGCCGCTCCGGCGTCAGCCAGCGGCTGCCGATCACGGCGCTGGAAAACGTCGTCTCGAACGCCGAGCGGCGGGCGCTGCTCGCCGGCGAAGCGGTGGTCGTGCCGCGGGTCAGCGACGTCTACGCCTCGCTGCCCTCCCTCACCGGCAAGATCGAGCTGGAGTACGAAGGCGAGCTGAAGGGCGCCGAAGTGGTTGCCCGCGAACTGGTGCGGCAGGCGGTAGCGACGGTGTTCGACGGCTACGCCGCCCCGACCGACCCGCGGCCGATCGTCGAGTGGTTCGATCGCGGCGGCACGCTGGAGCTGTCCGACACGACGCCGGCGGCCGACTTGCTCGGCGCCGTCGACGCCATCAACGGGCTCGATCGCGTCGCCGCCGCGCTCGGCGGCCGCGAGCGCGATGCCGAGCCGCTCCGCGCCGCGCTCGCCGACTTCGTGCTCGAGGGGTTGTGCGCGCTCAAGAAAATCAGCCGCTCGGACGAAGGCCGCCTGTTGGGCACGCCCGGCAACGCGCGGCCGGCGGCGCGCCCCGATCCGCGGGACCTCGGCCAGATGCTCGAGGACGATGACGACGAAAGCCCGGTCAAGAAGAGGAAGAAGTACTACAACTAGCTTGGGGACTTCGATGTCGGTTCCGGGGTTCCGGAAGAAGTTCCGGGTTCCGGGGTTCGGCCCCCCAATCAGACGTCGAGCCAGATGAACGTGGAACCCGGAACGAGCCCAGGAACCGGGACCGAACCCAGGAACTCGGAACGAACCCAGGAACTCGGAACGAACCCAGGAACCCGGAACGACCCGGAACCCCGGAACCCATGAAGTACAAGTACACAAAGTTCGTCGAAGACCTGCTGGACGGCATCGACATGGAGTCGCTCGTCTCGCAGCTCTCCGATCTGTTGTTGTCGAGCGGCTTCAACAATCCCTGGGATCCCCAGAACGACGACGACCGCTCGATGCAGGCGCTGCACGACGCGATTCTCGACGCGCTGCTGAACGGCGGCGCGCTGTCCGAGGAGATGCTCGATAAGCTCGCCGACGGCGAGCGCGGCGAGTCAGGCGACGCCGCGCGCGACCGCATCGAGGAGCTGATTCAACGGATCATCGAACGGCTCACCGAGCAGGGTTACGTCACCATGGCCGGCCAGCCGGACAAGCAGCGCTTCGACGGCGCCGGCGGCGGCGACGGCGCAACCCGATTTCAGGTCACCGACAAAGCGATCGACTTTCTCGGCTACCGGGCGCTCCGCGACCTGCTCGGCTCGATGGGCCGCAGCAGCGTCGGGCGTCATGACACCCGCGAACTGGCGACCGGCATCGAGGCCGGCGGTCCGCCGCGGCAGTGGGAATTCGGCGACACGATGAACCTCGACGTCACCGCGACGCTGTTGAACGCGGTGAAAAAGGGGTCGGGCCGCGTTTCCATCGGCTCGTCGGAAACGCGGCCCGACCCCATTTTGTCGCTGGACTACGAAGACCTGATGGTCACCCAGGGCGACTATCAGAGCTCATGCGCCACCGTGATCCTGCTCGACTGCAGCCACAGCATGGTGCTCTACGGCGAGGACCGCTTCACGCCGGCCAAGCGGGTCGCGCTTGCGTTGTCGAATCTCATCCGTCATCAGTATCCCGGCGATGCGCTGAATGTCGTGCTGTTCCACGACTCGGCCGAGGAAGTGCCGGTCAGCCAGATCGGCCGCGTCAAGGTCGGGCCGTACTACACCAACACGCGCGAGGGCCTGCGGCTGGCGAGGCGCGTGCTCGAGCGCCAGCGCAAGGACATGCGGCAGATCGTCATGATCACCGACGGCAAGCCCTCCGCCGTCACCCGCCCCGACGGCCGGATCTACCGCAACGCGTTCGGCCTCGATCCGTTCGTGTTGCGCGAGACGTTCGCCGAAGTCGCCGCCTGCCGCCGCGCCGGCATCATGATCAACACCTTCATGCTGGCGCGCGACTACGACCTCGTCGCCTTCGTCCGCCGCGTCGCCCGCATCTGCCGCGGCAAGGCGTACTTCACGACGCCGTATACGTTGGGTCAGTACGTGTTGCAGGACTACTTGACGAACAAGACCAGGACTGTGCATTAGGCCGTCTTGGGTCTTGGGTCTTGGGTCTTGGGTCTTGGGTCTTGAGTCTTGGGTCGTGACTGAGGGCTCAGGCAGGACCCAAGACCCAAGTCCGAAGACCCAAGACTACCGATCCACACCCAACCTGCCCGCGAGATGGGCCACGGCGACCTGCCCGTGAAACCGCCCGTTTTCGATGAAGATCCTGCCCGACTGCTTCCCGGCGACGCAGGCACCGATCACGTAGAGGCCTTCGACGTTCGTCTCGTAGGTCTCGGGATTGTGAAAAGGCGCGCCTTCCACCGGCTCGACCTCGACGCCGGCCGCGCGCAGCAGTGACGTGTCGGCGCGATAGCCGGTCAGAAGATAGACGAAGCTCGCCTCCAGACGCGACCGCCCGGCAGGCCCATCGACGACCACCTCGGTCGGCGTGATCTCGACGACGCGCGTGGAGAAGTGTGCCTTGACGCTGCCCTCCTTGATGCGATTCTCGATGTCCGGCTTGACCCAGTACTTGATCGAATCGCCGAGGGCCGCGCCGCGATGCACCAGCGTCGGCTGTCCACCGGCGCGATAGATGTCGAGCGCCGCCTCGGCGGCGCTGTTCTTGCCGCCGACGATCACGACCTGGCGGCGGAAGTGCGAATGCGGTTCGCGGTAATAGTGCGAGACGTGCGCCAGCTCTTCACCCGGCACGTCGATCAGATTGGGAATGTCGTAGGCCCCGGTCGCGATGATCACCGCGCGCGCCTCGCGCAGCACCGGCTCGGTCGCGGTCGGCGAGTGCGACGTGATCCGGAACACCCCGTCGCCGCCGCGCCGGATGCCGGAGACGCGCTCGTGCTGAACGACGTCGAGCCCGAATGCGTCGGTGACGCGGCGGTAGTAGCGCAGTGATTCGAGCCGATTCGGCTTGTCGTGCGGGCTGACGAACGGCAGGCCGCCGATCTCCATCAGCTCCGGCGTCGTGAAGTAGACCATTTCCGAGGGATAGTGCAGCAGCGAGTTCACGAGCGCGCCCTTTTCGAGCACGACCGCGCGCAGCCCGTGGCCTTTGGCGGCAATCGCCGCTGCCAGTCCCGCCGGGCCGGCGCCGATGATGACGATGTCCTGCACTAGCGGACCGGCGCGTACTCGACGCGCACATTGCTGACGATGGCGATCGGCCGGCCGGGGGTGTCGTAGACCTCGTCGGTGGCGGCCTTGATGACCCGCAGCCGGCCGCCGACAATGCCGACCGCCGGCACGCCGGCGGGAATGGTGAAGCGCCATGAATCCGGCGGACCGGGCGCGATCGCCTTGACACCGCCGGGCCGGCCGCCGCCGGCGATGCGATCGAACAGATCGTTCGGGTTGCGATATTCCTTCATCACCGTGGCGCGGCCCAGCACGCCGCCGCTGCTGCGAATCACCGCGACCACCGCGTCGTGTCTCGCATAGCCGTCGACCGCCGGCTGGGTCACCAGCGGAACGTCGAACCGGTTGTGCAGATCGAAGCTCAGCGTCGCCGGCCCGGCATGCGGCGGAATCCGCAGCAGCACGCTCTCGGCTGCCGTCTTGCCGATGAGGACGTCGCAAAAGCGCCGCTTGCTCTCGATCCCGACGCCCAGATCGGCGGCGCAGGTCATGCCCTGCGTCGTTCGCAGCGCCGGCTTGGTCTGAGTCGCGCCGAGCGTCGCCACTGTCGCGACGATCGCGACCGCTGTCAGCCGTAAGAGCATCTGAATCCGAGTATAGGATCTTCAGCAATGCCCCGCTACCCGCAGCGCATCGTCTGCCTGACCGAGGAGACGACCGAGACGCTCTATGCACTGGGTGCCGGCGATCGCGTCGTCGGCGTGTCGGGGTACACGGTCCGGCCGATCGAGGCGCGGCAGAAGCCGAGAGTCTCGGCGTTCATCAACGCCCGTTTCGACAAGATCGACGCGCTCGCGCCCGATCTGATCCTGGCGTTCTCGGATCTGCAGGCCGACATCGCCGCGGAGCTGATCCGCCGCGGACACTGGGTGGTGACGTTCAACCAGCGCAGCGTCGCCGAGATCTTCCAGATGATCCGCATGCTCGGCGGCCTCGTCGGGCTGGCGGAACGCGCCGAGCAGTACGCGGCCGAGCTCGAGCGCGGGCTCGACGGCATCCGCGCGTCGGCGGCGCTGCTGCCGCGGCGGCCGAAAGTGTTTTTCGAAGAATGGGACGACCCGCTGATTTCCGGCATCCGCTGGGTGGACGAACTCGTCGAAATCGCGGGCGGCCAGACGATGTTCCCGCACCTGCGCGGCGGCGCGCTGGCGAAGGACCGGATTCTCCCGCCGGACGTCGTCCGCGACGCGGGCCCGGAAGTGATTCTGGCGTCGTGGTGCGGGAAGAAAGTGCAGCCGGACCGGATCCGCGCCCGCCCGGGCTGGGCCGGCGTGCCCGCGGTCCGCGACGGGCACATCTACGAAATCAAGTCGACCTACATCCTGCAGCCGGGACCGGCGTCACTCACTGAAGGCGTGCGGCAGATCCACGACGTGCTCCGGCGCGTTGCCTGAGCGGAAACGAATCAGCTCGAGGAACTCGTGCCGCGTCCGGGCGTCGTCGTGAAACACGCCGAGCATCGAGCTCGTCGTCGTCACCGAGTTCTGCTTCTGGACGCCGCGCATCGCCATGCACAGGTGGGTCGCTTCCATGACGACGGCGACGCCCAGCGGCTTGATCCGATCCTTGATCAGCTCGGCGATCTGTGACGTCAGCCGTTCCTGGACCTGCAGTCGACGCGCAAAGACGTCGACGAGCCGCGGGATCTTGCTCAAACCGATGACCTTGCCGTCGGGAATGTAGGCGATGTGACACTTGCCGAAGAACGGCAGCAGGTGATGCTCGCACAGGCTGTAGAAGTCGATGTCGCGCACGATCACCATCTCGTTATACTCGACGGAGAAGAGCGCGTTGTTGATGACCGCATCGACGTCGGCGTCGTATCCGCTGGTGAGAAACCTCAGCGATTGTTCGACCCGCCGCGGCGTGTCGCGCAACCCCTCACGCCCCGGATCCTCACCCAGTTCGGCCAGCAGCTGGCGGATGGCGTCCTGCATAATGGCATTCTACTTCGCGGCTTCCGCGGCACTCACCGCGCAGGCGCCGGCGGATCCCGACGCCCTGTACCGGCAGCGCGAACACATCGAATCGGCACTCCAGGCCGCCGATATCTGGGGCGCCCGGGCGAAGGCCGGCACCGATTTCGAGGCGGCGTGGAAGCTGGCCAAAGCCTGCTACTGGATCGGCACGCACGGCCCGGACAAGGACCGCCGCGCCGCCCTCGAGCGCGGTGTGGCGGCCGGTGAACAAGCCGCCAAGCTGCAGCCGGCGAAGCCGGAGGGTCATTTCTGGGGCGCCGCCAACATGGGCGCTCTCGCCGAATCGTTCGGCTTGAGTCAGGGCTTGAAATACCGCGGCCGGATCAAAGACGCGCTGTTGAAAGTGCTGGCGATCGATCCGGCGTGGGAACAGGGCTCGGCAGATCGCGCGCTCGGCTGGTGGTACCACAAGGTGCCCGGTCTGTTCGGCGGCAGCGAGGCGAGCGCCGAAACGCACTTGCGCAAGGCGCTCACGTATAACCCGCACAGCACCGCGACGCTGTACTTTCTCGGCGAAGTTCTCCTCGAGCGCGGAAAGAAAGCCGACGCGCAAGCGACGTTTCAGCAGGTGCTCGACGCGCCGATCCTGCCCGACTGGGCGCCGGAGGATCGGGACTTCAAAGCCAAAGCGAAAGCGTCGCTGGCCGCTTTGGCGCGGGGAACCTTGAACCTTGTGTCTTGAGTCTTGGGTCTTGAGTTTTGGATCTTGAGTCTTGGGTCTTGGGTCCCGGCTGAGTGCAAGGCTCAAGACCGAAGACCCAAGTCCCAGGACAGCCGGTTATTTCTTCTCGTATTTGTAAAACCCCTCGCCCGACTTGCGGCCGAGCTTGCCGGCGAGCACCATGCGCTTGAGGAGCGGCGGGGCGGCGAACATCGGCTCCTTGTACTCATCAAACATGATGTTCGCGATGTAGTAGGTCGTATCGAGGCCGACAAAATCGAGCAGGGTCAGCGGGCCCATCGGATGGCCGCAGCCGAGTTTCATGCCGTTGTCGATGTCTTCGACGGTGCCGAGGCCGCGCTCGTAGCACTTGATCGCGTCGAGCAGATACGGCACGAGCAGACGATTGACGATGAAGCCGGGTTTGTCCGGCGCGGTGATCGGCTCCTTGCCGAGCGATTGCGCGAACTTGAACATCCGCTGATAGGTCTCGTCGCTGGTCGTCAGCGAACGGATGACCTCGACCAGCTTCATCAGCGGCACCGGATTGAAGAAGTGCAGGCCGCCGAAACGATCCGGCCGCTTCGTCTTCGCCGCCAGTTCGGTGATGCACAACGACGAGGTGTTCGACGCGAAGATCGTGTTCGGCCCGACGACCGCTTCGAGCGCGGTGAACGCCGCGATCTTGTCGTCGACGTTCTCGATGATCGCCTCGATGACGATGTCGCAGTCTTTCATCGCCGCGAAGTCGGTGACGCCGCTGAGGTTGCCGAGCGTCGTGTCGCGCTGCTCGGCGGTGACCTTGCCCTTGGCGACGCCGTCCTCGAGAAACTTCTTCATCCGCCCGAGGCCCTTGTCGAGCACGCCCTGGTTCACTTCACGGACCAGCGTCTTGTAGCCCGACGCCGCCGCAACCTGGGCAATCCCGGATCCCATCAGGCCACACCCGAGGACTCCAACCGTCTTGATTTGCATACAGCTCCTGCCAACTTCAAACTCAAAACTTGAAACTCAAAACTCCGGACTCTAGGACTCCGGGTTCCAAGTTTGAGTTTGAAGTTTCAAGTTTGAAGTTTAGAGTTTTTCAATGATGGCAGCGATTCCCTGGCCGCCGCCGATGCACGCCGTCGCCAGGCCGTATCGCTTGTTCCGGCGCCGCAGTTCGTGCGTCAGCGTCAGCAGCAGCCGCGTGCCGGTCATGCCGAGCGGGTGGCCGAGCGCGATCGCGCCGCCGTTGACGTTGGTCTTGCTGCGGTCGAGCCCGAGTTCTTTCTCGACCGCGAGGTACTGACCCGCGAAGGCCTCGTTCACTTCGATCAGATCGATCTGATCGAGCTTGAGGCCGGCCTTGGCGAGCGCCATTCGCGTCGCCGGCGCCGGGCCCATGCCCATGTACGACGGATCGACGCCAACATACGCCCAGCTGACGATACGCGCCAGCGGGGTCAGACCCTTTTCTTTCACCGCCTTCTGCGACGCGAGGATCAGCGCGGCGCCGCCGTCGACAATCCCGCTGGCATTGCCGGCGGTGACGCTGCCATCCTTCGAGAACGCCGCCGGCAGCTTGGCCAGCCCTTCGAGCGTCGTGTCCGGACGCAGGTGATCGTCCTTGTCGACGACGGTCACGCCCTTTCGCGACTTGATCTCCACCGGCGTGATTTCATCGGCGAACCGGCCCTCGGCCCACGCCTTCGACGCCGCCTGCTGGCTGCGCAGCGCGTACTCGTCCTGTTCCTGGCGCGAGACGTTGTACTTCGCCGCGCACTTCTCCGCCGTCTGCGCCATGAACAGACCGCAGTACGGATCGAGCAGCGCCTCATAGAGCGAATCCTCGAGCTTGCCCTGATTGAGCCGCAGGCCCGACCGCAGCCCGCGCAGCACGTGCGGCGCCTGGCTCATGCTCTCGATACCGCCCGAGAGCACGATTTGCGCCTCGTCGAGCTTGATCAACTGCGCGCCGCTGATCGCCGCCTGAATCCCGGAGCCGCAGAGCCGGTTGACGGTCAGCGCCGGCACTTCAATCGGCACGCCGGCCTTGAGGGCGACGTGCCGCGCGCCGTAAATCGCATCGGCGCTCGTCTGCATCACGTTGCCGACGACGGCGTGGTCGATCCACTCCGGCTTGACGCCGGTCTTCGCGAACGCCGCCCGCGCCGCCGTGGCGCCAAGCTCGAGCGCGGACACGTCTTTCAACGCGCCGCTGTAATCGGTCATCGGGGTCCGGGCCCCGCCAACAATGAAGACGTCAGTGCTCATGTCAACTAACTATTATGCGTCGGTTGACAGAACTCCGTCCTCTCTACTAAAGCCGAAATCGCTCTACCGGACCGCCACGGTCTTGACCATGTCGTTCAGGGCGATCTTGTCGACGACCGTCATCCCCTTGATGACCCGGCCGATAGCGGCGTACTTGCCGTTCAGTGACGGGTTCGGCGCCGTCAGGATGAAGATCTGACAATCGGCCTCCTCCGGCTTCGCCCCGTTTCGATACGCGAGCCCGACCGTGCCGCGCTCGAATTTCCGCTTCGTCAGTTCGGCGACGCCGATTGGCCGCACGCTTTGCCTTGGCCCGCTGCCGCCGGTGCCAAACAATTCACGCTTCGTCATGTCGCGTGTCAACGGGTCGCCGACCTGCACGACGCCGGGCTGGACCCAATGGAACAGCAGGCCTCGGTAGAAATTTGTTTTCGCGAGTTCGAGGATTCGTCCCGCCGACTTCGGCGTCTCGGCAACCAGGAGCTCGATTTCGATGTCGCCCTTGACCGTCGTCAGAACGACCACGGGGCCCGGCGCGGCGGCATTGCGGCCCTGTGCGGCGGGCGAAGTCGACAGGAGACCAACGACGGCAACGGCAAGCAGAGAACCTCGCATCAGCCACCTCCGGCGATTTGTCAGGGTGATACTGCCATATGACCGTGGCTCTGTGGGCACTGGCGCTCCCGGCGCTCGGCACGATGCTTGAGGCCGGTGGGCGCCCGGCGCGATCGCCGGCGGTTCCTGCCGCCGGTCCGGCGCCGCCGAGATCGCGCGGTGTCCTCTGCCCGCCCGCCTGCCGGTGACGGTACTCTCAGGCGCGCATCAGCCGCCGGCGATTCTTGCGGCGCACAGAGCTCTCGCGACGCGTCATATCGTCGTCGATGGCAGCGGGCACTGGATACACCTCGATCAGCCGGAACTGGTCGCCAATGAAATCCGCGCGCTCACCGCAGCCCTTGCGCCAGGAACAGTTCGTTCGTTGCCCGGAAGTACTGATAGACGACCGTCTGCAGGTCGTCCGAAAACAGCACGAGCGCGACACCGGTGACGCCCGCGCGATCGGCGGGCGCAAGGTCGTACCACGGCGTGGTTCGCCCGCTGCGCAGGTCGTGCCGGTACAGGCGCGCCGGGATTGGCCGGACTGATGGCGGGTCGCGGAGGATGAGTTCCCGACCGTCGCTGGTCCACACAACCGCAGGGCGGACCTCTCCTTCGACGCGCGTCGGCGGCCCGCCGCTCACGGGAAACAGGCACAACGTTTTCGACGAGTCACGCGCGGCGAGCATCTCACCGTCTCCGCGAACCGCAAACGCAGGATCCTGGATTTCCGGCGTGACGACTCGCCACGGTTGTTCACCATCGAGCATCCAAATCCGGCATGCCGATTTCTCATCCGGCCGCAGACACATAAACAGCCGACGGCCGTCCCGTGACCATCGGTTCGGGCCGCCGACTTCGAGTCCCTTCGGCAGTGCGAGATCCCTCGCCGCCCCGAACTCCCGAACCCCCGCCGGAGTCGGCATCAGTTGGACTCGCGCCGCATTCTTACGGTCGACCATCAGCGCCAGCTTGCCGTCGGGACGCAGCGCAAGCGGCTGCTCCTTGCCGAGATCGAACATCTTGCGGCCGTCGGTCGACTTGAGGACTGCGCCGGTGCCGACTTCGCGCTCTTCGTTGATCAACACCCACTCGCCGTCGGCCGACAGCCCGACGGGCTGAGATCTGCCGAGATGGTCCAGCGACTGCTCGCCGGACTGACCCTGGCGCATCGCCTGGATCGACGACCATGAGGCGCCAGTCGCGACAAGCGCGCTCTTTCCTTCCGGCCCGACGTCGTACACGGTCATCGCGCCTGGAATTCGCGCAACGAGCCGCCGCTCACCGGCGAGCGTCACCGCATACACCGCGCGATCCGCGCCGAACTTCGAGGCCGAGGCCGAATACCAGACTTCGCTCCCATCTGGGGACCAGGCCAGGCCATAAATGAGACCCTCGCTTTGGCTCATGAGGCTCGTGCCATTCCGATCGATCACGTCAAGCCTGCTGCTTGACGTATTTGTCACGGTCGCGATGCGATCGCCGCTCGGCGAGAGACGGGCCCAGAAGGGGCGCGGGCTCAGGCTCATCGGGCGTCCGATCGGAAACTCCATCTGTTTGGCGTTGATCGCGACGAACTCGTCGCCGTGCGCAGTGAAATCAGCGAACAACGCGTCTACCATAAGTGTCCCCGGCTCGCCGCCGATGGCCGGCACCCGCACCAGAGTGCCGGGCGAAGTGCCGAGGTTCAGGCCTTCTGTCAAAAGCACGCCGAGATCGTCCTTGTCGGACACCGACAGGAGGAAGCCCGGCTGCACGTGGTCGAGCATCTTCGACCCGGTGCCGTCGATGCGCGTCATGAACACGCGCGACGCCTCGGCACCGACTGCCATGCTGTAGTAGATCGTCTTGCCATCGGCGCTGAACCGCGCGCCGGTGGCGATACCGCGCTGGAAGGTCAGCGGCCGGTACGAGGGCTGCGTGTCGGACTCGACATTCAGCTGGCCCACTCGATAGCTGGTGAGGGCGACCGCGGCGGCGGTAAGCGCCGCGAGCCCAAGCCACAGCCCTGTACGCGTGCCGCGCTTCGATGCCGTGGCGACGGCATCGGCGGCCATCTCGATCGACGACGCCCGATCGCGCAGATCGGAAAGATCTCGAGCGAGATCGCGCGTCGAGGCGTAACGATCGTCCGGTGACTTCGAAAGACAGCGCTCGATGATCCACGCCAACGGCGCCGGTAGGTCCGGCCGCTTCGATCGGATCGGCTCGGGCTCGTCACGAATCGTCGCCGCCAGCGATTCGAGTGTGGAGTCGCGGCGGAACGGCCGGGTACCGGTTGCCATCTCATACAGCAACGCGCCGAGTGCGAACTGATCGGCGCGAAAGTCCGCCGGCTTGCCTGACGCCTGCTCCGGCGACAAATATCCAAGCGTGCCGAGCACGAGTCCTGACGCCGTCTGCTGCGCGATCGTCGTCGCGTCCGGAACCTCGCCGCTGCCTTCGTCCGGCAACACCAGCCGCGCCAGGCCGAAGTCCAGGATTTTCACGAAGCCGTCGCCCGTGACCATCACGTTGTCGGGCTTCAGATCGCGGTGGACGATGCCGGCCGCATGCGCCTTCGCCAGGCCCGCGGCGATCTGCGCGCCAAGCGCCAGCAACCGGCGCACCGGAAGCGGCCCTTCGGCGATGACCGCGCGCATCGACTGGCCATCGATCTTCTCGAGCACGAGATACGGGCCCGAGTCACTGCTGCCGACTTCATACAGCGTGACGATGTTCGGGTGATTCAGCGCGGAAACGGCCTTGGCCTCGCGTTCGAAGCGCGCCAGCCGATCAGGATCGTTCTGGACATCTGGCGGCAGGACCTTGATCGCGACCTCGCGGCCGAGCCGCGTGTCGTTGGCGAGATACACCTCGCCCATGCCGCCGGCGCCGAGCGGCGCGACGATTTCGTACGGGCCCAACCGGTTGCCCGGGATCAGGCTCATTTGTGTGGGCTGATTGTATGCCGCGCGGCTAGGCCCCGGCGTGCAGCCTGGCGGCGACGGCATCACCGGCTTCACGCGTCCCGAGCGTCCCGCCGACATCCGCGGTCGTCTGGCCGGCGTGTACCGCGGCCTCGACCGCGTCTTCGACCCGCTTGCCATCGTCCGCGCGGCCGATGTTCTCGAGCATCAACGCCGCCGAGAGAATCGCGCCGATCGGATTGGCGACGTTCTTCCCCGCCAGCGGCGGCGCCGATCCGTGCACCGGCTCGAACAGCGACGTCCGCCCCGGATGGATGTTGCCGCTCGCCGCCATTCCCAATCCACCCTGCAACGCGCCGCCGATGTCGGTGACGATGTCGCCGAAAAGGTTGTTGGTGACGATGACCTCGAACTGCCCCGGATCCTTCACCAGCAGCATCGCCAGCGCGTCGATGTAGAGATGGCTGGCCTTGATGCCCGGATATTCGGCCGCGACTTCCTTGAACACCCGCTGCCACAACGCATGGCCCTGCGCCATCGCGTTGCTCTTGTCGGACATGCAGACCCTGGTCAGCCGGTTCGCCTTCGCGTATTCGAACGCGTGCGTGATGATGCGGTGCACGCCCTTCCAGGTGTTGATCTCTTCCTGCACCGCGATCTCGTCGGTGGTGCCGGCCTTGAATCGCCCGCCGATGCTGACGTAAACGCCTTCGGTGTTCTCGCGAAAGACGACGAAGTTGACGTCCTTCCGGCCGCGATCCTTCAACGGACAGAGGCGATCGTCGAGCAGTTTGACCGGGCGGTAGTTGACGTAGAGGTCGAGCTCGAAGCGCGTGCCGAGCAGGATATCCCGCGCATGACGGTTGTCGGCGACGCGCGGATCGCCCAGCGCGCCGAGCAGAATGGCCGCGTAGTCGTCGCGCAGCATCGCGTAGCCGTTGGCCGGCAGCGTCTCACCAGTGGCGAGAAAGTGATCGGCGCTCCACGGCAGCACCTCGAGGTCGAGTTTGCGCCCCGACGATTCGCTGACCGCCTTCAATACCTTGATGGCTTCGGCGGTGACGTCCTTGCCGATGCCGTCGCCCGGAATCACCGCGATACGCATCTCTACTCCACTCGCTCCACGGCCAGCGCCATCCCGAGCCCGCCGCTCACGCAGAGCGTCGCCAGGCCGCGGCGAACGCGGCGGCGCGCCATCGCGTACAGCAGGGTGACCAGAATCCGCGTGCCGGTGGCGCCAATCGGATGTCCGAGCGCGATCGCGCCGCCGTTGACGTTGAGCCGGTCGCGATCGATCGGAATGTCCTTGAGGCAGGCCAGCACTTGCGGCGCGAACGCCTCGTTCAGCTCGACGAGATCGAAGTCGGTCATCGCCAGCCCGGTCTTCGCCAGGAGCTTGCGAATCGCCGGCACCGGGCCGATGCCCATGATGCGCGGATCGACACCGGCGGTCGCCCAGCCGGTAATCCGCGCCATCGGGGTCAGACCCCGCCGCGACGCTTCCTCTTCAGCCATCAGCACCACGGCGGCGCCGCCGTCGGTGATGCCGGACGACGAGCCGGCGGTGATGATGCCTGACTGGCCGTCCACCGCCTCGAACACCAGCGGCAGCTTGCGCAACCCTTCGATCGTCGCGCCGGCGCGCGGGTGCTCGTCGACCTCGAGATCGACGGGCTTGCCTTTGGCGTCCGTCCCCGGCGCGGGAGTGATTTCGTCGGCAAAGATGCCGTCGGCAATCGCGCGCTGCGCGCGGAGCTGGCTTTCGAGCGCGAACGCGTCGGACTCGTCGCGGGTGATTTGATACTGGCGTGCCAGCACTTCCGCGGTCTGGCCCATGATCAGCTGCGACAGCGGATCGAAGAAGCCATCGCGATACATCGCGTCGACCATCGCGAAGTTGCCCATCTTGTGGCCCCAGCGCGCGTCGTCGCTGTCGAGAAAATACGGCATCCGGCTCATCGACTCGATGCCGCCGGCAATCACGGTCGTCGACTGGCCGAGCAGAATCGCCTGCGCGCCGAGCGCGACGGCCTGCAGACCGGACGCGCATGCCTGGTTGATCGTCTGCGCCGGGACGGTGTCCGGCAGGCCGGCGCGACGGCCGACTTGCCTTCCCGGATTCGGTCCGGACCCGGCCTGGCGGCCGTGGCCGATGATGACTTCGTCGACATCGCCCGGCGTCACCCCGGCGCGCGCCAGCGCCGCTTTCACCGCGCGCGCGCCGAGCTCAGCGGGGTGAGTGCTGCGCAGCGTGCCGCCGTAGCGGCCGATGGCGGTGCGCGCGCCGCCCACAATGACGACCGACCGGGAGGACATCAGGCAATTATGACGCGTTCTTCGGTTCGGAACTTCGGAACGTTCGGGCGTTCCGTTCTCCCGTTCTCCCGTTCTCCC
>DASUGM010000091.1:0-6607 GCA_036274055.1 Vicinamibacterales bacterium | reverse complement strand
ACCCAGTCGGCAGTAGCAATCGGCAATAGCCAGAACTGCCAATGCAATTGGAAATCGCAAATTACAGATTGCCATTTGCCATCTCTTCCTGTTACAGATATACTCGTAACAGGAAGAGATGGCACCCTTGACGCCTGCGGTAGTGCACGTGATGTTGTCGCTGGCCGCCGGCGAGCGCCACGGTTACGCGATTCTCAAGGACGTCCAGCGGCAATCGAACCAGGCGCTCCGTTTCGGGCCGGGGACGATTTACGGCACGCTGCAACGGCTGATGGAGGCCGGCTGGGTTGAAGAAACGGCGGCGCCGGCCGCGTCGGTCGACGAGCGCCGCCGCTACTACCGGCTGACCCGCGGCGGGCGCGCCGCGCTCACCGAGGAAGTCGATCGACTGAGCTCGATCGTTCAGCTGGCGCGTGCCCATCGCATCGCGCCGCGGGGATCGAAAGGCTAGCGTGATGCCGCCGCTGCGCCGCCTGCCGGCTGCGATTCGCATCTACGGCGCGGCGCTCTGGCTGTGTCCGCCGTCATTCCGGCGCCAGTACGGCGACCAGATGCTGCGCGACTTCGTCGAGGCCCGCGGCGATGCGCGGGCCGCTCGAGAACCGCGCGCGGTCCATCGCTTCGCCGCGCAGATGACCGTCGATCTGGCGCGAACGGTCGTGATTCAGTGGATCCGCACCGGCGCCATCGTCATCGCCGCCGCGGCGATGCTGTGTACTCTGGCGTTGACGACGGCGCTGGTCGGCTTCGTCCAGCGGATCCGTGTCGACGTGCCGCCCCGGCAGCTCGAGCTGGATACGCTGTTCGTCGTCCTGATGGTCTCCGTCATCGTCGTCGTCATTGCCTCGGCGATCATCTTCACGCACTGGTTCGCGGCGTCGATTCGCCGGCAGCCGCATCGGCGCCTTCGCTACTGATGCTGCAGGCGCGCGGGCTGACGAAGCGCTACGGCGGGCTCCTCGCCCTTGACCGCGTCGACTTCGAGCTGCACCCGGGCGAGATCGTCGGCTATCTCGGTCCGAACGGGTCCGGCAAGAGCACCACCGTCAATATGGTGGTTGGCCTGCTCGAACCAAGCGCCGGGGCGATCACGCTCGACGGCGCAGCGGCGTCGCAGGATCCGATCGCGTACAAACGACGCATCGGCTATGTCCCCGAGGAGCCGTATCTCTACGCGCACCTGACCGCATCGGAATACCTCACGCTGGTCGGCCGGTTGCGCGAGATTCCCGCGAAAGCGCTCGAAACACGGATCACGACGCTCCTGCAGCTGTTCCAGCTGCACGACAGCCGTTACAAGTCGATGACGGCATTCTCGAAAGGCATGCGCCAACGCGTGCTCGTCGCCGCCGCGCTGTTGCACAACCCGGATCTCATTGTGCTCGACGAGCCGTTCTCCGGCCTCGACGTCAATGCCGGCCTGCTGTTCCGGACGTTGCTGCGGCTGCTCGCCGACGAGGGCCGGATGATCTTTTTCAGCACGCACCGCTTCGACATGGTGGAGAAGCTGTGCTCGCGCGTCGTCGTGCTTTCGTCGGGACGCGTCGTGTTGCAGCAACGTGTCGCCGACTTCGATCGCGACGGCGCGGGCTCGCTCGAGGAAACGTTCAGCCGGGTCACCGCACAGGTCGACTACCTGCCGCTGGCGCGGCGGATCTTCGACACCATCTGCGGGGACTGACGCGTGCGCGACACGCCACAACGGCTGCTGACGCGCCATTTCTTCAAGTCGCTCTTCGACTTCGGATTCCTGTCGGACGCGGGCGCCGAGTCGTTCAAGAAACTGCTCTTGGGCGTCAGCGCCGTGGCGATGGCGCTCGGCCTGCTGCTGGTGCGGATTCTGGCAGTCAAATACATCGGCCTGGCCAGGTCAGGCACGCCCGCGGACTACCAGCGCGAACTCACCGTTGACCATGCATTTCTGATCGGGGTGCCAATGTGGGTGGCCGCCTTCGCGACCGTGCTCGTCGGCCACGCGCTGTTTCCGGACGAGACCGACTACCGCATCCTGACCCCGCTGCCGGTATCGCGGGCGACCATTTTTCGCGCCAAGCTCTTCGCGCTGTTCAAATTCGCGGCATTGTTCGTCGTCGGCAGTCACGCGGCGTTGCTGCTGATGTCCCTGATAACGACATTTCACCGGCTGGCGGCGACCAACGGCTTCGTAATGATCGTCGTCTTTGAAACGGTCAGCTTCATGGCCAGCGCATTCGCGGCGCTGGCGATTGTCGCGCTGCACGGGGTGCTCGTGATCGCCACGCCGCGCGCGCGGCTGATCGGATTTTCGACGCTGGTGCGGACCACGCTTGTCTGCGTCCTCGTGCTGTCCCTGCCCCTGCTGCTGCGGCTGCCCGGTACCGGAGAGACCGTCGCCCGCGGCGCCTGGTGGCTGCGGTCGGCGCCGCCGATGTGGTTTGTCGGTCTCGAACGCTGGTTGGTTGGCCTTCCGGGCCAGACGACGGCGGTCGCATGGTCCGGCATCGCCGCGACGTTGATCTCGGCGGCAATCGCGGCGGTTGGCTACGCCGTGCTCTATCGGCGCTTCGATCGCGTCATTCTTCGGCCGGAGTCGCCGCACGCGGCGCCGCGACCCGCGAGGAACTGGCCGTCACGGCGGCCAGTGCGGCGGGCGATTCTGCAGTTCGCGTCGATCACGCTGCGTCGCAGCGTCCTGCATCAGGGGGTCATCGTCGCGCTCGCCGCGGTCGCGGCCGGCTTCGTCGTCAACGCGATGCTCGGCACCGACGCGCTGCCGCGCCGCAACCGCGTCGCGGTCGCACGCGGCGCCTCGCCGTGGCTCGTTACCTGGGCGCCGATGGTGGTCATGTTCATCGCCGTGCCGGCGATCCGCCTGGCGCTGTCGATTCCACTCGAGCTGCGTGCCAACTGGATCTTCCGCATGACCGAGGCAGACCGCACCCGCGGCGACGCCGTCGGCGCCAGCGTGGTCACCACGCTCTGGCTCGGGGTGATCGCGCCGGTCGTCGCGCTGTTTCCGCTGCAATGGACGACGCTCGGCCCGATCGCCGCGCCAATCGCCGTCGTCGACGGACTGATCGGCTGGATTTACGTCGAGCTGCTCACTCAGGACTGGCGGCGCATCCCGTTCACTTGTTCATATCTGCCAGGCAAGACGTTCCTGCCCCAGCTGGTGATCAGGAGCGTCTTCGGATTCTTCTTCTTCACCGGCTTCGGGACGCTGATCGCGGAGATCATCATCGCCGTGCCGGCCGCGGCGCTGTTCGCGGGCTCGATCATCGGGATCGCGGCAATCGCCTTGATGGTCCGCAGGCGACGAACGGCAAGACATGCGCCGCTGGTGTTCGAGGACCAGCTGCCGATGGAGGTGAATACGTTGAGGCTTTCGGTGGACTGAGGGAAAAGCGTCTGCCAAAAGGGCCTTTAACCTTGGAGGGCGTGGAGAATAGCTCCTTCTTGAAAAGCCGGTTCTCGGGTCTTGCGTTGCAGTTTCTGCAATAGTGCCTCCGCAAACAACTTCAACGATTCTCGCGGAGAGGACGGATCCCTTTTGCGCTGCCCCGACCGCGATCCCGGCGCGGGGTTTGCAGTAGCGCGCCGGATGAGTCCAGTGGAGCTCTCCGAGGTTACCGGGCGAGTCATCGGTGCGGCGATTTCTGTCCACAGGGCGCTTGGCCCGGGCTTGCTCGAATCGACCTATCGTCACTGTCTGGCGCACGAGTTCGATTACCGTGGCATCGGCTTCGCCAGCGAGGTTGCGGTGCCTGTGATCTACCGCGAAACCAGGTTGGACTGCGGCTATCGCGTTGATTTCGTCGTCGAGTCGGAAGTTGTCGTCGAGATCAAGTCGGTCGAGCGTCTGACCCCAGTCCACCAGGCGCAGGTCATGACCTATCTCAAGCTGATGAATCTGAAGCGAGCACTGCTTCTCAATTTCAATGTCACCGTCCTGAAAGACGGCCTGAAGAGCTTCCTACGCAGTTCGTAAAGCTATTCCAATCAACCTCCATGCCCTCCAAGGTTAATGGCTCTTTTTGACAAGCGCGATTTGAAATTGGCAATTGGCACGTATCCTCTTATCCATGCGCCTGATCGCTCTTTTCATCGCTCTGGCCGCGAGCGCCTCGATCTCTGCCCGCCAGGCCGCGCCGGCGGTCGATCAATCGAAGATCGACGCGATCTTCTCCCGTTGGACGATGGCAACGCCCGGTTGCGCGGTGGGCGCATCGCTCAACGGCAAGGTCATCGTCAACAAGGCATACGGCATGGCCGACCTCGAGCACGACGTGCCGAATACCGCTGAGACGATCTTCGAGGCCGGATCGGTGTCGAAGCAGTTCACCGCCGCCGGCGTGCTGCTGCTCGCGCGCGAGGGCAAGCTGTCGATCGACGATCCGGTGCGCAAATACGTGCCCGAAGTCCCGGACTACGGCTCGCCGCTTCTGATTCGCCACATGCTCACGCACATGAGCGGCCTCCGCGACTGGGGCAGCGTGATGTCCATTGCCGGCTGGCCGCGCACGACGCGCGTCTACACGCACGCCCACGTACTCGACATCGTGGCGCGGCAGAGCATGCCGAACTTTCCCGCCGGCACGCAGTATTCGTACAGCAACACCGGTTATAACCTCGCCGCGATCATCATCGCCCGCGTCACCGGCAGGCCATTCGCCGAGTTCGAGCAGGAGCGTCTGTTCAAGCCGCTCGGGATGACGCACACCTCGTGGCGCGACGACTTCACGCGCGTAGTCAAAGGCCGCGCGATTGCCTACGCAGCGCGCCCGGACGGCTTTCATCAGGAAATGCCGTTCGAGAACATCCACGGCAACGGCGGGCTGCTGACGACGGTCGGCGATCTGCTGAAGTGGAACCAGCACTTCACAACGCCTGGAATCATCGGCGACGCGTCCTTCGTCAAGGCGCAGGAAACCGTCGGCATCTTCAACAACGGCCAGCCGGGCACCTACGCGATGGGTCTGGTGGTCGGCGCCTACCGCGGCGTGAAGCAGATCGACCACAGCGGATCGACGGCGGGCTATCGCGCCCACCTCGCGCGCTATCCGGATCAGGGGCTGTCAGTGGCGGTGCTGTGCAACGCCAGCACCGGCGCGGCCACGCAGTACGCCCACGACGTCGTCGACGCGCTGATCCCGAACGCGCTCGGACCGGTGGCCGCGCGACCGGCCCCGGCCCCGGCGGCTCCGGCCGCGCCGACCACGCCACGCGACTACGCTCCCTACGCCGGCACTTACGTCAGCGACGATGCCGAGACGACGCTGACTGCCGCGATCGAGGGTGACGGCCTCGTGCTGAAGCGTCGCCCGGACACCGTGATTAGGCTGACGCCGTCAGGCGCGAATCCGGATGTGTTCACCAGCTCGCTCGGTCAGATCTCATTCCGCCGTGATGCCCCGAACGGCAAAATCATCGGGCTCAGCGTCCGGCAGGATCGCGTCTGGAACTTGTTGTTCGAGCGACGTTAGGATCCGAGCGCTACGCGGTCTCAGGCTCTTCAAGTTGAAGGCTCCTGGCGACATCAGAACTTGCTATTGACGCAATTTAGTAATAATCTTTCATTTGACGTGACGCGCATCTCGGCTCTCGCTCAGGCGCCCGCCCCCGACATGGTCCTCGCGAAGGCCGTGCTTGCGGCCGCCGACCGGCTCGGCATCCGTCAGCGCGAACTTGCCGCGATCCTCGGCGCCAGCGAGGCATCGGTGTCGCGGCTCCAGCGCGGACGCAGTCTCGAACCGGCGAGCAAAGAAGGCGAGCTGGCGCTGCTGTTTCTGCGCGTGTTCCGCAGTCTCGACGCGCTGGTCGGCGGCGACGACGTCCAGGCGCGCGCGTGGCTGCACGCCGACAACATTCATCTTGGCGGCGCGCCGGCCGATCGCCTCAAGACCGTCGAAGGGCTCGTCGATGTCGTCCAGTATCTGGACGCAGTGCGCGGGCGACTCTAGGATCGCGCCGCTGCGGGCGGCGCCCTGGCGCGTCGTCGAAGCGCAGCATCTGGTGTCGACGCGCAAGCTCGTCGACACGCTCGACGAGCAGGCGGTACTCGAGCAACTCATCGAATCGTCGAAGCCCGGCGACATCTCGATCGCGCGCCGCCACGTGCTGATCGCGACGCCGTTCCGTTATCCGCCGCTCCGCCACGGATCGCGCTTCGGCGGCCGCCGCGAGCCAAGTTTGTGGTACGGGTCCGAAGAACAGCGCACGTTGTTCGCCGAGGCGGCGTACTACCGTCTCGCGTTTCTCGACGGCACGCGCGCCGATCTCGGCACCGTGGCGTCATGGCATACCGCGTTCATTGCCACTGGCCGCAGCGATCGCGGCGTCGATCTCACGCGAAAGCCGTTCGATCGGCATCGCGCCGTGATCTCGTCGCCGTCGTCGTATGGCGACTCACAGGCGCTCGGCGCGGCGATGCGCGAAGCCGGCGTCGAGCTGTTCCGCTATCGGTCGGCGCGCGACGCCGGCGGCGGCGTCAACGTCGCGGCGTTCACGCCGTCGGTCTTCGGCACCGCGAAGCCGCGCGACTTCGAGACCTGGCACTGCTCGGCCGATCGCGCGCGTGTCGAGTTCGTCAAGAGAGACTGGTCGACGAAGCGCTTGTTCGCGTTCGAGC
>DASUGM010000090.1:0-3130 GCA_036274055.1 Vicinamibacterales bacterium | reverse complement strand
TTCCTGGGAAAATCGAACTCTTTGGGCATCTGGCAGATCTGCGCCAGCTTCGAAAACGAGTCGTCGGGCGACGTCAACGCCGGCAGTTTCCACCGTTCGCGAAAACCCGCGACCGCCTCGACAATCGGGCGCGTCTGCCGGTCGGCGATGGCGTACCCGAGCCGGTTTCGCCACCGCGCCCAGACCTTGTCGTGGTAGCGCCAGGGGGTAAACGGCGGCGGGGCGACCGGATCCCGATTGATGGCCAGCGCGTTGCAAATCGTGAAGAAGGGGAGTCCCAGATGTTCGGCCACGGCGCCGCCGGCCGGTTCCATCTGGTCCACCAGCAGCGCATCAACACCGGCCCGACGCGCCGCATCCGGCAGGTCCCGACAGGTCATCGTCGTGGTCCGGGCGACCGCCTGAATCGTGAACCGGAGCGCGGCGTTGCCCGTGAGCTGGCCCAGCGCCCGCAGCGACTCGGGCAAGGAACCGCGCGGATGGTCAGATTCGCCGATCGGCTGGAAATCGAGCCCCTCGCTCGCGATCTTGTCCGCCAGATCGACGACCTGGAAATACGTCACCCGGTGGCCGCGCGCGATCAGTTCGCGGCCGAGTGCCGACATCGGGTGAATGTGTCCGGAGACCGGCGGACTGACGACGCCGAAGTGCCTCATGCGGGCATCCGGCCCCTCACCATCCCATCATCGTCGCGCCCTTGGCCTTGGCTTTCTGGTAGAGCACGGTGAGGGACCGCCGCAGGCTCGGGCTGCTGGACTCGCGATAGGTCGTCGCGCCGGGCGCCGTGGCGATGATGCGGTCGTATGCGAGTCCGAGGTTGTGGTACGGGATGCCAGGGAAGTAGTGATGCAGGGCGTGGTAGCGAAGCCCGACCGGCGCCCAGAGCTCGGTCCACGGGCCGCCCGGCGTGTCGATCGAGTCCGCCAGCTGGCCATGCCGATCGCGCGGCGTGCCGTCCGATTCGTATTCGTGCGCGCCAAGCACCCGCATGGTGTTGACGAAGCTGACGACGGCGAGAACGCCGAGCCAGACGGCCAGCACCTTCCAGGGCAGCGCGCCGGCGACCATCAGCGCGAACAGGCTCCCCCAGCCGGCGAGCGTCGCGAACTCCCAGCGGCGCATCTTCCACGCGACGGCCGGCGGCACCTCACGCCGGTACGCCGGGTTCATCGAAAACGACGACGCGTGCACTTCGAGCCAGCGATGGAAGGCGGGAAAGACCAGGCCGATCGGCGCCAGCACGAGGAAGCGGAGCAGCAGCAACGGCGGGATCATCAGCGACGACTGGAGCGAGAACGCGATGATCAGCCGGCGCGACGAAGCGAACGGCAGATATTCCGGATCGTCCTTCGTGCCGTAGGTCGCGAGGCTGTGATGACTCTGATGCACGCCGACGTAGGTGAACGACGGCAGCAGCAGCGGCACGCCAAAGACCAGATTCCACGCGGACTCGAATCCTGGGAGCGCGCGTTTCTTGATGTGCGTGATTTCGTGCGTGAAGCAGAGACCGCGATACAGCGCGAACGCTGCGATGGTGCCGGCCACACTCATGATCGGCCAGCTCGAGCTAAAGACCGCGATCGCGAACGCGCCCCAGCCGATGGCGGCGCTGACGATTAAGTCCGCCCAGAAGATCTTCGGGTTGGGCTGATGGAGATCGCCGACGAGCCGTCGCGTCGTACGGTCGAGCTCTTCGGCTGCGCCCACCGGGGCAGCACCGCGCGACGTGTCGTCGCTGGTCGCGAATTGCAGGATCGGGCTGGCCACGAACGTACTGATTTTATCGGCCTGAGTCGAGAAATGCTGCAGTTTTCTGCTGATTCCTGGGGATTTGTCGCTCCGCCGCGGCCGGAGATTTCGCCGCGGCCAGCCAGCGTTCGAGGACCCACGCCGCCCAGAGCACGTAACTGTGATCGCGATCGCCGGCGCGATGACTGGCGAATCGGTGTCGCAGATCGTCAACGTCGAGATGTGAGGCGATCGCCGCGTGTGGCGTCAGGACCTCGGCGCGAAACTGCTCGGCGTGCGATTGCGCGAGCCATTCGCGCATCGGCGCCGTGAAGCCGCGCTTGGGCAACGTCCAGAGTGCCCCGGGCAACCGCCGGCGCGCCAGCGCGCGCAACAACGCTTTGCCCTGTTTGCCCGACTGCTTGCGCGACGCGGGAATGCGGAACGCCAGCTCGACAACGCGACGGTCGAGCAGCGGGGCGCGGGTCTCGAGGCCGTGCGCCATGCTCATGCGATCGACTTTGACGAGCGGATCGTTGGGCATGTAGACCTTGAGGTCGGCGTACTCGGCGCGCTGCACGGCGTCCTTCGACGGACAGCGGCGATAGGGCTCGGTGACGGCCTCGTAGATCGGACTCCGCTCCGGCGCGCGTTCCGGCGACTGCCCAAGCAACCGCCTGGTGTCCGCCGGCTTGAGAAACGCGAGATCGGCGTAGTACGCCGCGGCCGGATCGCGTCCGAGATTCTCGAGCACCGTGCCGGCGCGAAGCGGGCGGGGGAGCTTCGGCGATCGCGGCCATCGCGCGCCAATCGATGTCATCGCCGGCTGCAGTGCGCCGGGAATCCATGGGCGCGCCGCCGCTTCAAGCGCATGTGGGACGTAGCGGAAGTCGTATCCCGCGAAGGTCTCGTCGCCGCCGTCGCCGCTGAGCGCGACGGTGACATGCCGCCGCGCGGCTTCGGAGACGTACCACGTCGGAATCGCCGACGAGTCGGCCATCGGTTCGCCTAGATGCCGCATCACTCGCGCCAGCACGTCGTCGAGCGTCGGCGTCACCATTTCTTCGTGGTGCTGCGCGTGGAAATGCCGCGCCACGATTCCGGCGGGCTCGAACTCGTTGTGTTCCTTCTCGCCAAAGCCGACGGTCGTGGTCACCAGCCGATCGCCGAGCGCTTCGGCCATGTACGAGACGATCAGCCCGGAGTCGATGCCGCCGCTGAGAAATGCGCCCAGTGGCACTTCGCTTTCGAGCCGATCGTGGACTGCCTGCCGCAACGTGCCGTCAATTTCTTCGATGATTTCTTCGTCGCTGCGCTGGTCGGTGTCGAACTCGGTCACGTCCCAGTACTGGCGCGTTTCGATGCGGCCGTTGGCGATGCGCAGCCAATGGCCCGGCATGAG
>DASUGM010000089.1:0-39836 GCA_036274055.1 Vicinamibacterales bacterium | reverse complement strand
AACACCACCCGCCCGACGCCAATCAGCAGCAGGTTATAGACGCCGCCGAAAATGACGATGGTCGTCAGCGTGAATAGCAGGGCCTTCTTGAGCTCGGTCATCATCGGGACCTCAGCGGAGCGCCAGGTACTCGGCAATCGGGCCGAGCACGGCGACCGGCAGGAACATCAGCAAGCCGAGAATCACAATGACCGACCACAGCGTGAAACCGAACGTCGCGCTGTCAGCGCGCAGCGAGCCGGCGGTCTCCACCGCGGCCGGCTTGGCGCCCAGCGACGCCGCCAACGCCAGCGGCGCGATGATCGGGATGTAACGCGAGAGCAACATCACAATCCCGGTCGAGATGTTCCAGAACGGCGTGTTGTCACCCAGGCCCTCGAAGCCGGATCCGTTGTTCGCCGCCGCGGAGGTGAACTCGTAGAGCATCTCGGAGAAGCCGTGCGGGCCTGGGTTCTTCAGCCAACCGAGCGCCGCGCCCGGATCCGAGGTGGTCGCCCAGATGTACGCGGCAATCGCCGTGCCGGCCAGGATCGCGAGCGGATGCCACAGCAGCGCCAGGCTGGCGAGCTTCATCTCCTTCGCTTCGACCTTCTTGCCGAGGAACTCGGGGGTGCGGCCGATCATCATCCCGGCGACGAACACCGCGACGACGATGAACAGCAGCATGTTGATGAAGCCGACGCCGACGCCGCCGAAGATGTTGTTGAGCCACATCCCGATCAGCGGCATCATCCCGGCAATCGGCGTCAGCGAGTCGTGCATCGCGTTGACCGATCCGTTCGAGGTCACTGTCGTCGTTACCGCCCAGAACGCGGATAGCCCGGCGCCGAAGCGGACTTCCTTGCCCTCCATTGATCCGGAGGACTGATCGACGCCCATCGCCGAAATCGCCGGGTTGCCGCCGGCTTCCGACGCGACCGCGGTCACCACCATCGGCAGGTAGAGTGCCAGCATCACCGCGAAGATGACGACGGCAAAGCGGCGGCGGCCGACCATGTAGCCCAACGTCCAGACCATCGACATCGGAATCAGCGCGATCGACCAGCTCTCGATGAAGTTCGTGAGCGGCGTCGGGTTCTCGTACGGATGCGTCGAGTTCGGCCCGAAATAGCCGCCGCCGTTGGTGCCGAGCTGCTTGATCGACACGACGCCGGCGGTGACGCCGCGCGCGATCGGCTGTGCGGCGCCTTCGACGGTCTGCGCCGGCGCCGCGCCTTCAAAAGTCATCGGCGTCCCCTGCCACATGACGAGCACCGAGACCAGGATTGCCAGCGGCAGGAATACGCGCACGGTCGCGCGCGTCACGTCGACGTAGAAATTGCCGATCGACGTCAGCCGGCTGCCCGCCAGTCCCCGGATCGTCGCGATGCACGCGGCGACGCCGGTGGCGGCGGTGACGAACTGCAGGAAGCTGATCACGAACATCTGCGAGAAGTAGGACAGCCCGGTCTCGCCGCTGTAGTGCTGCAGGTTCGTGTTGGTGACGAAGCTCGAGATCGTGCTGAACGCGAGCGACGGCTCCATGTTGGCGATGCCGTCCGGGTTGAGCGGCAGCGCGCTCTGCAGTGAGACAATCGCGAACGTCACCAGCCACATCACGACGTTCGAAACGAGCAGCGAGACCGAGTACTGCTTCCAGTCCTGCTGCGTCTGCGGATCGACGCCGATCAGGCGCAGGATCAGCCGCTCGATCGGCACCAGCACCGGATCGAGCAGCGTCCGGCCGCCGCTGAACACCGTGAACATGTAACGGCCGACGACGAGGCTGGTCGCGATGGTGAAGCCAATCGTGACGACGATGGCGAGGATGTCGATGGTCATGACTGTCAGAACTTTTCCGGACGCAGCATCGCGTAAACCAGGTAGACGAACGCCGCAATACTCGCAACGAGCGCAATCATCGTCATCTGCCGCCTCTTACCAGGCTCCGAACTTGTTGCCGACCGTGAACACGAGACCGACGAGCAGCGTGTTCTGGTGCGCGCGGAGTTCTCCCGGCTGCGGCCCGGGGAAGAACGAGGCGCTCGACCAGTCGCGGCGAAACTCGCCGCGCACGAGGAAGCCATCAGCGAACTTGTATTCCGCCGTCGCGGTGAACTCCTGCAGCACCTGGTCGACGCCGCCGAACAGACCCTCGTCGTCGAGGCGCTCGTAGCGGACCGACAACGCCGCCGGCGCGGTCGCCTGATAGCGCGCGTAGGCGCCCAGCCCCTGCAGCGACGTCGAGGGATCGCCCTGGTTCACGGCATTGTTGACGAAGTTCACGTCGGCCCCGACCGTGACCGCCGGCGTCACCGTGACCGTGACGTAGGTGTCGAAGACATGGAAGAAACCGTCCGGGCCCGTGGGCGCCCCGCCGTCCGGCTGCTCCTGGCCGAAATAATAGCTTGTCGTCCAGGCGACCTTGTCGTGCGGTTTGACGATCGCCGTGAAGTGGTTGCTCTTGAAGTCGTTGAAGTCTTCGGTCTGCTGAATGCCGTTGGTCAGCATGTACATGACCGTGACGCGATCGCTCACCGGCAGCGACAGCCGCACCCCGGAGTGATAGAACGGCAGAAAATTGAACAGATACGCGCGCGAGAACTGGCTGTTGTCTTTCGCGTAGTTGGTTTCGTAGCCGAGGTTCGACGCGAACTTGCCGAAGTCGGCGGTCAGACCACGGCCGACTGGAAAAACGTACGTGCCGAAGGCCTGCCAGACGTTTCTGTAGACATCGGGGCGCGGTTCATTGGCGGGACTGCCCTGCACCGTCTCGGTCGCCTGGCCGAACTGCAGATCGACGCGCAGTCCATAGCGGCGGTTTGCGGTCACGTCCGGCGCGGCGTCGACGACGAGCGCCGCCTGCTGGAGGCCGAAGACGTTGGAGCGCGTGTCATAGGCGCGCAGCGCAACGCTGCGATCGGCCGGGCGATTCCAGTTGTATTCGTAGTAGCCCTCCACCGTCGCGCCGAACTTGACGTCGCGCAACGCGTTCGCGTCGGTCTGCGCCGGCGGGTTGGCCGATTGCGCCAGGGCCGCCGATGAAGCGCAGCACGCTCCGACGGCGAGGAACAGCGCGACCGCGCTCGTTCGCGACACCCGATTCATGACTCGCCACTCCCCTCGTGGTCTTCGAGCCAGATGCACCAGCACACGGCCGCAGCCACCGCAAACACAAACCCAACGGCCACCGGCGCCATCGCCATGAACCAGGCGACGCCAATTCCGGCGAGCGCGAGCCCACCAATCGCCGGCCACCCGCGCTGACGAGCCGGCCCAGGCTCCGGCCGCACGTCTTCTCCAGCGCGCCGAATCAACTGCACCCTGGCCGACATCGCCGGCCTCCTTCCGGAGGTCTCGCCCGCACCCGTGCCCGACGTGACCCCACGACTTTGAGCATGAAGGGTGCCGCATCAGGGGCGCTCGAAAACGGCCTGAAAAAGCGCTGAAATGCCGCAGCGCCTAATTTCTCATCGGGTACGACTGGCGCGCACCGTGCCTGTGGATCATCCCTGCGAGACGAACCGATAGCCGACCCACGGCTCGCTGACGAGATAGCGCGGCGACGACGGGTCCTGCTCGATCTTCTTGCGCAGCTGCGCGACCAGCGCCCAGAGATGCTCCGGCTGATCGATCGCGTTCGCTCCCCAGATCGCCTTGAGGATGGCACGATGCGTCAACACGCGATCGTGGTTTTTCGCGAGCAACGACAACAGCTCGAACTCCTTCGGCGTCAGACGGAGTTCTTCGCCCGCGAGCGTGACACGGCGGCGGTCGTAGTCGATCGCGAGATCGCCAGCGTGCAGTTGCCCGCTCTCCGGCACGTCCTCCAGCGAGACGCGCCGGAGGGCGACGCGAATCCGCGCCAGCAACTCGTCGGGGCCGAACGGCTTGGTGACGTAGTCGTCGGCGCCGAGATCGAGCGCCCGCACTTTCTCCGCCTCGCTGGCGCGCGCCGACAGGATGATGATCGGCGCCGTGGATTCCGCGCGAATGCGCCGGCACACTTCGGCGCCGTCCATGTCGGGCAGCCCAAGGTCGAGGACGATCAGGTCGGGCGTGTTCTCGGCGGCGAGACGCAGCGCCGCCGCGCCGGTGCCGGCGACGTCGACGTGATAGCTGCGCGATTCGAGCAGCGGCGCCACCGCCTTCTGGATCGGCACTTCGTCGTCGACGAGCAGGATTCTGAGCGGACGTTTCATGATTCCTCGCGAGCTGGCGCGTCGGCGCGGCTTGCCGCCGGCACGACAATGACGAACTCGGCGCCGTGATCCGGACAATTCCGCGCCGAAATCCGCCCATGCTGTGCCGCGAGCAGACCTTTCGCAATCGATAGTCCCATGCCGGTGCCGGCAGCACGGGCTTTGGCGCCGGCGCCGCGATAGAAGCGATCGAACAGGTGCGGCAGGTCGGCGTCAGCGATCCCGGGACCGTGGTCGCGCACCCGAATCTCAATGCCGCCGGCAGCGACGGCCGCGCGCAGCTCGATCGGCGACTGCGGCGACGAGTACTGCGCGGCGTTCTCGAGCACGTGGGCCAGCGCGCTGGCGGTGATGCGCGGATCGAGTTGCACCGGGGTATCCGGCTCGATCACCACTTCAATCGGGTGCGATTTCAGCGTGTGCTCGACCTGCTCGCGCGCGGCCGAGACGATCTCCGACGGATGCACCCAGCGCACTTCGCTTTCCAGCGCGCCGGCATCGATCTTCGCCATCTCGAGAATGTTGGCGAACATCCGGCTGAGCCGTTCGACCTCGCCGACGATCAGATCGCCCTGATCGCGCCGGTGTTCCTCGCTCAGCCACGACGCCTGCAGGTTCCCGGCGGCGACGCGAATCGTCGTCAGCGGTGTCCGCAGATCGTGCGCCAGCGATTCGAGCAGCATCGTCTTCATCTCCTCGCTGCGGCGAGTCAGTTCGGCCAGCTTGCGCTCTTCGAGCAGCTGCACACGCTCGACCGCAAGCGCGACGACGCCGGCGAGCGCCTCGAGCGTGCCGGATTCGATCGGTCGCCCCGCGGCAGCGAGCAAGCCGATCGGCCGCGTCCCTGATCGGAGAGGCACGAGCCGGACCTGCCGGCCGCCGCTATCGATGAGCCGATGGCCGGTGTAGGTTCGCTCACGCGCGTCGAACTCCAACGCCCCGCCGGCGCCGCCGAGCGCCTCCGAGAGCGCCGCGGCATCGAGAGCGACCGGCTCGCTGCCGCCCTGCGCGATTTCCCAGGCCGGATCTCCCGGCAGCGCGATGGCCACCGCATCCAGATCGAATCGCCGAGAAATCGCGCGCGCGACTGCGGGTACCGCGTCGCGGCTGTCGGTGATCATCAGCACGTCGCGACTGAGATCGAAGAGCCGGGCCAGCTCGTCACGCCGCGCCCGCGCTTCGTCGGCGCGCGCCCGGGCCGCCGCCGACAAATTGCTCGCGACCAGGCTGACGGCCAGAAACGTAAACAGCGCGATCCAGTTCTGCGGGTCGGCAATCGTGAACGTGCCGACCGGCGGCAGAAAGAAGAAGTTGATCGCCAGCATCGCCGCGACCGAGACGATCGCGGCGGCGCGAAACCGGCCGGCGGCGGCGACCACCAGAACGATCAGCAGGAAGGTCAGCGAGACAGTCGTGGCGTTCGAGACGTGAAGCCAGCGAACGTAGACGAAACCGGTGGCGCCGAGGACCGCCAGTCCGGCCACTACCGTCGTCCCGGCGCTCGGCCTGCGGTTCACGGCTCGATGCTAGCGCAGAGCTGAGACGTGAGGAGGCCAATCAATTGCCATTAGGCCACCGCGCCACCTTGGGTCCGCGCTTCGCCAACTCCTCCTGGAGCGCGCGCAGACGATCCTCGCACGCGGCGGTTGCGGCCGGCTTCTGGCTCAAGGACAAGGCCAGCGAGTGGACGTTGGTGTTGCGATGCGACAGCGTGAGGATCTCGTGGTGGACGTCCATGAATTTATTCAGGGCGGCGGTAGCCGCGGCGATTCCGGGACGTGAGGGCGCCGGCACGACCCTTCCCAGGGTCTGGAGCGCGGCCCGCGTCGCCGTCTCCGAGGACGTCATCCGTTTCTCCAAACGAGCCATCTCGGCATCGTCAGGCGTGGCAATGTGCGGCGCCTGCAGGACCTGGATGTCGCGTAGCGCCGCGATCGCCGTCGCCACCAGCGCGCGGACGTGACAGGGGTCACCCGCGGGAGTCGAGCCGGCGATTGGCTCGAGCGCGTCGCGAAATGCATCGGCCGCGTCCTGTGCCGCGCCGAACGAGAGCCGCTGCGCCTTTAGATTCGTGTTCTCAACGGCCAGTTCGAGGATGCGGCGATCCACCGCGTCATACTCGGCAAATCGGGTCACGAAGTCCTGCAGGATGCGGGATTCGTCTTCGTAGTGAAGGCTCTGCAGCATCGGTCCCAGCGCATCCAGATCCTTCTTGACCGCTTGCTTGGCCTGTTCCGCATCGCGCGCCGCTGCGACCGACGTGGGATCCGTGTCTGCCATGACCGCGCGGTTAGACGCGTCGGCGGCCTTGATGAACTGGACCTGAAGATCGGACGAAAGGTGACGGGCGTCGGCCAGCTGCTGGAGCGCCGCATTGACGTCACCACAGCCGTTGGCGGCAGCAACGGCGAACACGATCGTGGCGATCACCGCCGCACCCGGCCTGCGCTCCACGACCCGATGCTAGCGCACCGTAACCGCTTGCATCGCTGGTAAATGGAGGTTTGAGGGACTTTTCAAGACTTTTGGAGCCTCGCAACGCGATGGACGGCTCCATCGCCCCTCATCTGCGGGGCACCAGCACGCTCCGCCCCCAGATCGTCGAGTCGACGCGGTAGTTGTCGCGCAGCGCGCGGATGTACTCCGGACCGAACTCGGATTCCAGCATCAGGCCGTCCGGCGTCGCCGCGGTCGCGTCCGCGTCGACGACGATGGCGACGAAGCGCCTGGCGGCGAGCGCTTCGAGCAGCGGCTGCAACCGCGTCGGATCGGCAGCGACATTGACGCGAAAGATGAAGCTGTCGATGATGAACGGCCGCCGCCCGGCGAGCACCGGAATCATCGGCTGATCCGCAAGGATCTCGCCTGGATGTCGGTCGAGCCAGGCGATGACGGCGCGGTAGCTGGCGAGCCGATCGCTCCGATCGGCGCCGGCGGCGCGCGATGCCCCGATGACGACGCCGGCGGCGAGCGCGAGCGAGGCGGCGGCGGCGCCGGCAACGCGCCACGAGCGGACGGTGTCTGCCGCGGCGAATGCGATCAGAATCGCGCTGGCCGCCTGCAGGTCGCCGAAATGATTGAGCCAGGCGCCGGGAGTCGCAAAGACCGCCAGCGTCGCCGTCAAGGCGCACGCGAACCAGAGTGCGGCGAGACGACGGCCGTCGTCGCTCGGGGAGGCGTTCGATGAGGGGCGCGCGACGGCCGCAACGGCGAGGACGGCGCCCGCGGCGATCGTGAGCGCGGTCTCGGGCACGAGCCTGAGACCGCGCGCGAGCGCGATCGGGGCGTGGACCAGATCGCGCCAGCCGCCGCCGGCCGCGGTGCCGCTGAGGAGCAGCGGCAGCGCGCGGCCGTCGCTGAGCCACTGCATCGCGGCGAGCGTCGCGACGAGACAGACGGCGAGCGCGGCGGCGAAGGCGGCGAGCGCGCGGGAATCGCGCGCGAGCGCCAGCGCCGCCGCGATGATCACGGCGCCGTACGCCATCGTCGGCTTGCCGGCGATGGCGAGCGCGAGCAGCGCGGCGCTGGCGGGCGGCGAGCGGCGGGCGCAGGCGACCGCCGCGAGCAGCAGCGCCAGCGGCAGGAGATCGCCGCGGATCGCGAGCAGGCCGTAATGGACCGACTGCGACGCCGCGAACAGCGCGACGGCAAGAACCGCGTGATCGCGCGACAGGCCGAGCGCGCGCGCGGCCGCGAAGCCGGCCGCGAGCGCCGCGGCAAATCCGATGACCGACATCAGGAACCCGGTGGCGAGAATGTCGGGCCACACGCGCAGCAATTGCGCGTGCACGCCGAAGACGAGCGGCCAATAGCGTGTGCCGCCGTAGCCGGTCGAGGCGCTGATCGGGCGGTACCATTCGCCGCGGGCTGCGTCCTGCGCCAGCGCGCTCCACGTGCCCTCGGCGTAGCTCAGGTAGGTGCCGTGCGACCAGGCGACCCAGGCGCGCACGGCAACGATCGCCGCCAGCACGAGAATGAGGGCGACGGCACCGCGGCGCACGGGGGCAATGTTACTGCGGGGTCCGTGTCTCCAAGAGCCTTCAACATGGAGGACTTGGAGAAAACCAGCCTGTTCGGAAACCCTTGAGAACTGCGTGCTGAGGAAAAAGCGCTTGAAACCCTGGAGGTCTTACTCAGGAAACATCTCGCAAGGATTTCCGAGAAAGGCGAACCAAGGTTTTCTTCACGCCCTTCATGTTGAAGGCTCTTGGAAGCAACACCGAAGCACAGACGTTAAGATGTCGAGATGCTTCAGCTTCGTCGTGTCGTGTTCGGGTTGACCCTGTGCCTGTTGGTGTCGTGCGGCCCGCAGGGCGGGCAGCAGACGCCGGTCGGACCGACGCCGGGGCTGGTCGCGCCGCAGAGGGTCGAGCCGCCGACGCCGGCTGAGGTGCTGAACGCCACTTACATCGGCCTGGCCAACGGTCAAATCACGATGAAGGACGGCAAATGGGAAAAGGACAAGGCCTTTGCCACGCTGCTCGAGGGATTTCTCATCGCCGGCGATCTCGATCGTGACGGCAGCCCGGAAACCGTCGTCATCGTCAATGAGGGCGTGCGTGGCGGCGCCTCGAATTTCTACCTGGCGGTGATCGGCCGGCGCGGCGGGCAGGTCATCAACCTCAGCACGGTGAAGATCGGCGCGCCAGTGCAGATTCGCAGCGCCGCCGTCGAAAACGCGAACGTCAATCTCAACGTCATTCGCCCCGGCGCCAGCGATCAGCCGTGCTGTCCGACCGAGAAAGCGACAATCACTTACACGATGCCCGCCGGCGCGCTCGCCAAGGCGAACGAGATCGTCACCGGAACGGCGTCGCTTGGGGATCTCGCCGGCAACGAATGGCTGCTCGCCAAGTTCGGCGCCACCGAGCCGGTCACCGCTGATACCGTCGCCTACTTCCATGTCGAGCCCAGCAAGCTGGTCGGCAAGGGGCCGTGCAACACGTTCACCGCGCCGGCGTATGGCGAGGCGACCGGGTTCAAGATCCAGGTCGGCGAGATCACGGCGACAAAGCTGGCCTGCGCCGGTGCGAAGCAGCCGCTCGAAGATCGTTTCTTCAAGCTGCTCGCGTCGGTGACCAGCATCAGTTTCTCCGGCGGCCGACTGCTCATGGAATACGCGGACAAGGGCGGGCCGAACGCGATGGTGTTCACGTCGCGGCCGATCACGAAAGGGCCGAGCGAGCCGGGGAAATGAGTGAAGAGCGCGTGCCAGGAGCGGATTCACAGGGAGAAGAATGAGAAGATCATGAGGGGTTCTTTCTTTTTCAAGAACCGGCTAAAGCTCTTTCTCTTGGTTTTCTCTGTGTTCTCCCTGTGAATCCGCACTGGCGCGCGCACTTCACTCATGTCGCTAGAGCAATAACGCCTCGACCCGATGCGCATGCACCATGTTTTCGCGCATCGACCACTTGAAGATCGTGAAGCGCCCGTCCTGCGACGCGACCAGCGCCACCGCGTCGCGCTGATCGTGGACGAACTGCGCCGCCGACAGATGGCGGGTGCCGCCGAGCTGGGTTGGCGACACCACGGTCATCGCGCTGCCGACGATCGGCTCGGTGAGCGCGACGCGCTCGACCAGCGGGTGCTGGACCCGCCGCGTGATCTTGGCGCCGAAGGCGACCAGCTCGTAGTTCTCGCGCAGCACGGTCGCGCCGTCGACCGCGGTCAGGCCGGCGACGGCGTCGACGGCGCGGCGCAGGTCGTCCTGCCATTCGTGGCTGTCGGGAGCGGTGTCGCGCTCGTGCAACGCGTCGGCGATCGCGGTGAACGGCGGCGTGACTTCATAGAGGACCGGGCTGACGATGGACTCGACCCAGGTGGTCGACGCGGACGGGACCACCAGCAGCGCGCCGCCGCGGCCGTGCGCGCGCATCGACGCCGCCATCTGCACCAGGACGTTGACCTGGCCGTCGACGGCGCTGGTATTCACGCGATCGAAGCCGAGCAGCGACTGCACCATGTTCGGGCATTCGGGCTCTTTGGCGTCGCTCTCGTCGATCATCTTGATCTGATCGCCCTCGAGGACCGCGACGTTGACGAACTTGCCGAACGAGTCGCCGCGATGTTTGATGACGAGCAGGCCCGAAGCGATGACTTCGAGCACGAAGCACAACGGCGGCAGCGTGCGCGTCGTGCCCCAGACGCGCAGTGCCCCGTTTTCCGGCCAGACGCCGAGATGAATGCCGGGCCGCTCGACCGCGGGCGCCAGTTTGGCCAGCGCCGCGGCGTAGAGCGGCAGGGACTGGCTGAACAGCAGCGGCAACTGCGACTTCGACGGCGGCGTCAACGCCAGGGAGATCTTCGGCGTGATGCCCTCTTCCCGTCGCAGGCTGGCCCAGAAGGCGGCGTCGACGATGGTCTCCACCGACGCGGCGTCGGGCGGCGGCGCCAGGTCGACCCGGCCGGCCGCCGTCGCCGCGGCGCGATGGCGGCCGAAATGCGCTTCGATGGCCGACGCGACGGCGCGTGCGGCCGGATAGGCGGGCTCGGGCATTGAGGGACATGTTACTTGCTCGCCGCGTGGGTGTTCTCGTTAAAGGTACCGCACGCGGTATTTGGTGCTTCCTTTGAGCCTGCCTACGCAGAAACCAAAGCGAACAGCGGCGCGACCACGTTCCAAATCGTTTCTCGCGACGAGAACATCACGGATCGTCTCACTCCATTCTCGGGCGGTGAGGCGCCAGGATCGGCCAGGCATGCCATGCTGCCTGAACTTCGCGTACAGCAAAGCGTTGTCGCGCCCCCAATTCGCTGCCTGGCGGAAGAGATCTGCGAGCGACTCGCGGTGGCGATATGAATACACCGCGTCCTCAACGAAGTGCAGACGGACTCCGGCAAGGTGCGCCTTCCAGGCAAAGGCGATGTCCTCGGAGCCGGAAAACTCCTCCGGGAATCCCCCCAGTGTTTCGAACAGGTCGCGTCGAATGCCGATGTTGACGCCGCACGCCGGAAGAAAATCGAAATACGTGTCGATCCCGTCGCTTTGCCAGCTCGCGCCAAACACCTCGCGGACCGCGTCCGGATTGAGAGCAGCCGAGTCCACACGCGATGTCACCATTGGATGTTCATCGAGCGCCTCCGCCATCAATCGCACATAGCTGCTCGATACGGCGTCGTCAGCATCCACAAACAGCAGCTTGTCGCCAGTGGCTATGGCGGCGCCGACGTTCCTGGCATACGAAGGGTTCGCCCGTTCGTCGGCGCGCTCCAAACGCAATGGGGCGCTCAACGTGGTGTCAGTAAGGATGCGACGCGAATCGTCGACGGACCGGTTGTCGATTGCCACGACCTCCCAGTCGTCAGCCGTCTGCTGACGCAGGGACTCGAGCAACGTCGGCAGATAGCGGGCACTGTTGTGGACGGGAATGACAACGCTAGTCACTGGTCGAGCTCTCGTGTGCACAGTCCACGGCGAGTCGTGCATCGATGTCTGTGAGCGGATCGACTTCGATGCGAGGTACGCGAAGGCGATCGAGCGGCAATTGACAGGCGCGATTACCGACCACGGCGCCGATACGAAACCCGGCTTGATGCGCGACCGCCACCGTTGTGTCAGTTGCTTCGCCAAACGGATAGGCGACCGACGTCACCGGTAATCGAACGAGATCTTCGAGGTGCCGCCGGCTTTCGGTAAGTTCTGCCATCTGCTCTGCGGCTGTCAGCGCCGGCAACGCGGTGTGTGATACGCCATGCGCGCCAATGGTGACGGCCGGCCGATTCGCCAGTTCGCGGACTTCTTCCTTATTCATCGGCCTGGGCAACGTCCTTGGGTCAGGCGGACCGAGCTGAATAGTCAGGCGCTGTAATTCCCGGTCCCGTTCGGCCACCGTTGCGCGCATCAGCGGCCGGTGAAGCACGCGAAGCAACTCGTGTGGATCTTGAGCAAGTGTCGACGGTTTTCGCGTCGCCCCGAACACGATATGGACCAGCTGGTCCCACCAGTAGGGCGCGCCGCTTTGCAGGGTGGACGTCGTGATGAAGAAGCTCGCCGGAATGCCGAACTCTTCGAGAATCGGCTGGGCGGTCGTTAGATTATCCAGATAGCCATCATCGAAGGTGACAGCGACTGACTCCGGTTCGAGCCGTCGGCGGATTGCGTCGGCAACGAATGCCGCCAGCGGAAGCGGCCGATAGCTGCGGGCGATCGTCTCCATGTGCCGCCGGAATGTGCCGGCCGAAACGCAGAGTCCAAATGGATCGACGGCAGCGTCGGCGACGCGATGATAGAGCAGGACAGCAGCCATGATGGCTAGCGCTTCACCGCACGAACGCAGTGCAGCAAGGGAAACCAGGGATCCTGAAACTCGAGAACTTCGCGCGGCAACTCTTCGGCAGCCAGACCGTACAAGAAAGCCGTGCAGCTCTGGATGTTGCCGGCGGTTCTGATATCGACTTCCTCGAGATCCGGTTCCTGACGGAAGAGCCACGCTACGGCGGCGGCGGTCAACCGCCAGTAGTCGCCGCTCGACAGACCACCGTCTTCGTAGTTGACTCGACTGATGGCCGGAATCGAGCACAGAAGCACTCCGCCCGGTTTCAGAACCTGGACGGCGCCGGCGACAGAGGCGCGGATGTCCGGGGTGATGTGGAGCGTCTGGGTACAGATGAAACAGTGATACGTATTCGCGGGCAACGATTCACGCACTGCAAGGTCCGCGACAATCGTGGCTCGGGTGTTTGATGGCGTGACATCGATCACATCCACTTGCGTCAGATCCGATCCAAAAGCGTGCGCATATCCAGGATCTTTGACCTCGAGAACGGCGTCCGTGATGTCGCCGCGACAGTCGCGCAGGAACGCTTCGATGTAATACCGATCGATCGGAAGGCCGCGATCGGTGCCCCACGAATCGCTGAACGGCGTCACGCGGGCAAGGTCGCCCCATTGCACGCCCTTCGGAATCGCGACGGCCGGCACCGCTTCATCGGCTTCGAGCTGTCCCGTCAGTCGGCTGTACGCTCCACGAAGCGGCTTCGTCAGGCGCCAACTTCTGGAGTCATAGGTCTCCCGAAGTCGCGCGGCCAATGCGTTTCTCGCTGCCAGCACGCCGTCATGCTGCGCTCTCGCGTTCCGCAGGGCCTCGTCACGAGCAAAGCGTTCGTGTCCGAGTCGAGCTTCCAGTGCCGCGATGGTCTCAGTCGCTTGGTGACGCTCCTGTTCAAGGGATCGCACCGAGTCGGTGAGCATTTCAGTGCGCTGCAGGAGCCATCGCGCGGCCTCGCTTGACACCGCGCGCTCGATAATCTCCTTCCTCACCCGTGGACCGTCGAAGAGCGTGAGCTCAGTCGCCGACCATTGCATCGGCATTCCGGGAGTGAACGAGTCGTATTGCACGTGCCAACCCCGGTGGATCTCATCGGGCAAGAACCTGGGCTTTCGCTCGATAAACACTTTCCGCGCCCCCTGCGTCTCGTTTCGGAACGGATAGTGCCTGAGAACGAACTTCACCGGATAGATGACACGGCCGCGGAAACTTGCGTCGTGACCACCAGACGACAGCAGGTCGACCGACTCTGTCCGCTTCCAGCATTTCACCTGTTTCACATTCCATGGCGCGGCTGGCTGAAAATGCCGCTGGCGTTCGCGAACATCGGCATTCGGCGCGGTGGCATCGGCCTCGGTGGGACGAAAGTCGAGAAGATGAAAATCGATCGCATTGAAAGCGAGGGCGTCAACCCGAGCGATCGCTTCCGCCAATGTCGTCGCCGGCCAGGGACTCTCCCGGAACTCGTCGGCATCGTGGTGGATGAACCAGTCGGCTTCGAGCGTGCTCGCCAATTGCTCCTTGCGTCGAAGGACATCGGTCCAGGAGAACACGTCGTCCGCATTGCCGCGGTCCCTTTGCTCCAGACCGATCAGCCCGCGCCCTAGAAACGCGCTGGCAATCACGACCGTGTCATCTGTCGAGCCATCATCGATTAAGTACACCGACACGCCCTGATCGATCAGATGCGCGATCACCGCCTGGATGATGTCGGCCTCGTTGTAGGCAGATATGATGGCGACGACGTTCAGTGGAGGCCTGAGCATGCCTAGATGCCGGGAGTCACCAATTTGTCTGCAGCGTCGGCGGTGAGCAGCGACAGATAACTCGAGACGACGTCTTCCGGCCTGCCTTCATGAATGATCCGACCCCCATCTATGAGGATCGCACGGTCGCAGAAGGCCGTGACCAGAGGCACCGCATGGCTCACGAGCAAGACTGAATGCCCGCGCGCCCGCAGCTCGCGATACCGCTGCTCGCACTTCGCCTTGAACCCGGCGTCGCCGACCGCAAGGATCTCATCGAGTACCAGGAGGTCCTTGACGGCCTCGAACGCGACGGCGTAACCGAGGCGCGAAGACATTCCGCTCGAATAGTGCTTCAATTTCAGGTTGGCGAACTGTTCGAGCTCGGCAAATGCGAGGATGGCGTCCATGCGGCCGCGAATCTGCGCGAGCGACAGCCCCATCACTCCGCCAATGAGACAAACGTTATCGATCGCGTCGAGCTCCGGGTTCCAGCCGACACCGAGTTCGAGGATCGGCGTCAGCGCCGCCCGCACCGTCACCCGTCCGGCATCCGGCTGGTAGATCCCGCAGATGAGCTTCAGCAGCGTGCTCTTGCCGCAGCCGTTGCGCCCCATGATACCGAGAGCTTCGCCTTGCGTGAGTGCGAAGCTGACTCGATCCAGCACTTGCAGCCGCTGAAACCGTCGCGGTGCGAAGACGCCGAACAGGTGCTCTCGGACCGTCTCGCGCTTCACTGTCGGAATCATGAAGTGCTTCGATACTGATTCGATCTCGATCAGTGGCTGCATCATCGCTCTCTGTTAGTGCACGTCAGATCAATCGCGTGGCTCGAAACCGGACGGACGCCGGGCGACGAGCTCGACCAGCCTGCGCAGCGGCCTGGTAATTCGCCAGCTTTTCGATCGGAGGATCTCGTCGATCTGACGCTCAAGATCATGAACGCGTCGGCCGAGCTCTTCAGGTGACCGATCTGTGGTGGCGGTCAAACCACCAGGCGATGCCGGGGACACGGTCGGAAAGCCAAGCACCCGATCAGAACCCTTGTGGCGCGCGAGGAGTCCGGAAAACTTCGTCGCCAGATGACTGGCAATTCCTTCGGACATGAGATTGGTCCGCCGGATCATCGACGTCTCGTGGACGCGATAGGCACTGAGTATCTGAGGAACAAACTCACAATGATCGCCGGCGTCGGCGATTCGCAGCCACAGGTCATAGTCTTCCCAGCCAAACCAACCGTAGGTCACGAGGTCGGTGGCATATCCGCCGAGATCGAGGATTCGCTGACGATCGAACATCGCCATCGCGTCGATGTACGGCTGTGCCACCAGCCAGTCTACGTCCCAGGCTGCCGCTGAAAGCAGTCCGATCGCCTCACCGGTGTCGTCATCGAAACGCTGAATCATCGCGTACGACGCCGTCGACCGCGCGGTGCGAATTGCCGACACGAGGGTCGCGAGACACTGGGGAAAGATCCAGTTGTCGACGTCCAGAACAAAGACAAACTCGCCGCGCGCCAACTTCAACCCAAGATTGCGGGTATCCGCCAACCCGGTGTTGGTCTGCTTGAGCACCAGAGTTGCTGGCAGTGACGAGGACGACAGGACATTCCTGGCGCGGCTGATCGACTCATCTGTCGAAGCATCGTCGACCATGACGATCTCGGCCGCATACCCTCGAAAGTCAGAATCGAGCACACTCATCAAACACTGATCGACGTACTGCGCGTAGTTATGGAGGCTAATCACGACCGAGACAGTCGGCAGTCCGTCTCCCCTGGGTCCGTACCGTTCGACGTTCCAGTCGGTCCGACCCGTCGTTCGCACGGAAATAGCGGCTGCGAGCCTCTCCACGACAGCGTTCCGGTCGCGCAACAGCTGCATGGCGGGATCCGATTCGCTCGCCGAAGCCCGTCCTTGCATCAGATCAATCATCTGCCGACAGCTCGCTCGGACGTCCAGGTCGCTCGTCAATAATGCCTGGCCAGCCGAGGCGATCTCGAGACGCCGTGCCGGGTCGGCCAGATAGCGCTCGCAAGCCTCAATCAGCCGATCGGCCCCGGTCATGACGAAGTCCCGGTCGTTTACAAAGGGGGCCGTGGCCCGGCTTGACTCGGTAACCAGGAGACAACCGGCCGACAACGCGAGCAGGGCCCGATGAGTCTCAAAGTAGTGTCGGTCTGAGGAGTGAACGTTGAGAAGAATCTTCGATCGCGACAGCAACGCGCTGCGTTGCTCGCCGGAGTAGTAACCAGTACTGCCCTCGAGCCTCGGCCGCTCCACGGGACTCAGTGCGATCACGCAGTTGAATCTGGAAAGCATCAGCGCGTTCTTGGCGAAGAACTGCTCGCGACGTTTGGAGTTGTGTCCGAGGAACACGATATCGATTGGCCGATCAGCGTTTGGATCGACCAGCGTCGAACCGGGGGCCACGCCCAGGGGTACATGAGTCGCTGACCGGCCACGAACACCAAATTCTGTCGCACCGTCCCGGGAGATATCGAAAATATGTCTGGCGCCTGCAGACACATCGAACGCGATCTCGAACCAGGGGCCGCCAGGCTGCTCGACGTTCAGCACAAACAACTCACGACACAGAGCGGCAGCGGACGCTGCTCGGATAGCCTTCGAGAAGAACAGCGGAAAGTACTCGTGAGGAGCGACGACGAGGTCGAACGACTCGGCAACGCCGGGAGTTGGCAAACCGTCCGTGACGACTTGAGCGTGCACCCCCTCGGCATGGAAACCCGCCGCCAGAGTCTCGGCGATGTCGCGCATGAACTCGTTGCCTCGCGAGGCGACGAGTAACCTTACGGTGATCACAGATACTCCGCCGCCCGCGGCCCCAGCCGCCGGAACAGCAGCACGCCCGCAATCATCGTCGTCGCGACGACGCCGGCCAGGTACAAGTGCGCGGTCAACGTCGGCACGTTGCCGCGCACCAGCGCCTCGCGAGAGAACTCGATGATCGGCGTTGGTGGCCAGAGATAGAGATAGAAGTGATAGCGCTCCGGCAGGATGGTGAGCGGATAAATGATCGGCGCGAGAAAGAACCCGGCCTGCGTCAGCACTTCCCAGACCTGATTCAGGTCCTTGTAACGAAGAAACAGCACGCTGGATCCGAGCGAGAACCCGACGACGATCAAGACCATCGCCAGGGCATAGATGACGTAGAGCGCGACCGCAGCCGGCGATGGCGGGTGGCCCGTCGTCGCGAGAAACACCATGATCAGCACGCTGAAGACGAGCAGGGTGATCACCGCGTTCGAAATCGACGTGACGACCAGAATCCACGCCGGCATCCGCGCCCGCGTCAGCAGAAAACCCTTGGCGTGCAGCGACGTCAGCCCGACCTTGGTGCTTTCCGCGAAGAAATCCCAGAGAAACAGGCCGATGATCAAATTGAGCTTGTAGGCCGGATCGGCGGCAAACAGAAACGAGAAGACGCTCATCAGCATCACGAACATCAGCATCGGCTTGAGCAGCGCCCAGACGAACCCGCCGATGGTGCCGTGATAACGCACCTTGAAATCGGTGCGGACCAGCGTCCAGATCAGGTCTCTCATGAGCCGCCGCGGATCGTGGCGAGACGGGCGCGGTTGCGCGCGATGCAGTCGTCGTTGCCGGGCGAGTGCGGAGCGATCTCGCGAATCTCCTCGCACAACCGCAGCGCTTCAGCGGGATTGGCGCCGACAGTTTCCTCGATCACCGCCAGCGCCCGCCGCGCCTGGACGTTGCGCGGGTCGAGCTGCAGCGACTCGACGAACCGCTGCCGCGCCTCCGCCACCTGCCCGCTCATCAGCGCCACCGTGCCAAGCCCGTTCGAGGCTTCTGCCGACCGCGGCAACAGCTCGCGCATCTTGTTGAAGGCGATTCGCGCCTGGTCGACGTCGCCGACCTCGAGCAGGCACGTGCCGATCTTGCCGTAGGCCGCCGGCTGCTCCGGACGCAGGTTGATCGACTGCAGGAAGCTGGCAATCGCCGCGTCATGATTGCCGGCGGCGTGGTGTGCTTCGCCGAGCACCAGATGCGGCAGCCAGTGGGTCGGCGCCTGCTCGACCGCTTCCGACCACACCGACTCCCGGCTGGCCCATATCTCGTTTCGCAGCAGCGTCCGCGCGCAGAGCGTCAGCACGCCAAGCACGATCGCCAGGCGTAGCAGCCAGCGCGTCACCGCCCGGGCGCGCGCGAAGCGCACCACCAGCCAACCGATCCCCTCCCCGATGGCGAAGAACAGGCCGACGCTGGCGAGATAAACCCGATGCTCGGCCATCGGCTCGCCGCGATCGAGCACCACCAGCGCCGACGACGGCACCAGCAGCAACAGAAACCAGAGGATGCCGATGCTCACCATCCCTTCGCGGCGGCGCAGCACCGTCGCAACGACGATCAACCCCGCAATCGCCGCGATCCCGGTGAGCACCGCGGGGTCGGTCAGGCCCGACGGCAGCGGGATCGCATGAAAGATCGACTGCGGCCGCGGCGTCAGCAACATGGTCAGGTAACGGCGGACGACGTCGAACTGCACGAGCAGGAACTTGAAGTTGAAGCTGATCTGATCGGTGTACTCGACCAGCGCCAGCACGACGATGCGGATGACCACAAAGACCGACGCCAGCGCGAAGATCGGCAGATGAAACCGGCGCCAGCGGCGCGCGCGATCTTCGTCGCTCCCAGGGCAGATGATGCGATCGTAGGCAAGGACGACGAACGGCAGCATCGCCACGGTCTCTTTGGTCGCCAATCCGCAGCCCCACATCGCGAGCGCGACGAACAGGAACCCGACCCCCGTCCCCAGAAACCAGCGCCGGATCGCCAGCAGCGCCAGGACGAAGAAGGTCGTCGACAGCACTTCGGAGCGGCCGCTGATGTAGCCGACCGCCTCGGTCATCATCGGATGCACCGCCAGCATCAGCGCGGCAGCAAACGCCGTGAGCGTCGGCCGGACCACCCGCGACGGCTCGGTCGGACGGCGGCGGCTCCAGTCCTCGTTCCAGTGCCAGGCGAGCAGAAACACCAGCCCGACGTTGAGCATGTGAAGCAGGACGTTCGTGAGGTGAAAGCCGAACGGCGTCGGGCCCCAGATCGAGCGATCGACGGCATACGTGAAGTTGACGATCGGCCGGGTGATCTCGCGCCACGCGATCGCGCGCAGGTTGTAGACGTCGTTCAGCGACGGATTCTCGACGATGAGCCGGAAATCGTCGTAGATGAACGGATTGTCGAGCGCGGTGGCGTAGATGAGACCGGCGGCGATCATCGCGACCGCGCATCCAAGCGTGCCGCGCGGCGAGAGCATCACTCGGGTTCCAACCGACCCGGGCGGCACGGTCTCCGCCAGTGTTTTTCCGGCACGACTCACGCGTCACAAGTGTACGACGGATTGCAGAATCGTCAGCCCGGCGTCCTGCGCGACCTCGCGTATCATGCAGTGATTCAACGGCTTTCTGATGTCACTGCGCATCCTTCACGTCACGCCCTACGCCGAGGGCGCGTGGGCGTACGGCGGAATTCCCCGCCTGACGTCGACGCTGACGCGCGCGCTCGCGCGCCGCGGTCATCACGTGACGGTGTGCAGCACCGACGCCTGTTCGGCTGACGCGCGGCTGCCGAAGATCCGCGCCGATGATGACGTGACGGTGCGGGTGTTTCCCAACGTGTCCAATCACCTGGCGTATCACTGGCAGTGCTTCACACCGCTGGGTTTCGGCGCCTACATGCGCGAGCACGCGCGAACCTTCGACGTCGCCCACCTGCACGCGTGCCGCAATCTGCCCGGCGCGATCGCGGCGCGGCACCTGCGCCGGGCCGGCGTCCCGTACGTGCTGGCGCCGAACGGCACCGCGCCGGTGATCGAGCGGCGCCGGCTCGCCAAGCATGTGTTCGACGCCACCGTCGGCCGCGGCGTCCTCGAGCGTGCGGCCTGCGTGCTCGCGGTGTCGAACGCGGAACGGGCGCAGTTGGCGGCGCTCGGAGTGCCCGATGATCGGGTTCGCCTGATTCCCAATTCAATCGATCTCGACGAATTCGCTGTGCCGATCACGCGCGGGCGCTTTCGCGCGCGTCACGACCTCGCGGATGCACCGGTGATCCTGTTCCTCGGCAAGATCACGCCGCGAAAACGCCTCCCCGATCTCGCCCGCGCGGTGGCGAGGCTTCGCGACCCGCGCGTGCGTCTCGTCATTGCCGGCAACGACATGGGCGGGCTCGAAACCACGCGCGCGCTGATCTCCTCGCTCGGAATTGCCGCGCAGACGTCGGTCGTCGGCTTGCTCGAGAGCCACGAACGTCTCGAAGCGCTTGCCGATGCCGATGTTGTCGCCTACCCATCCGCTGACGAGATTTTCGGGCTGGTGCCGATCGAGGCGCTGCTCTGCGGCACTCCGGTCGTCGTCGCCAACGATTCCGGATGCGGTGAAGTGATTGATTCGCTCGGCGGCGGCCAGGTCGTCCGCCTCGGCGATGTCGCCGCGCTTTCACGCGCGCTCGCCGCCGTGCTCGCGGCGCCCGCGGCCGGCCGGCTGCGCGCCCGCGTCGCTGCGGGGCGGATCCGCGAGCGCTATTCCGGGGAGGTTATCGCCGAGGCGATGACCGATCTGTACCGCGACCTGGTCGCGGCGGCGGCCGCATGACGTCGACAACCGCCCGTTCCGCCGGCGTCAGCGTCGTCATGCCGGTGCGCAACGGCGCGCCGTGGCTGCGCGCGGCGCTCGACGCCGTGTTTGCCTCGTCTGGTGATTTCGACCTCGACGTCATCGCCATCGAAGACGGCAGCACCGACGGTTCGCTCGAGATTCTCGAACAGGTTGCCGCCGCCAGGCCGATGCGCGTGCTCGCCGGCCCACGCCGCGGCGCCGCCGCGGCGATGAACTCCGGCATCCGCGCGGCGCGGTATCCACTGATCGCGCAGATCGATCAGGACGTCGTCGTCTCGCGGTCGTGGCTCGGCCAGCTGGTGAGGGCGCTCGACGATCCGGCGATCGCCGCGGTGCAGGGACGGTACGCGCTGCCGGCGAATGCCGGCGTGTTCGCGCGCGTCACCGGCGTCGATCTCGAGTGGCGATATGCGGCCATGCGCGGCGACGACACCGACCAGGTCTGCACCGGCAATTCGATGTACCGCGCATCGGCGCTGCATCAGATCGGGCTGTTCGACGAAACGCTCGGCTACGGATACGACAACGATTTGAGTTACAGGCTGCGGGCCGCCGGCTACGAGCTGCGGTTCTGTCGAGAGGCACGCAGCATCCATCACTGGCGAGAGGGACTGCGCGGATATTGCCGGCAGCAGTACGGACTCGGATACGGGCGCATCGATCTCGTGGCGAAGCACCCGCGCCGGGCGACCGGTGATGCGGTGTCGCCGACGCTGATGATGCTGCATCCAATCGCGATCGCGGCGGGGGTCGCGGCGTTGCCGTTCTCCCCGATCTTCTCGATCGCGATCGTGGCGGTGTTGGCAATTGAACGCGCGATCGCCGGCGTCCGCGCGGCCCGGTTCACGAACGATCCCGCCGGTCTGCTCTTTCCTGTCGTTCATTTGCTGCGAGACGTCGTCTGGGTCTGGGCGATGGCGCGGTGGATGGCGCGACGGCTGCGCGGCGAGGCGCCGCAGCCGATGGCGAGCATGGCGCCGAGATCCGTCAGCCGGCACTCCAGCCGCTGTCCGCCCCTGGGTCCCGGCCCGCATCGCGTGCTCGGTCTCATCCCAGCGCACAACGAAGCCGCGACGCTGCCGCGCGTCGTCGCCGAACTGCGCGCGTGCTGCGCTGATCTCGACGTCCTCATTCTCGACGACGGATCGACCGACGACACGCAGTGGGTGCTTCAGGATCTGGGGGTGCGATTTCTGCACTTTCCAAATCGCATGGGCATCGGCAGCGCGATGCGCGCCGGGCTGCGTTACGCCGCGCGAATGGGCTATGACGGGGCGGTTCGTCTCGACGGCGACGGTCAGCACGACGCCGAAGAGATTGAACGGCTGCTCGCGCCCCTGCGCCGCGGGCTCGCCGACGTCTCGATTGGATCGCGCTATTCACGCGGAGACGCTGAGAGCGGGGAGGCGCAGAGGGGTTCCCGGGCGATCCGGTTCGTGCAGCGATCGCTCGCGGTGATGCTTTCCCTGGTCACCGGCCGACCAGTCACCGATCCGACGTCCGGCTTCTGCGCCTTCGGCCCGCGCGCGGTGCGCTTTCTCGCCGAACACCATCCGACCGGCTATCCCGAACCGGAGTTGCTTCTGTTGCTCAGCCGCAACCGGCTCTCGGTGGTCGAAGTCGCGGTGTCGTCCCGGCCGCGTCTGGCGGGGCGCACCTCGCTGACGTTGACACGGCTGGCGACCGCCGGCCTGCGGGTATTGCTGGCGATCGTGATCGTCCCGCTGCGCGCCGCCGCGGTCGGGTCCGAGCATGATTGATCGCGTTCAGATCGTCGCGATCGGCGTCAGCCTCGTCCTGCTGATCTCCGTGCTCGAGCTGGTACGCCGGCGCAAGCTGGTCGAAGAGTATTCACTGGTCTGGCTTCTCGTGGCGATCGGCATGCTCGGTCTGTCGATCTGGCGCGACGTCCTCGATCGCGCCGCCCGCAGCCTCGGCGTGTTCTACCCGCCCAGCCTGCTGCTGCTCCTCGTCATCGTCCTGGTCTTCGTCGCGCTGCTGTTTTTCTCGGTGATCCTCTCGCGCCAGCGACAGCAGATTCAGCGGCTGACGGAGGAGACGGCGATCCTCAGCGCGGAGATTCGGGAGTTGAAGAAGTAGATCGGTACGCGGGTACGCGGGTACGTCAGGGACGCGGGGACCATGAACCTGGCTTCGCGGGGTCATCCTCTTTTTCTTTGAAGATCACCAGGCTCAGAGCTGCACCAAGAAAGATGGCAAGGCGAAGCCGCGTTCCTGGTCCCCGCGTCCCTGACGTACCCGCGTACCCGACGTACCCGTCTAGACCCACTCGCCGCTCTTGCCCCGCCAGTAGTCGCGTACTCCAGCGATGACCGCGCTTACTCGCTGAATGAGCGTCCCGCCCGGCGCGCCAACCGCGTGCGCGAAGTTATAGCCAATCACCAGCGCCACGCGGGGCACGGCCCGCAGGCCGGCACGGTCAGCGGTTGCCAGCTTGAGGTGATTGCGCGCGGCAAAGTACAGCCGCCGTGGCGATTCGGGACCCATCGAGCGACCGCCGGCGTGAAACGCGACCGCGTCGCGAGTCACGATCGTCGTGATCCCGGCGCGGCGCGCGCGCAGACAGAATTCGATTTCCTCGAAGCTGAAGAAATACGACTCGTCGAAGAGACCGACGCGATCGATCGTGGCCATCGAGATCAGCATCACCGCGCCGCTGGCGGCGTCGACAACGCGCGCCGCCGGGCCGGCGAGCGCCGACTCGGTCCGGCCGCAGTCGACCTGCCGCATCCGACCGGACGCCGCGTCGTAGTCGATGCCGTTCGAGGCGACGACGTCGGGCGCCGTGCGCTGGAGAAGCAGCGGCGCGGCGATGCCGGCCGCCGGAGACGCCGCGAGCGCACGGTCGAGCCGGTCAACCGCATCCGGCGGCACGATCGCATCGCTGTTGACCAGCAATACGTGAGTCGCGCCCGCAGATCGCGCGGCGCGAATTCCCAGATTCACGCCACCGGAAAAACCCAGATTGTGCTCGGCGCGCAGATACGTCAGACCGGGCACCGCGTCAATCACCAGAGCATCGCACCGACGCGACGGATCGTTGTCGACGACGATGATGCGATCGAGCCGACGCCGCGATGCGGCAAGGGCGCGAATGGCGAGTAGCGTTTCGTCAGGCGCGCCGTAGTTGAGCACGATGGCGGCAATCGACGACCCGGCGATCGTCGCCGCGGCCGGCCGCGATTGCACACCCGCGATTGCGGCCTCGGCGGCGGCGCGCAGCAATCCGACCTGCGCCTCGACGGTGGGCACAGGCGGAATGCCCTGACGCAGCCGCGACAGCAGTCCCGGCTCGGTCGCGAGCCGCCGCAGCGCATCCGCGAGATCGTTCACGTTGCCGGGTTCGACCAGCACGCCGCTGACGCCATCGCGCACCATTTCCGGCAGTCCGCCGATCCGCGACGCGACGACCGGCACGCCGGCGAGAAATGCCTCCTGCACGACCAGCGGTGCGTTATCCGGCCAGATCGACGGCACGACCAGGACGTCAATCGCCGCGAGCGCACGGCTGATCTGTTCGCGTGGAACCAGGCCGTGCTGTCGAACACCGGGCTGCGTCATCAATGGCGCTAATGTCGTCCGATAGCTGTTGTCGCCGTGGTACGGCACGCTCGGCCCGAAGACATCGACGGTGGCGGCGCCGGCCGGCAACGCGCGAAACGCCTCGAGCACGACGTGCAGCCCTTTCGACACCATCACGGATCCGAGAAAGCCGATCCTCAAGTGCGGTGCCGGCGCGCACTCGATCGGAACGCCGGGCAACCGCGGACACCCGTTCCGAATGACGTCGATCTTCTCGGCGGGCACACCGAAGGCCACGAACCGATCCCGGATCGACGCCGACGGTGCGACGAAACGATCGATGCCCGCGCAGAGATCGCGCATGTGACGAAACCTGGCTCTCGCTTCGTCGTCGTTCGCGCGGCCGCCCGCGGTCAGCGACACCATGCGTTCGGCGGCGCCGCGCAGTGCTTTCGCGGCGGCATCGGGCAGGCTTCGCTCGACGGCGCGAAACGCCGACGCCGCACGGTGAACGACCGGCGGTGCCGACCCGGCAAGCCCGAGACAGTGAGCACAGCCGTCAGGCTCCGGACCGGCGCACAACTGCAGATGGAGATCGAGCAGTTGACCGCGGTGGCACAACAGCCAGTAATCGTGAAGCGTGGCGATGCAGGGAACGCCACACGCGCGCAGCATCGGGACGATGCCGGTCGACAGGCCGGTCAGGTGGTGGATGTGCGCGATCTCAGGCGCGAATTCGTCGACGAGGCCGGCAGCGATCGCGGTGATCGCGGGATTGTCGTAGGTCTCCGCGAAGGAACGTGTCGCCGCGTAGGTGTTGTTGATCCAGGCGATTGAAACGTCGTCGCGACGTTCACGTCGCACCGCATATTCTCGCCTCGAGGGATCGCCCTCCCGTGCGATCACCAGAACGTCGTCCCCGTGCTCGCGTGCGAGCGCCGTCGCGTGCCAGTAGGCGCAGAGTTCGGCGCCGCCCTGTGCCAGCGGCGGAAAGCCGTGCGTGACGATCAGCGTCCGCATCAGGTCGTGCCAGGCCGCGGTGACGTGGCGGCGTTGCGAATGCCGTCGCGGGCACCGAGATACTGCCCGAGCGGCCATGCCACCGCCCAGCCGACAGCCCGCGCGAATGAGGGCGGACCGTAGCCACGCAGCTGCACATGCAGCGGCAGCGAAGACGCGATTGCGCGTGCCAGCAGCGGCAACGTCGGGATCGTCTGCACGCCGAACAACCGATAAAGCTGCGCGTGCAGCGCTCGCGTGCGCGAGAGCTCGTAGCGGGCCGATCGATTGTGCGAGTGGATGACGACGGCTTCCGGCACGTAGCGGAGCCGGTAGCCGGCGAGAAGCACGGTCCGGCCCCACGCGATGTCCTCGCCGATGGGCACCGACGGAAACGGGTGCTGCGCCCAGACGCTGCGCGGGATGCAGGAGCAGACATTGTCGAAGGCAGAGCGAGTCAGCCGTTCCATTGGCGTCAGCGCCTCGAACTCGGCGACGCTGGCCAGCTCGGCAAGGCGCGGCTCGGCGCCGGCGGCCACCCAGAGAGAAAGATAGTGACGCGTGATCCCGCCGGCGTCAGCACGGGCCTGCTGGCGTGCGAATGTCCCTGCCAGACGTGACTCGCGCGCGAACGGCGCGATCAGCGCGGTGAGCCAGGTGTCCGAGGCCGGCTCGGCATCCTGCACCGTCAGGACGATCAGTTCGCCGCGCGCCCGCTCGATCGCCTGATTCCGGGTCAGTCCATGATCGAACGTTCGCGGGTCGATGGCGATCACCTCGACGCCGCGGGCGCGAAGCAACGCCACGGTGCCGTCGGTCGATCCGGAGTCGATCGCGATCACCTCGAAGGCAAAGGTTACGCGCTGCCGCCAGATGCCGTCGAGCAGCGCCGGCAGCGTCGCCGCGCCGTTCAGCGTCGGGATCACGATCGAGACTTTCGGCGGCGGTGTCATCGCGCGATTCCCTGCCCGGCGTGGGCCGCCAGCACGCTGGCGTAGCGCGCGTCCCAATCACCGGCGTCGTCGTCGATCGATTTCACCGCGGGCAGCCGCGACTCGAGCGCCCGGAGCATCGCCGGATTGTCGATCAGCGACTGCAGCGCCTGCGCGAGCGCCGGCGGCGACCCGGCGTCGTAGAGCAGCCCGTTGATGCCGTCCGCGATGAGATCGGTGATTCCGCCGATCCGCGCGCCCACCACCGGCACCCCGGCCATGAATGCCTCATGGATCACGAGCGGCGAGTTCTCGAGCCAGATCGACGGCACGACGAGCACGTCGATCTGGTCGTAGACCGACGCCGCCGTTTCGCGCGCGAACGCACCGGAGAAAACGATTGGCAGATCCCGTGCCTGGTCGCGCAGCGACGCAACGTAATCAGGGAAGGTGGCCTCGTTTCCAAAGACCTGGAGACGCCATTTTCCGGAGGGAAGGGCACGGACCGCTTCGAGCAGCACGTGTACGCCTTTGTGCCAGACGATCGTGCCGACGAAGCCGATGCGCAGCGGCGCATCAGAATCGCGCGGCGGCCGCGTCGCTGACCTGTCTATCAGTCGGAAGCCGTTGTCGGAGATGTCGAGCTTTGCAGGCGGCACACCCAACGCGCGGAATTCGCCGGCCAGAAAAGACGACGGCGAGACGAAGAGGTCGATGTCGTCGAAGAGACGGCGGGCAGCGGCAAGCCGGGCGTCGATCTCCCGCCCCGAGACCCTCGCCCCCGGCGCCGCCGACGTCAGTGCCCTGGCGGCGCGCGCCGCCAGCCCCGGCGCCCGCCGCTTGACCGCCAGGGCCGCGCGCTGGAGCAGCCGCGGCGTCGTTCCCACCGTCATCTGTGCGGCAAACGGCGATTCGCCAAAACAGCGCGCGCAGCGATCGACGTCGATCGTCCGGCAGATGTGCTGGTCGGCACGATGCAGGCGTTGACCACCCGACGCGCACACCAGCGTGTAGTCGTGCAAGGTCGCGACCACGCGCGCACCGGCCCGGCGCGCCAGCGCCGGAAGATCGAACGAGAGATTCAGCAGGTTGTGGACGTGGACGATATCGGGTTGCGTGGCCCGCAGCACCGAGGCGATGCGCTCGGCAATCAGCGGCGGCCGATAGGTGTCCTCGAACGATCGGCAGACCCAGTTGTTGACGATCTCGGCGACCGGCACGCGATCCTGCACGCGCCAGTCGACCTGACCGTGCGCCCGCGCGGGGTCGTATTCCGCGGCCAGCACGGTGACGTGATGCCGGCGCGCCTGGGCGCGGGCCAGCTCGCTCGCGTAGATCTCCGAGCCCGCCTGGTGCTGCGGCAGAAAATCGTGAATCGCGTGAAGGATGCGCAGCGGTCCGATGTGAGGATTGAATCACAATAGGTGCCAGTGTCGATTGAGCCGGAATATCGCGCGCGCCTGGCGGCGCGCCAGGCCGCGCTGACAGAAAAGGAAGCGGCGCACGCGCGTTTCAGTTATGCGCGGCTGGTGATTGCCGGCGTCGCCGGCGCCCTGTTTCTGTTCCTCGGCTGGGGCGCCGTGCCGTGGCTCGTCTACCCGATCGCCGCGTTTGGCGTCACCGCGTTCCTGCACGCGCGCCTGCTGAACGCGCGCGACCGCGCCGCATCAGCCGTCGCCTTCTACGCGCGCGGCCTCGCCCGCGTCGCTCATCAGTGGCTCGGCAAGGGCGACGCCGGCGATCGCTTCCGCGAGCCGGAACATCCCTACGCCGACGATCTCGACATCTTCGGCCGCGGCAGCCTCTTCGAGCTGCTGGCGACGACGCGAACCCGGGCCGGCCAGGAGACGCTCGCCCACTGGCTGCTCCACGCGGCGCCGCCCGAAACCGTCCGCGATCGTCAGGAAGCGGTTCGCGACTTGATGCCGCGCCTCGACCTGCGCGAAAAGCTGGCGGTGCTCGGCGACGGGCTCGGTGTCGGCGTCGATGCCGCCGGCATGCGCATCTGGGCGATCCGCCCGCGACAGCTGCCTGGCGGCAACGTCCGCGCGGCTCTGTTCGCGCTCACAGCCGTCATCGCCGCCACGCTCGCTGTCGTCGCCTCGACGGAACGCGGCGGCCGCATCGCGCTGGCGCTGCTCGCCGTCCAGGCGGTGATCGCGTTGTGGTTGAAGACGCGGGTGCAGTCGGTGATGCACGGCGTCGAGGCGCCGGCGCGCGATCTGACTTTGCTCGCCGACGTGCTGCGGACGATGGAGCGACAGACGTTCACGGCGCCGCGCCTCGTGGCGCTGCAACGTGAGCTGCAATCGACATCGCGGCCTGCCTCGGTCGAAGTCAGCCGGCTCGCGCAGCTGGCGGCGCTGCTCGCGTCACGCGACAACGTCATGTTCGCGCTGATCGCCGCGTTGCTGATGTGGGCGACGCATTGCGCCCTGGCGATCGAGGCCTGGCGGGCGCGGGTCGGATCGCACGTGCCGGCGTGGCTCGACGCCGTCGGTGAACTCGAGGCGCTGGTCGCGCTCGGGACGTTTGCGGCCGAGCATCCCGCCTATGTCTTCCCCGATCTCATCGCCGCGCCGGCGCAGTTGAGCGGGCAGGCGATCGCGCATCCGTTGCTTGGCGACGAAGCGGTTGCCAACGACGCCGCCCTCGACGCGGCGCCCGGGGGCGCGGCGCCGGCGCTGCTGGTGGTCAGCGGGTCGAACATGTCGGGCAAGAGCACGTTTCTCCGAGCCCTCGGCGTCAACGTCGTGCTCGCGTCGGCGGGGGCGCCGGTGCGCGCCGCGGCGTTCCGCATCTCGCCGCTCTCGATCGGTGCGTCGATTCGTATTCTCGACTCGCTCCAGGACGGGCGGTCGCGTTTTTTCGCGGAGATCCAGCGGCTGAAGCAGGTCGTCGATCTCGCGACCGCGTCACGCGGCCAGGTGCTGTTCCTGCTCGACGAAATCCTCGCCGGTACCAACTCGCACGATCGTCGTCACGGCGCCGAAGCGCTGATGCGCGGCCTGGTCGGACTTGGCGCCATCGGTCTGGTAACGACACACGACCTGGCGCTCGGCGACATCGCCGCCAACCTCGCGCCACGCGCCGCCAACGTCCACTTCCAGGATCATTTCGCCGATGGCCATCTGCATTTCGACTACCGTCTCCGCCCTGGCATCGTGCAGACGAGCAACGCGATTGCGCTGATGCGGTCGATTGGGCTCGACGTCTAGGCGGCTCACGTCTTGGGCCTTGGGCCTTGGGCCTTGGGCCTTGGGCCTTGGGCCTTGGGCCTTGGGCCTAGAAACTGACGTCGATCTTCCCCGCCTCGGGCTCGACGAATTTCACCAGCGCTGTGCCTTCGCGCTCGACCTCGGCCTTCACCGCCGCGCTGAGTTTCGTAAACGGCGTCACCGTCAACGTCGCGAGGTCTTTCTTACGCTCGATCTTCCAGGTCGCGGCCGCGAAGCCGTCGACGAGCACGACTGGTGCGACTCGAAGCGCGGAGAGAAACACCTTGCTGCGGTGCTCGGTCGGGACAATGCGGCCGTCGGCGCGAGCGACGACGGCGCTGTCGTAGTCGGGGAGAAACCGCAGCGGCGCCGGCGTCGCTTCGGGTGGCCGCGGCGCGTCGGGCAGATCGAAAAGATCGGCGTTCTTCAGCCCGGGAATCGTCGTCAGCGTTTTCTCGAGTGCCGCAAAGACCGGCTTGAGATCGTGCAGCCCGAGCCAGGCTTGCGCATCGGCAATCGACGCCGGGCCGTAGCCGGCCAGGTAGCGGAGCACGAGCGCAGCGGCGTCGGCTTTGGCGGACGGCTTCTTCTTCAGCCAGCGCTCCGCGGCCACGAAGTCCGCCTGCCCGGGAAATCCCCACGGGCTGTCGTCGGGCACCTGCACGGTGGGCATGCGCAGCCGCGTGCAGTAGGCGATCGCGCGGGTATCGAGCCTGGGGAATTTCTTCTGGAAGTGATCGCGCAACGCGTCGAAAGTCTGCGGCGCGTCGAAAAACGCGCGCCCGGCGACGATGACGGCGTCGAGATCGGCGCCTTCGATGCGGACCTTGAGAATCGACGCGAGCCCTTTGTCGAGTCCGGGCTGGATCGTGGTGCGAAACCGCAGGAAGTCCGCGGCGGTGGTGAGATGAATCGTGCCGCGCAGCGACGTCGCTCGAACGAGCGTGCGCTTGACGAGCGCGGCGGTCAGGTCGTCGCGGCGAAAGCCATGCAGCCGCGTCCACAGCGCGACGTATGGCGGCCGCGCCAGCTGCGCCTGCACCGCCAGCAGCCGCTCGACGGCATCGGCAACCGCGATCTTCTCGCGCTTCAGCAGCAGCTGACGAGCAAGCAGCGCGCGGTTGAGGGTGCGCAGGGACGTGGACATGTCTTGGGCCTTGGGCCTTGGGCCTTGGGCCTTGGGCCTTAAGTCCTGGGGCCTGATTCGCGAAGCCCCGCCATCTTGATCCACTCACGCGCAGCCGGCTGCAGTTCGGCGTAGGCCAGCCACGCCGATCGGGCCCAGCGATCGACGCCGGCAATCAGGCGTTCCGGATCGTTGAGGTCTTTCAGCACGGCGACGGTGATCGCGCCGCGAAACGCCGGAATGCCCGGTTCAGGCGGATACGGCTGATCCTTCCACGGATTCTTTTCGACCAGCTTCGCGAGCGCGCGGTAGCCGGGTTCGGCACCGCCGTATTCGAGCCCCCAGCACAAGCCGCCAAGGTGCATGACGAGGCCCTTCCAGCGTCCGCAGAATTCTTCCTCATGCTGGACGTCGTAGACATCGTGCATCAGCCGCCAGGTCTTCATGCTGTCTGTCCACGCGAGCGCGCGCACGCGCAACGCGACGTCGTTGAACAGATCCTGACAAATCTGACGGCCCTCGGGATATCCGCACCCCGGGCACGCGCCTGGCTTCGACACGTCAGGCAGTGTAGCGCAGCAGAGCCGTGCGCGGTGCGCACTGCGCCGTGCGACGTGCGTGTGCGGTGTGCGGTGTACGCCTCGCAAGGTAGCGCCGGGGCAGGAACAGGATCGAGCCCGACCGCTGAAATCGCTACCGACGTCCGCAGCGAGGCGCACGTCGCACGACGCACACGCACGTCGCACGACGCACGACGCACGACGCACGGCGCACGACGCACACGCACGTCGCACGGCGCACAGGGCACGGCGCACGGCTCTACCGCCAGTAGTGCTCCGCCACGCTGGGGAAATCCGAGAGCGACGCGGCAGAAAACATGAGCGTCGCATTTTCACTCGCCGCAGCGACGCGGGCGCTCTTCGCTTCTTTCGCGCGCGCGACGACCATCGACGCGAACACGACGATACCGACACACACGAGCGCGACCCGAACTTTGGCGATGACAGTCATGGCGGCGTCTCCTCGCATGCCGGTGAGGATAGGCGGCCGCCCTCAGCGAGGTCCTGAGGACCGTCTGAGGAACCCTGAGATGGCGTGAAAACCCGTGCGCCGTGCGTCATTGCGCACTCCGCACGGATCACGGTCAGTCTTTGTAGGGGTCGAAAAGGTCCGCGCCCGCCATGACCACGATCAGCGGCCGCAGCGTGTGCAGAATCTCGATCGTCCGGCCTTGAGCCGCCAGTACGTCCGGCAAGCGTCGGTAGACATGCGGGCTCTCGTCGAGGCCGCCGCCGCGCAGAACCACGCCTTTGCCTCGGACCCACTTCTGCATCATCCCGGGCGAGATCGCGCCGGGCTTGATCACCTGCCCGCTGCGGCGGTTGATCTTGCCGGCGGCGGCCGTCCGCGACATCACCCGGCCGGCGCCATGGACGGTCGAATGCAGCGCGTCGCGTTGCCGCGCGCGCACCTGGTTGTCGGTGGTGATCGCGCCCTGGACGATCACCGCGTCGTCGCCCATCGATCCGCCGATGAAGCCCTTCTGACCGGGGAACGCCGGCGTCGCGCCTTTGCGGACGACAACCAGCGATTGGCCGCCGTGGTCTTCGCGCCGGGCGAAGTTGTGGTGGTTGTGAACGAGCTCGAGCTCGCGGCCGCCGAGGATGCGGACGACTTTGCGCGCGACCCACTCACGCCCGGCGTAGGCGTATTCGCCGGCGAGCGTCATCAACGCCCAGTAGTCCTGACCCATCGGCCGACGCAGACTCAGCAGCGCTTCCTGCGACTGCACGCGCGTGCCCCACGGCTCGCCTTGCGCGAGCGCCATGAAACCGGACGCGACGCTGTGGCCGAATCCGCGGCTGCCGAAGTGCACGCCGACCCAGATCGCGCCGGCTTCGTCGGCAAAGACGTCGACGTAGTGATTGCCGCTGCCGACGGTGCCGAGCTGAGAGCGGGCCTTTTCGCGCAGATTGCCGCGATGCTTCGCCGCCAGCACGTCCCAGGCGCCGCTCTTGAAAAGCGGGTGATCGACCGGCGCATCGCCAGACTGATTCTTCCGGCCGACGCCGAACGAGACGACGGCCTGGATCTCGTCGGCGATTTCGCCGAGACGATCGGCGAGGCCGGAGGTGCCGAGCGAGAGATCGGTGCGGATAGCCGCGTTGCCGCAGGCGATGTCGAAGCCGACACCAGCCACCGACACCTGTTCGTGGTACGCGGCGACGCCGCCGATCGGCATGACGTAGCCGAGATGACCGTCGGCCATCAGCGCGGCTCGCTCGGCCCGGCTGGCGACGTCCTCGAGCTGTTTCAGCGTTGCCGGCTCGTGGTCGCCGAAGACGACAGGGCGCATCTCTGCATTCTCGCCTGCTTGGTGCTGCGTGCTGGGTGCTAGTTGCTTGGTGCTGGTGCCTGTTGCTGGATGCGGTCCGCAGGCTGGCCAACGCGGTGATCGAGATATCTCGATCATGACGCCGGCGAGATCGACGCCGCACCAGGCAACAAGGACCTGCACAAGGCACTTAGCACTGAGTACCGAGCACTGAGCTAGAAGCCCCGCCCACGCCCGCCACTTTGACTGCCAAACATGTTCGTTGCCGGCGCGGCCGCAGCCCGTGCGGCATTCGGCAGGATGACGCTGGTGACGACGGCAGCGCCGGCCTCGAGCGGCGCGTCGACGAGTTCGGTCAGCGTGCCGTCGCTGAGGCCAATCCGCACCGGGACGCTTTGCAACGCGGCGTCCTTCATCGCCCAGAGTTGCGCGCGCGACGCCGGCGCCGCTGCCGGCGCGCGAACCGCATCCGGCGCATTGGTGCGCGCCGAGCGAACGCGCACCGCGTCAGCATTCGCCGCCGGCTCCGGCTGCTTCAGCGCCGCATAGATCTCCGCGGTCGGCTTGAAGCGCAGCGCCGCCGCCGGCACGCGCAGCACGTTGTCGCGACGCGCGGTTTCGATCTCGACGTTCGCGGTCATGCCGGGCTTCAGCTTCAAATCCCGGTTTGGCAGATCCACGATCGCGCTGTAGGTGGTGACGTTCGACACCACCATCGCCTGCAATCGCACCTGAGCGACCGTGCCGCGAAAACGTTCGCCCGGGTAGGCATCGACGGTCACGATCACCGGTTGCCCCTCCCGCACCCGGCTGACATCGCTCTCGTCGACGCTGGCGGCGACACGCATCTCGGCGAGATCCGCGGCAATCAGGAAGATCGTCGGCGACGACAGGCTCGCCGCGACCGTCTGGCCGACGTCGACGCTGCGTTGAATGACGATGCCGTCGATCGGCGCGGTGATGGTCGCGTGACCGAGATTGACACGCGCCTGGTTGAGCGCCGCCTCCGCCTGCACGACTTGCGCCTCTGAGCCGGCCACGGACGCGCGGGCGACGTCGAGCGTCGACTTCGCGTCATCGAGGTCACTGCGCGACAGCAGTTGGCTGGCGTCGAGTTGCCGGGCGCGCGAGTACTTCGTTTCGGCGTCTCTGACAGTGATCGCGCGCTGTTCGGCGTCGGCGCGCGCCTTGGTCAGGTTCGCCTGGGCCTGTTCGACCTGCGCGGCAAGCAGCGACGGCTCGAGCCGGGCGATGACCTGGCCCTTCTTGACGGTCGAGTTGAAATCGGCGCCAAGCCACGACACAACGCCCGACACCTGGCTGCCGACGGTGACGGTCTGCATCGCGTCGACCGCACCGGTCGCCTTCACGACCTGCACGATCGCGCCGCGCGAGATCGCCGCGGTCCGCACGTCCGGCGGTTGCTCGGCCTCACGCGTGACCCAATACCAGCCGCTGCCGCCGGCGACGAGTAAAACCGCCACCATCGACGCTGTGCGTCTTTTCATGACCATCCTCTTCTGGTTGGACGATCGCGATGTGGCAGCGCTGTGGCAGGCGGGTGACGGGGACGAGAAGATAACGCCTGCCAAGTGCCTAGGGCTTGGTGCTTGGTGCTTGGTGCTTTGTGCTTTGTGCTCGGTGCTGGTCCCATTGCCCGATATGTTCGGTACGATGAAGATCTCGCCGACCCGAGCATCGAGATATTTCGATCATCGACGTGGCCGGATTCCCGCCGCACCAAGCACGCAGCACCCGCACCAGGCACGCAGCACCCGCACCAAGCACTTAGCACCCGCACCAAGCACTTAGCACCCAGCACTTAGCACTGACCCTGAGGGTCATGGCATGATGACCGTCCTGGGGGAGCCAATGAGACCACGTGTATGGATTCGGTCAGCCGCCGTGGCCGCGGGCGTCGCGACGCTCAGCGTCGGATTGCTCGCGCAGGCGGGCAGCGGCACGCAAAAGCCAAAGCCGTTTGAACCGACAGTCGGCCAGGCCGGCAAAGACGTCGTCTGGGTGCCAACGCCGCAGGCCACGGTCAACAAGATGCTCGACCTTGCCAAACTGACGCCGCAGGACTTCCTGATGGACCTCGGCTCGGGCGACGGCATCACCGTCATCACGGCCGCCAAGCGAGGGGCGCGGGCGATGGGGATTGAATACAACCCGGACATGGTCGCGCTCGCCCAACGCCGCGCCGCGGAAGCCAAGGTCACCGACCGCGCGACCTTCGTGAAGGCCGACTTGTTTGAAACCGATTTCTCGAAGGCGACAGTCATTACGATGTTTCTTCTCCCGGACATCAACCTCAGGCTGCGGCCGAAGATTCTCGAGATGAAGCCGGGTACGCGCGTCGTCTCGAACACGTTCACGATGGCGGAGTGGGAAGCCGACGAAACCGGGACCGCGGGTGGCGACTGCACAACGTGGTGCACGGCGCTGCTCTGGATCGTGCCGGCGAAAGTCGAAGGCACATGGGGAACGTCCGCGGGTGATCTGACGCTGAAGCAGGAGTTCCAGAAACTCTCTGGCACGCTCGGATCGGCGGCAATCTCCGACGCCAAGATGCTCGGCGAAGCGATCACGTTCACGGTCGGCAAGACCAAGTACTCCGGCAAGGTCAGCGGCACGGCCATGAGCGGAACGATGTCGGGCGGCGCGACGGGATCGTGGAAAGCGACCAAGAAGTAGACCTTCAGGAACTTCGAACTCTGAACTTCGAACTCTGAACTTGGGTTCTCAGAATCTGAGTTCCAAGTTCAGAGTTCCAAGTTCGAAGTTCCAGGTTGCTTCTATTTCACAATCTGATCGATCGCGCCCGACGATACCGAGTGGTACGTCGGGCGCGCGCGTTTGTAGATGTCGCGCGCCATCTTCATGCCCCAGTCGGTCCTGGCCAGCTCGGCGTAGATCGGCCGCAGGTATTTGCGGCGGCCCTGTGACGTGAGGAAGCGATCAACCGCCGGGAACGCCGGCTCGTAGCGATTGCGGATCGCGATCTGCAGCCACTCGCAGAGAATCTCGCTGTTGCCCGAATGCGTGAAGGCGAAGGCCTTGTCGAGCGCGGCGAGTCGTCCGGTGTCGATCGCTGTCGGCAGACGTTGCAGGAAATGCAGCCATTCCTGCGTGCTCCAGCCACTGGTCGAAAGCGACGCCGGCGCGGCGCCGTTTTTCCACGCCTCGACCTGCCTGTCGACGGCGGCGAACAGTTCGCCGTTGATGACCGTGGCGTTGGCAGGAAGGCCGGGCTCGTGAATCCAGGCGTTGATGTTGATCTTCTCTGCTTCGCCAGGCCGCAACAGTTTTTCGTGCATGAACGCGACCATGCGCTCACTGGTCATCGGTTGGAACGCGAACTGATCGAAGTAGGCGCGCAGCCATGCGTCGAGCCGCTCGCGGCCGACCACCGATTCGACAGTCTGCAGGAATGCCGCGCCCTTTTCGTAGGGGATGTTGGTCGTGCCTTCGTCCGGATCGCGGCCGGCGAGATCCAGCTGCAGCCGCGTGTCGGCGGCCTGCGGACCGCCGGCGTCGGCGATCCCCTGCGCGAGCTCCTGCCGGCCGAGCTGGCGGAGCATGTCGGCGTACGGCTTGCCGCGCAGCTCCTCCATGATCCGCTGCTCGATGTAGGTCGTGAAGCCCTCGTTGAGCCAGAAGTCGTTCCAGGTCGCGTTGGTGACGAGATTGCCCGACCACGAATGCGCCAGCTCGTGCGCGACCAGCGACACCAGCGAGCGATCGCCGGCCAGCACCGTCGGCGTCGCGAACGTCAGCGTGGGATTCTCCATCCCGCCGAAAGGAAACGACGGCGGCAGCACCAGCAGGTCGTAACGGCCCCAGCGATACGCGCCGTAGAGCTTCTCGGCCGCGGCGATCATCTGATCGACCTCGACGAATTCGGCGGCGGCGCTTGCGACGACGGATGGCTCGGCGTAGACACCGGTCCTGGTGCCGATCGGCTTGAACGCGATATCGCCGACGGCGAGCGCGATCAGATACGGCGGGATCGGGTGGTCCATCCTGTAGCGATAGACCGACAGCCCAGCCGCGTCGCGTTCGTTCGGCCTGGAGACATCCTCGGCGCTCATCACCGCGCGCATGCCGGCGGGCACGTGAATCGCCGCGGAGTACGTCTGGCGTCGTCCCGGGCTGTCCTGAGTGGGAATCCAGGTGCGCGTCAGAATCGCCTGACCTTGTGTGAAGAGAAACGGCAGCTTCTTGCCGGCCGTCTGCGGCGGCGCCAGCCATTGCAGCGCCGCGGCGTCGGGCGCGGTTTCGTATTCGATGTCCACGGTGAGGTCAGCAGCGCCGTTGAGGGCCACGGACAACGGCGCGCCGAGGACGCCCTTCGTCTCGCCAAGGTTGAACGGCAGCGGCTTTCCGTTGTTACTGACGCTTCGGATCGTCAAGCCGCGGGTGTCCAGCAGCAGCGCCTCGCCCGCGCCCTCGGTCTTCAGGCGCGCGCGACCTCGCAACGTTTTCGCGGCGAAATCCGCGGTGAGGTCAAGGTCGACGTCGACGACGTGCGGAAATCCGGCGTTGGCAAACGAGTGTGGATCCTTCACAACTGCCGATGGTACTGGAGCCGGCGGCGCCGGCGCTGGCGAGTTGTCACAACCGCAGACGAGCAGCGACGCACAGATTACGGTCACGCCGGAGAGTCGTCTGCGCATCGCGCCTCCTTGAAAGGGATAGTGTATGACCGTGAGCGGCGGGATCGCGCTGGTGGTCTTCGACATGGCGGGAACGACGGTTGAGGTCGGGGACGGGATCCCGATCGCGTTCGCGGAGACGATGGCCGCGGCGGGCGTGTCGGTGACTGCGGAGCAGATTGCCGGCGTCCGCGGTGCCAGTAAACGCGAAGCCATCCGCGATCTCCTTCGCACGCACGTGCCGGAGCGGCTGTCCGAAGCCGAACGGATTTACGAAACGTTCCGCGTCAAGCTGGACGAGGCCGCGCGCGAGTTCAAGCCGGCGCCTGGGATCGAGAACGCCTTCGAGACACTGCGGGCCCGCGGTTTTCGCATCGCGCTCAACACCGGCTTCGATCGCGATCTCACCGACACCATCGTCCACGCGCTTTCCTGGTCCACTCTCGCAGACGTCGTCGTCACCGGCGATGACGTCGAGCGCGGCCGGCCGGCGCCCGACCTGATCCGCCGGGCGATGGCGCTGACTGGTATCGACGACCCGAAGCGGGTCGCCAGCGTCGGCGACACCTCACTCGATCTTCAGGCGGGAGCCAACGCCGGCGCCGGCCTCAACATCGGCGTGTGGTCAGGAGCGCATTCGAAGGCGCGGCTGTTGCTCGCGCCGCACACGCATCTCGTCGAGTTCGCGCATGAGGTGGTGGGGATCGTGTGAAACAAGAGCTGGCTCGGAAGGAGCGTGGAGGAACTTGAAGGAGCGTAGAGGAGCAGCTGGTTTTGAAAAACACAGCGATCCCCTTCACGCTCCTGCAGATTCCTTCACGCTCCTTCCGAGATGGCTTTTGGCAAGCTTTCTGAAACCGCCTGATGCGCCGCCGCAAACGCCCGCCGGCCCGCCTGCGCGTCGTAGACGATGACCGGCGTCAGCCGTCCGGCGACTTTTTCCGGGTTCTTGCGCGCGTAGCCCATCAAGGTCTTCGCGAGCGTCGTCCGGCCGATGTTCTTCGCGCTCGCGTGCGGCAGCGCCGTGAGCAGATCGTTGAATCCGAGGGTGCCGGCTTCGCCCCAGAGCAGCGAGTCGGCGACGAGTCCCTTGAGGACGTTGTGCGAGAAGTTGAACATCAGACCGAAGGGCGTGAAGCGCTCGTCGATCGGTCGATGGTGTGCGGCGTCGGCGAGAAACGCCTCGCGATGCACCTGAAACAGCTCGGCAAGTTGCTTGCGATCGGCCTGGCGCTCGGCCAGCGCCGCAACTGGTTCAGTCAAAAAGGCTTGCGCGTCCGGGGTCAGACCCCCAAGGATCGCTTCGACGTACGGCGCGCGCGCTTCCGCTGACGCGCCGCTGTCGATCAGTCGAGCATATTCGGCCATCGTCGACGCCAGCGCGAAGCAAAGCCACGGGTAGTCAACGGTGTTGTCCTCACGCATGCCCGAAAGGCTGCCGCCGTAGGTCGCCGCCATTCCGAAGCGCAGATGATTGCCCATCGTCGCGGCATGGACGATGCCGGAGCGCGCGCGATGGATGGCGTCGAGCGACTGGACCTTGGCAAGCAGGCGATCGTAGGCGGGATCGTCTGGCTCGTAGTGCGCGGTGACGATGACCGTCAGCGTCGCGGCGCCATCGACGAAGCGCTGACCGCTGCCGTTCGGCCCCTGGATCGCATTGAGGAGATCATCGACGCGATCGAGGTTGGCGTTCGCGTCGCCGGCATCCCAGGCGCGCAGCGCGAGCAGGCCGGTGACGTAGACGAAGTAGTAGTCGAGCAGGATCGCGAGCGTCGCCGGATCGCTCTGCTCGTGGCCGCCCTTCTCGATGACGTAGTGCAGGACGTCGACGACGATCATGTCGTCGTTGACGCGTTTGGCGGGGCCGTTCCAGTCGTGAAGAACGTGGAAGCCGTCGGCGCGCGTCCGTTGATCGAGCGCGCGGACGGCGGGGCCGAAGTCGATGCGTTTCTTGCCGAGCTTGAATGCGTGGGCGCGCATGGCGTCGCGGAGGCGGGTCAACGACGCGCGGAAGTCCGCGCCCGCGGCGAGCTGCTCGACGGCTTGGCGGCGAAAATCGCCGCCAAGGGCGTCAGTGAGCTGGGATGCTGCGTCCTCGAAAAGAGACATGTTTTGGGGTCGCGTCTTGAATTAACGTACGGCACGTCAAGCGGCGACGTGCCGTACGTTAATTC
>DASUGM010000088.1:0-4301 GCA_036274055.1 Vicinamibacterales bacterium | reverse complement strand
GAGTCCCTGGAAGCTGTACGGCGAGCTGCGCGGCTTGAAGGCGCCTCCACGGAGAATCTTCGCGCCGGCGCGCTTGACCGCGGCGGCCGTCGCCTCGACCTGCGCCTCGTTCTCCGCCGAGCACGGCCCGGCCATGACGATCACCTCGTCGCCGCCGATGCGCACGTCGCCGACTTCGACGACCGTGTTCTCGCTCTTGAAGGTGCGGCTGGCCAGCTTGTAGGGCTCGCTGATGCGCAGCACTTCGTGGACGCCGTCCTGGACGCTGACCAGCTGTGGATCGCCACTGCCGCTGCCGACGGCGCCAATCACGGTCCGCGACGTGCCCGTCGAACGATGGACGTCGAAGCCCATGCCGACGAGCTGCTCGATCACCGTCTGGATCTGCGCCTCAGTGGCTCGTTCCTGCATTACCACAACCATGTCGCCCACCCTCGCACTCATTCGATTCTACCGTTCATTGCGTTTGACGGCCTGCCGTTCCAGCCGCCGTGCTTCGTCGATGACGCGTTCGAACAGCCGGCCGATCGCGTCGTCGTCCAGCGGTCCGTTGTTGACGGTGCGGACGTGACGGAGGACCTCGGCTTCGCGCGACGGCTGATAAATCGGCACGCCCGCGGCTTCTTTGAGCTTGCCGATCGCCAACGCGCAGTCGGCGCGCTCGCTCAGCAGCGCGACCAGCTTCTCGTCGATTTCGTCGATGCGCGCGCGCAGGGCGTCGATGTCCACGATCAGCCGTCCTTGAGCCAGCGCGTCATCCGCTCGAGTTCCGCTGCCGGATCGCGGCCCGCCGCGACGGCGGCCGCGGCGGCCTGGACCAGGGCGCTCCCGACTACGGCGGCGTCGGCGTAGCCGAGCACTTCCTGGACCTGCGCCGGCGTCGATATCCCGAATCCCAACGCGACCGGTAGTGAGGTCGCGGCGCGAATGCGGCCGACCAGCGGCGCGGCCGACGCCGCCACCGTGTCGCGCGCACCGGTGACCCCCAGGCGGGAAATGGCGTAGAGAAATCCGCGGCCGAGCGCGCCGGCCTGCCGCAAGCGGTCGTCCGACGTCGTCGGGCTGACGAGAAAGATCTGCGCCAGTCCGTGAGCGTCGAGGACGGCGCGGGCGTCGGCGGCTTCCTCGATTGGCAAGTCGAGCAACAGCACGCCGTCGACCCCGGCGGCCGCCGCGCGTTCGGCGAAACGTTCGAATCCCATGCGGACGACCGGGTTCAGATAGGTGAACAGCACCAGCGGCGCGGTGACGTCGGCGCGGACATCGCGAACGAGATCGAGCGAGGCCGCGAGCGACCCCCCGGCGGCGAGCGCGCGCTCCGAGGCGCGCTGGATCGCCGGACCGTCGGCGATCGGATCCGAAAACGGCACGCCGATCTCGATGACATCGGCGCCGCCGCGGCCGAGCGCGCGGACGATATCCCGTGAACGCGCCAGATCGGGATCGCCGGCAGTGACGTAGGCGACGAGCCGGCGCGCCGGCGTGCCGTTAGAGAAGACTCTGTCGATGCGCGTCATTCGCTCTGCCCCGTCAGCCGCCGCACCGTGTCGACGTCCTTGTCGCCCCGCCCCGACAGGTTGACCAGCACCACCGTGCCGTCTTTCAGCCGAGGCAGTTCGGCGCGCAGCCACGCAATGGCGTGCGACGACTCGAGCGCCGGCAAAATCCCTTCCATCCGCGCCAGCCACTGAAACGCATCCAGCGCCGCGGCGTCGTCGGCGTAGACGTACTCGGTGCGTCCGGTCGAGGCGAGCCAGGCGTGCTCCGGGCCCACGGATGCGTAGTCAAGGCCGGCCGAGATCGAATGCGTCAACAGGATGTTGCCGGCGTCATCCTGCAGAACGAGGCTCCGCGTGCCGTGCAGCACGCCGGGCAAACCGCCGGCAAAACGCGCGGCATGCTCGCCGGGCGCGATGCCCCGTCCGCCGGCTTCGACGCCGACGAGTCGCACCGACGAGTCGGCGACGAACGCATCGAACAACCCGATCGCATTGCTGCCGCCGCCGACGCAGGCGACGGCGATGTCCGGCAAGCGCCCAGCCGCGGCGAGGATCTGTGCGCGCGCTTCGTTGCCGATCACGGATTGAAATTCGCGGACCATCAGCGGGTACGGATGCGGGCCGAGGACCGAGCCGAGCAGGTAGTACGTCGTCTCGACCTGCGCGACCCAGTCGCGCATCGCTTCGTTGATCGCATCTTTCAGCGTCCGGCTGCCGGCGTCGACGCGCTGGACGTCCGCGCCGAGCACGCGCATGCGAAACACGTTCAGGGCCTGTCGCGCCATGTCCTCGGCGCCCATGTAAACGACGCAATCGAGTCCGAGCAACGCACAGGCGGTCGCGGTGGCGACGCCGTGCTGGCCGGCGCCGGTCTCGGCGACAATGCGGCGCTTGCCCATTCTCCGTGCGAGCAGCGCCTGGCCGATCGCGTTGTTGATCTTGTGGGCACCGGTGTGCGCGAGATCTTCGCGCTTCAGGAACACGCGCGCACCGCTGCCGGCGGCGAGACGGCGCGCTTCGTAGAGCGGCGTCGGACGACCAATGAACGAGGTCAGCAGGCCGTGCAATTCGGCGACGAAGGCTGGATCGATGCGCGCAGCGCGATAGGCGGCGTCCAATTCCTCGACCGGCGCCACCAACGTCTCGGGCACGAACCGGCCGCCGAAGGCGCCGAAGTAGCCGCGCGCGTCCGGATCGCGGCGCCCAAACGTTGGGCCCGGCGTCGTCAACTCAACACTCACGCGTGTGCTCCGTTCTCGTACGCCACCGCCGCGAAAAACCGTCGCAGCTTCTCTGGATCCTTGACCCCCGGCGACGATTCGACGCCCGAACTGACATCCACCGCCCAGGGCCGCACCGTCCGGATCGCTTCACCGACGTTATCGGGCGTCAGTCCACCGGCGAGCACCACCGGGCGCGTCGCGGCGAGCGCCGCGGCGTGTGCCCAGTTGGCACGTTGTCCGGTGCCGCCACGCCTCTCACGGTCGGCGGCATCGACCAGCACGGTGAAACGCGGCGGCCAGCTTGCCGCCGTCTGTCGGGCCGCCTCGTCATCGAGCGCCACGGCCTTCATGATCGGCAGCCACAATTGCGCGTACTGCTCGGGCTGCTCATCGCCGTGGAGTTGCAGTGCGGTGAGCCCGACCGTGTTGGCGACCGCGGCCACCTCGGAGGGCGGCGCGTCCACAAACACGCCAACCTTACCGACCAGCGGCGGCAGCTGGCGGACGATCGTCGCCGCCGCTTCGGGCGTGATCGCGCGCGGGCTGCTGGCCCAGAACACAAACCCAATCGCATCGGCACCCAGCGACGCCGCCAGGAGAGCGTCTTCGGCGCGCGTCGTCCCGCAGACTTTGACGCGGACCCGACTCACGCCTCACCGCCAATCAGCGACGCCAGCGCCGCGCCGGGATCCGGCGTAATCATGAACCGCTCGCCGACCAGGAACGCGTCATAGCGGAGCGACTTGAGACGGTCGAGGTCGGCGCGGGTCCTGAGACCGCTCTCAGCGACGGCAATCGCGCCTGGCGGCAGGCTGCTGGCGAGCGCATCGAAGACCGCGAGCGACACTTCGAGGGTGCGGAGATTGCGACTGTTGACGCCAATGATCGAGGCGCCGGCATCGATCGCCCGCGACAGCTCGTTCGCGTCATGCACCTCGACCAGCACGGCCAGACCGAGCACGCTGGCGGTCGCGAAGAGCGTCGCGAGCTGACGATCGTCGAGCGCGCCCACAATCAGCAGCACCGCGTCGGCGCCTGCCGCGACGGCCTCGGTAATCTGCGACTCGGTGACGATGAAATCCTTGCGCAGCACGGGAAGCTCGACGGCATTCCGCACTGCGCGAAGGTGGTCCAGCGAGCCGTCGAAGAAGGTCGGCTCGGTGAGCACGGAAATCGCGGCGGCGCCGGCGCGCGCATAAGAGATCGCGATCGCGGCCGGGTCGTAGTCCCGGCACAGGATGCCGCGCGACGGTGAACGCCGCTTGCACTCGGCAATCACGTTCAGGCCGGGACGGCGCAGCATCTCCTCGAACAGCGCGCCACGAGGGGCGCGGTCGGCAGCAAGCACCGCGGTCACGCCGCGGCGGGCGCGCGCGCGCTCGTCAGCGGCCTTTTTTGCCGCCGCGACTATGGTCTGCAACAAATCGGCGGTCATGCGCCGCAGATCTCCTTCAGCCGATCCAGCGCGGCGCGGGCCCGGCCGGAGGCGATGCTCTCCGCGGCCGCGGCGACGCCGGCTTTGAGCGAAGTGGCCTTGCCGGCGATCAATAAGCTGGCCGCCGTGTTCAGGAGCACCACG
>DASUGM010000087.1:0-20558 GCA_036274055.1 Vicinamibacterales bacterium | reverse complement strand
GGCTTGGCCGCGTGGTCCTGGTCGAGCCACTCGACCGCGGCCCGGCGGGCGTCCTCCATCACCGCGTGATCGCGCATCAAATCGCCGACGCGAAGCGTCGGCAAACCAGACTGCCGTGTCCCGAAGAAGTCGCCCGGCCCGCGCTGCTCGAGGTCGCGCTCGGCAATCACGAAGCCGTCCGTGGTCTCGACGAGCGCCTCGAGGCGCGCCCGCCCGGCCTCCGAAATCGGATGTTGGTACAGCAGGATGCACGTCGACGGATGCGCGCCGCGTCCGACCCGGCCGCGCAGCTGATGCAACTGCGACAGGCCGAACCGTTCGGCGTGCTCGACGATCATCAGCGTCGCATTCGGTACGTCGACACCGACTTCGATCACCGTCGTCGACACCAGGATGTGCACGTCGCCGCGGGCGAACGCCGCCATCACCCGATCCTTCTCATCCTGCTTCAAACGTCCGTGCAGAAGGGCGACGCGGAACTCCGGGAACACTTCCTGCTGGAGGTGATCGGCCATCGCCGTCGCCGCGCGCAGATCGACTTTGGCCGAGTCCTCCACCAACGGATAGACAACGTAGACCTGACGGCCGGCGTCGAGTTCGCGGCGCGCAATCTTGTAGACCTCTTCACGCCGCGACTCGGTTTTGGTCATCGTCCGAATCGGCTGCCGGCCCGGCGGCAGATCGCGAATCACCGAGACGTCGAGATCGCCGTACGCGGTCAGCGCCAGGGTTCGCGGGATCGGCGTCGCCGTCATCACCAGGACGTCGGGGTTCAGTCCTTTGGCGCGCAATAAGGCCCGCTGCATGACGCCGAAGCGATGCTGCTCGTCGATGACGACCAGCCCGAGGGCGCGGAACCCGACGGCCTGCTCGACCAGCGCATGCGTCCCGACGACGAGGTTGACGGCGCCGCTGGCCAGTTCGGCGACCACCTCGCGCCGCTTCGCGATCGGCAGGCCGCCGGTGAGCGAGGCGATCCGGAATCGCGACGCATCGAGCAGGCGGCGGATTGTCAGGTAGTGCTGATCGGCGAGGATCTCGGTCGGCGCCATGAACGCGACCTGCAAACCGTTTTCCATCGCCACCAGCGCGGCAACCAGGGCGACGATGGTCTTTCCGGCGCCGACATCACCCTGCAGCAGCCGGTTCATCGGCTCTGGTCGCTGCATGTCCTCGACGATCTCGCGCAGCGCGTCTCGCTGACCGCTGGTCAGCTTGAACGGCAACACCCGCCGCGCCGATTCGCGGATCCGATCATCGACGACCACCGGCCGCGCTTTGCGATCGGCGGCGTGCCGCCGCTTTCGCAGCACCAGCCCGGCTTGAAATAGAAAGAACTCTTCGAAGATCAGCCGCTGCTGCGCCGCCGTTCCGCAGGCGTTCAACGCGGCGGTCGGTGTTCCGGCGGGCGGAAAATGCGTGTCGAGGATCGCCTGCCGGCGGTCCGGCAGCGCCCGCGACGCGCGCACCGGCGCCGGCACCGGATCGGTGATCTCCGCCGGCAGCTCGGCGAGCAGACGGTGCATCAGCGTGCGCTGCATCCGCGGCGTCACGGATCCGGCCTTCTCGTAGATCGGCACGATCCGTCCCGTGTGCACCGTCTCGTCGTCGTCGTCGCCTTCGCCGCGAAGGACCTCGTATTCGGGATTGGTGAATTGCAGCCCGCTGCCACCGCGGTATTCGAGCGGTCCGTGCAGCACGATCTGCTGCCCGGGATGGAAGACGTCGCGGAGAAACGCCTGGTTCGGAAATGACGCGCGAATCGGCCCGCTCTTGTCGCGGACGATCAGCTCGAAGATCCGAAAGCCGGGCCGGCGGGTCGGCCGGACGCCGCTCGACAGGACTTCGCCGGCGATGGTCGCAATGGTGCCTGGCTTCACCGCGCTGATCGGCGATAACGCGGCGCGGTCCTCATAGCGCAACGGGAATCGCAACAGGAAGTCTTCGACGGTCAGCAGGCCGACACGTTCGAAGTCGGCAGCCCGGCGCGGGCCGACGCCGCGGACGAATTGCAGCGGCGTGGTCAGGAACTCGGCAGCGGGCTTACTGGACAATCGTCGCCGAACCGCGCTTGGTTTCCACCGCGCGGATGTTCGATGGCAAATCGAACGGTTTGTCGAGGTTGAAGCCTTCGGGCTGCTCGGGGGTCTTGGTGTAGTGAGCAACCAACGTCAGCAGGAGGCTCTTGGGGATCGACACGCCGCCGAGCGTCGCGTTCTCGATCAGAAACGTGCCCTTGCCGTTGGCCGCCGTGAGGATGCCAACGGCCGTCACCTCGAGCGATCCGTGCAGCAGATAGACCGCCGGATCCAGCCAGCTGCGCGGCTGCGACGTGCGCACGGCGTCGAGATCGGCAATCGCGCGCGCGCGCACGCGTCCGCCGTCCTCGATCCCGAGCAGCGGATTGGTGACGCCGGTCGGCAGGAAACTCGAGCCGTTGAATTTGAAAAACGCGTTGACTTCGCGCTCGATGAACGAGGTCCGCAGCGGCGGCGCGTTTTTCGCCGGCGGCTTCGACCCGCGTTCGAGGATGACGGACAGCTTGGCGGTCATGCTGTCGGCCTCGCGCTGCGTCAGTTCCTGCTCAGCGGCGGCAGCCGCCGCGATGAGAACCACGCCAAGGCTCAGGATGATCGAGAGCCGCCACATGATTCCATCTTACAGGCTCATGGCTTACGGCTTATGGCTTACGGCTTACGGAATTACGAGCCTGCGCCCGCCGCTTGAGGATCGGCGGGCGGCGGATTCTGCGGGCCCGGAGGATTCTGTCCGCCACGGCCCTGGGCGCGGGCGGCGGCCATCAAATCCTGGCGCTGCCGTTCCAGACGCATCTCGAGGACGCGGAACTGCGCCCGCTGACGCGGGGTCAGGATCTGATCGATCTCGGCGTACGCCTTCTTCATTTCGTCCGCCGAGGACACGAGCTGGTCGTCGAGAAACTTGATCTTCGGTGCAACGACGGCCTCTTCAACCGGGCCGGGGTTGCGCAGGATCTCGGCGAGTTCCTGAGTGACGCGCTGGCGTTCGCGCTGCAGGCGGCGCCGAAGCACCTGTAGACGCTCGAGCCGCGGTGCGACGACGAAGAACTGATCGTCGGCGAGTTCAAGCACTTGCCGCGCCTGCATGACCATATAGGCGTCGAGATACTGCTCGACTTGTTGAACGTTCGCGTTCGCCGGCGGCGTCTGCGGACCGCGCCCGCCGCGTCCCGCATTCGGACGCACGCCTTGCGCCTGCCGCTCTGGCGCCTGCGCATCGACGCCCGCCGGCGCGTTGAGCGTCGCCAGCGCGACCAACGCGCTCGCACACCACATCCTCGACTGCCGCATCATCACTCCAACCCGCCCATTTCCCGTTGAATCAATTTGACCAGTGCTTCGCGTTCGCGCGGTGTCATGTTCTCGACGAGCACGGCGCTCGCCACGCCCGAGGGCGCGAGGTCGTGCACGTCGTCGTGCGACAAGTTGGCCGCCAGATTGACGACGAGATCCCACGCGTAATCTTCTTCGACTGGCACGGCTGCGGCGACCGTCACAGCGGGCTCGATCGCGGGCGCCGGCGCCGGTGGCGCCGGCGTGCGCAGCAGCGCGGCCAGGAGCGCCGTGGCCGCAATGGCGCCGAGCGCGACGGCTGGTTTCCAGGACCGGCGCCAGAGCGGGAGCACCGGCGACTCCGCGGCGGTTGCCGCGCGGATCCGATGCTGCAGCACATCCCACATCAGCGGTGACGGTTCCGGAACGGCGCCCGCCTCGACGACGTCGCGCATCACCGCGCGCAGTTCCTCGATTTGCGCGCCGCACGTGCCACAGGCGTCGGCGTGCGCCGCGCGATCGGCGGCGAGCGTGCCCTCGAGCGCGTCGATCGTCTCAGCGGGACTCAAATGCTTGGTCATGGTTTCGTCTTCATCACGCGCCGGAGGTTACCCAGCGCATGGAAAAAGTTGGCCTTCACGGCGCCAACGGAGCTGCCGAGAATTTTCGCGATCTCATCGTGCGAGAGCTCGTCGTACACGCGCAGCATCAAAGTGGCCCGCTGTTTCGGCGGCAGCCGTGCGATCGCTGCCCGCACCGCCGCGGCGCGCTCGCCGCGCACCACTTCGTCGAGCGGATCGCGCGCCTGCGCATCGACGTGCTGCGCGGCTTCAATCGGTTCGACGATCGGCCGCTTGATCGCGATCCGGTTGAGGCACGCGTTGACACCAACCCGGTGCAGCCACGTCGCCACGGCCGACTCACCCTTGAAGTTGCGAAGCCCCTTGAACGCACGGACGAAGACGTCCTGGGCGAGGTCAGCCGCGTCCTCCTGGTTGCCGGCGTAGCGGTAGCAGAGCTGAAAAATATGGCGCTGGTGACGCCGCACCAGTTCGTCGAACGCCTCGCGGCGGCCGGCCTGAAATGCCGACACCAGGGCCCGATCGTCTGAGGCCTCGAGGTCGATCGCCGCGCTCGACTCGGACGCGTCCTTAGCGGTCGTCATCCCGACGTCCCACGACTTCCACCCCACCGCCACGACTGAGTCCGCTCCGACCCGCATGACGCGATGCTCCCTACCTGCCTACTTAGACTGGTGGACACCGGAACTTGTTACAAGGGCCTCGGTTGCGGCCCAATCCGGCAGTCCGGCCTGAGCGCCGGTCGCTTCACAGCTCAGCGCGCCGGCCGCGTTCGCATACTGCATCAGGGTATCAACAGACGCGCCGGTCGACAGGCGCAACCAGGCGGCAACGAACCCGGCACGGAAGGCATCGCCGGCACCGGTGGTGTCAACGGCGTGGACCGCGAAGGCCGGGGTAACGACCCGGCCCGCGTCGTTCCGGACGATGGAGCCGCGGTCCCCGAGCGTCACCACCGTCAGCAGCGGACGGAATCGCTCATGCATGCAATCGAGCGCCCCGTCCAGTGATGCCACGCCGGTGAACGACGCCGGAAATTCCTCCGCGACGATCAACACCGTCGCCAGTGCCAGCAGCTCCGCGACGTTCTCTGCGGCACGATCGACATCGACAACCACGTCCATTCCGGCGGCCCGCGCCGCGCGCGCCGCGTGAATCGAGGCACGCAGATCGGTGGCGTCGGTCATCAGCACACGCCCGCGGCAAAGCTCCGCTAGCGGGACGTCGTCCGGGGCGAGCGTCAGCCGGCGATCGCGATGCTCGAGGATGCGCCGTTCGCCGCTGTGCTGATCGATCAGCGCTATGGCAACGCGGGTGGGGACTCCGGGCCGCTCGATGCTCACGAGATCCACTCCGGCGCCCGTGATCGCTCCGGCCACACGCCGGCCAAAGTCATCGTCTCCGAAGACGCCCACATAGCGCGTGCGGCAGCCCAGCCGGGCCGCCCCGACGGCGGCGGTCGCCGCCTGTCCACCGGGTTGCATGGAAAAGCCACTCAGCGTCTGTTTCGACAGGATCGACGCCAGTTCTCCGGTGGCCGCGAAGTCCACGCTGTTTTCGCCGAAACAGACGACGTCAAACGGTGGCTGGCCAGCGAGAGGGCCACGAACCGAGAGGGGCACGGCGGCAATTATCTATCGGTGAAGCCGGTTGGGACCTCCTGCAAGGATCGGCCGTGCCGATATGACGTCCATGCGGAAGGTCTCCGTGTGCCCCGACACAGGGTTCACGCTCGTCGAGCTGCTCATCGTGGTGGCCGTGATCTCGGTGATCGCGGCGATTGCGGTCCCGGGACTGCTCCGCTCCCGCATGACGGCGAACGAGGTTTCAGCGATTGCGAGCCTGCGTTTGACCTCCACCGCGCAAGTTGCCTACGCCGCGTCCTGCGGCGGCTCGGCGTTCGCTGCGAGCTTCGTCGTGCTGGCGACACCGCCTGCCGGCACCAGCGCGCCGTTCATTTCCAGCGACCTCGGCCAGCCGGCACCGTTCGTCAAGAGTGGCTTCACGATGAATTTTCAGCCCGGGGCCGGATCGGTCGCCGGTCCCCCTGACTGCAACGGCACCTCGACGCTGACCGCCTTTTACGCAACCGCGGTGCCGCAGTCGCTGAACATCACGGGGTCCCGCGCATTCGCGGTCAACAATGGCAAGACAGTGTGGCAGAACACGACCGGGATGGCCCCGCTCGAGCCGTTCACGACCAGCGCCACCGTCACGCCCATCCAGTAGCTCCCCTGACGCACCACCCTCGACTCGGTTGAAGCTGTCGCACTAGAATCGGGGAGCCGTCGCGAGCCACGGCCGTCGTTCGGATTCCCGCCTGGGCGCGGGCGGTTCCTTCCAATCCGTGTGACGACACCGCTGCCCTGGCGGAGAGTCAGGTCAACCATTGATGAGATGGGCGCGGTTCGTCCTCGGAGTCCTGCTCGCGATTCTGCTCGTCTGGGCCGCGAATTTCGTACTCCAGCATGCGACGCAAGCCACTGGTCCGCTGTTGTTTGGCGGCCTGATAATCGCGCTGGTCCTGTTTCTCGGGGCGGCGCTGGTGCTGGCGTTCTCGCTGGCCGCGCTCTTCCGACGCTAGGCGGTGGGTAGATGAGGCGGGAAACCGGATAGGCCATCGGTCGGCGCGGTGCGCAAAACGCCGACGATGGCCTACGGGGAGCCGCCCCACAGGCATTGTCCACCCGGGTCAGCGTGGGAAGAAATGAAACTTCCGTGGCAGCCCGCGCGGTGGATTTTCGCCTTTTCTTTGGGTATACTTTCGCCATGTTTCGCCCGTTCCTCACAGGGAGATAACCGGTGCAGCCTCTGACGAAACGCCAGCGCGAGATTCTCGACTACCTCCAGGAATTCATCCAGCAGCACGGCTATGCCCCCAGCCTCGAAGAGGTCGGCCGGCGATTCAACCTGTCATCGCTGGCGACGGTGCACAAGCACCTGACCAACCTCCAGGAGAAGGGGTTCATTCGCCGTTCCTGGAATCGCAGCCGTTCGGTGGAGCTGCTGTCGGCGCGGACCGGTCAGCGGGCCATTGAGCTGCCGCTGCTTGGCTACGTCGCGGCCGGGCTTCCGATCGAAGCGGTCGCATCAGCGGAGACCATCGCGGTACCTGAAGATCTTGTCGGCAAACGCGAATCGTACGTGCTGCGCGTCAAGGGCGACTCGATGATCGACGAGCAGATCAAAGACGGCGACTTCGTCGTCGTCGAGGACCGGAAAACGGCCGACAACGGCGAGATGGTGATCGCCCTGGTCGGCGGCACCGATGTCACCTTGAAGAAGCTGTACCGCGAACACGGCCGGATCCGGCTGCAGCCCGCCAATCCGGCGATGCAGCCGATCTACCTCGAGCCGTCACAGGTGCAGGTCCAGGGCGTCGTCGTCGGAGTAATGCGAAAATACTGACGTCATGTCCAAGCAGATCAACTTCACCATCGTTCCGGACGAGGGGGGCGAGCCGGCGACGATTCGCCGCGAGTACGCTAATTTTTGCGCCGTCGCTCACACGCCGTTCGATCTGACCCTCACCTTCTGTGACGTCCGGCCGTTATCGGAGCAGGACATCAAGACCGCCGAAGCGTCGCAGACCGTCCGCGCGCCCGTGGTGGCGCGCATCGCTCTCCCCTTCGGCGTCGTCCCCGGCTTGATCGCGGCGCTCCAGGAGCAGATGCGCTCGGTGCAGGAAACCCAGCAGGTGCAGGAGGTCGTCGCGACGACCAAAGGTCCGCTGCACTAAACTCGCGACAGGCCATGCCTCGCGTCCGTCCGCCTTCACGCGACGCCACAGCGTCGCGCGCGTCGTCGATCTTCGATCGCCTCGATGTTCAACATCCAAACGCTGACACCGAACTGCACTACCGCACGCCGTATGAACTGCTGGTCGCCACGATCCTGTCGGCGCAGTCGACCGACGCGCGCGTGAACCTGGTCACGCCGGCGCTGTTCGCGCGCTATCCGGACGCCCGGGCGCTTGCCCGGGCTGAAGCTGAAGAACTCGAGCCGCAGATCCATGCGACCGGGTTCTTTCGCGCCAAGTCGCGCAGCCTCGTCGCAATGGCCCGTGCGGTCGTCGCCGAACATGGCGGCGAAATTCCCGCGTCGATGGAGGCACTGGTCCGGCTTTCGGGTGTCGGCAGGAAAACCGCGAACGTCGTGCTCGGCCACGCGCTCGGCGTGCCGGGATTCCCGGTCGATCGCCACGTGCTGCGCGTCGCCAATCGCATCGGCCTGGCTCGCAGCGACGATGCCGAGAAGGTCGAGTCGCAGCTGACGGCGCTGCTGCCGCCGGAACGTTGGACCCGCGGCTCGGATGTCCTGATTCTGCACGGCCGCCGCATCTGCCGCCCCAGGCCGCTCTGCGATCGCTGTCTCATTCGCACTGACTGCGACTACTTCCGGAAGCTCGGCGCCAAGGCCGCACCGAAAGCCGGCAAGAAGCCGAAGGCCAGGAGCCGATGACCCGCGAGCAGTTCCGCAAGCTCGTCGACGAGGCGCTGGCCGGTATTCCGATTCGATTCCGCGACGCGCTCAAGAACATCGCCATCGTCGTCGAAGACGAACCGACGATGGCGCAGCTCGCCGACGTCGGCATCGATCCGCCGGACACGTTGCTCGGGCTCTACGAGGGCACACCGCTCACCGAGCGTCAGTGGTCGCACGAAACGGTGATGCCCGACAAAGTGACGCTGTTCCAGGGCCCGATCGAAGACGCGAGCGACGATGAGGACGACGTCGTCGTCGCGATCGGCGAGACGCTGATTCACGAGATCGGTCACTATTTCGGGCTGTCGGAAGAGGAAATCGAAGAGATCGAAGAGCGCTACTGGCGCGGCGAGGACGACGTTGACGGCGCCGACGACTAAGCGCGTCGGCTTTCTTGCGCTCGTTGCGTGCTTGCCGCCGCTCGTGGTGTATCTGCTGACGATGGCGCCTGGCCTGATCGCCCGCGGCGACACGCCAAAATTCCAGTACGTCGGATACATCCTCGGCACTCCGCATCCACCCGGCTATCCGCTGTTCATTTTCTTGTCGTGGGCATTCGGCAAACTTCCGATCGCGGACGTCGCCTGGCGCGTCAACTTCATGACCGCGCTGTTCGGCGCGCTGGCGGCCGGCGCGATGGTCGCGGCGGCACGGCAACTCGGCGCCGACCGCGGCGCAGCGCTGCTTGCGGCGTGGGGATTGGCGTTCGGACCGGTCTTCTGGGCGCAGGCCACGGGGGCCGAGGTCTACACCCTGGCGACGTTCCTGCAGCTCACCGTGTTCGCGCTCGTGTTCCGCTGGCAGCGCACGCGTCACGATCGCGACCTGTTGGCCGCCGTCGCCGTCGCCGCCCTTGCACTCGGGCATCACCCGACGATTTTCATGATCGCGCCGCTGCTCGCGGTCTTCGTGCTGCTCGTCGACTGGCGCGTATTGTTGCGCCCGTCCGTCGTCGTCGGGACGGCAGCATTGGTCGCGCTCGGCTTCGCTCAGTATGCCTACGTCGTGCTGCGCACGTTTCAGGGAGCGCCGTACATCGAGGCCAGCGCCCGGAATGCCTCGCAGTTGTTGGATGTGCTGCGGGGCAAACAGTTCGCCAGTTTCTTTTTCGGATTCACGTGGGAACAGCTGCTCGATCAACGTCTGGGTTTCGTGGTCGGGTTCATCAGCACGGAACTGACGATCGCCGGACTCGTGCTCGCGCTGATTGGCGTCGCCTGGCTGTTGCGCACGAACTGGCGCGCGGCCGCGCTCGTGCTCGCGACCGGTGTCACGATTTTCTTCTTCGCTCTGACCTACGACGTTCCAGACACGCAGGTCTTCCTGGTGCCGGTGTTCATGACGCTCTGGCTCCTTGCCGGTGTGGGCGCGGCACTCGTCGCGCGGATAATCGCGCGCGATCGCGGGTGGGCCGGCGCGCTCTCGCTGGCCGCGGCGGGCACGCTGGCCGTCGTGCTGGTCAGTCGTTCATACGCGGCCGAGGATTTGAGCGCCGAGACCTTCGATCGCCGGCTGGTCTCGGCGTTCCTGGCGCAGATTGAGACCCCCGCGGTGGTCTACTTCGATCACGACGACGCGTTGTCGCACGCCGTGCGCTACGGCCTGCTAGTCGACCACGCCGCCCGCGGCCGGGTGTCGATTGGCCGCCTGCACGGCGTCGACCCGCGGCGAAATTGGTCTGATGAGGTGACTACCTACACCTTCGAGCCCGCACGGCGGCTGATTGAGTCCCGAGGGATCTTCATGACGCCGGTCGCGCTCACGTCGCCAGATTCGGCGCCGTTCGACGCCGATCGCGTGCCAGTATTCCGCGGAGTCGGGCTCGCGCCGTGTCGCGATGGGATGACCAACTCATGGTCCATTCTCGACCGCGACGTCCTCATGGGCCCACGCCTCACCGCCTGGGTCGGTAGCGATCTCCAGATGCCGAGGCGGACCGACGACATGCAGGTGACCGTGATCGTCGGCGCGGATCGGGCCGCCCTGGAGGTGGGCGCGTACATGTCGGACGGCGAGGAAGTCAGCGCAACCCTGGAGTCATTCGACACGGCCGATCCCGCGGCGCGCGATGCGCTCTACGCCGAACTGGCTCGGGCGACGCTGACGTCCAGGCCGCCGACGCGCTTCGTCGCCCGAGCGACCTTTCCCTTTCCATTGACGCCCGACGGACACGCTGATCTGGTGCTGGCCACCGGGCCAAGCCCGACCTGGGTCGCAATCTTCGTCCGCAGCCGTCGCACCACCGGCGTCCGGTATTGCGGCGCGCCGCCGGACGGAGCCGTGCTGCTCGGCGACCGATCGATTTCCCAGGTCGAGCTGGCGCGCTCCGCGGGGTTCGGCACGTGGGGCTGGCACAACGTCGAAAGAAACGGAGACGACCGTTATCGCTGGACGTCGGCCGCGCGCGCCGACCTCGAGTTCGCATTGGCGGCCCCGGAGCCGTTGACTCTCGTCGTCGAGGCCGAGCCGGCGCGGCCGGCTGGCGCGCGGATTGGGGTCGAAGTCAACGGCCGCCGGCTGCCCGAGCAACTCATGACCGAGACGATGCGCAACTACGAATGGGAACTGCCTTCGTCGGACCTGCGCGGCGGCGCGAATCTGATCGTGCTGATTGGCCCGGACCCCGTCACGCCCAAAGCCATGGGCCACGGCGACGACACGCGCGAGTTGAGCCTGCGCGTCCGCCGCGCCGAACTGCGTCGGGCCGCGCGATGACCCGCATGCTGCGCGCCGGTCCGCACCGCCCGCGAAAGCGATTCGGCCAGCATTTTCTCGCGCAGTCATGGGCCAACAAGGTCGTCGCTGCGATTGATCCCCAGCCGGGAGACGTGTTTCTCGAGATCGGCCCGGGGTCCGGAGCGCTGACCTTCCCGCTCGCGGCCACCGGCGCGCCGATCCTCGCCATCGAGATCGATCGCGATCTCGTGGCGGCGCTGGCCGGACGCGTGCCGCCGAACGTCACGATTCTTTCAGGCGACATCCTCAAGACCGATGTCGTGGCGTTCCTGACCGGGCTGCAGCCCCAGTCGCCGCTGGGCCTGTCCGCGACGCCTGCGCACCGGCGATTCCGCGTCGTCGGCAACTTGCCCTACAACATCTCGACGCCGCTGCTGTTCCGCCTGATCGAACTGCAGCGGCAGCACCGGCTGTTCGTGGACGCTACGGTGATGCTCCAGCGCGAGGTGGCGGATCGCCTGGTCGCCCGCGCCGGATCCAAGGCCTACGGCGTCCTGACGGTGATGACATCGGTCTTCACTCGGGTCACCCGGCTGCTGGACTTGCCGCCGACGGCGTTTTCCCCGCCCCCGAAAGTCCGCTCCTCCGTGGTCCGGCTCGACTTCGGGCCGGCGGCGGTGCGCATCGCTGACGAACACCTGTTCGAGCAGATGACCAAAGCGATGTTCAGCCAGCGGCGGAAAACGCTGGGCAATGCGCTCAAATCTTTCGACCGTACGGCCCCGGCGATCCTGGCGCTGGCCGGCATCGACGCTCGACGCCGTCCCGAAACCCTGCAAGTCACAGAGATCGCGCGGCTTGCGGAGCTGTTTGCCACCGCCAGGCGCCCGCCCGTGTTATAGTTTTCGCGGTTTTCCCGCCGTTTTTCGGGTCCCTCCCAGCGACCCGCCAGGCCAGCCACCGCCGCCCCACGGCGAGGGTCTGGTGCGTTGAAAGGCCTCGTTGTCGCTCCAGGACGGCGCGTCGGTCGCGCCCGCAGTAGACATCGTCCCACTTGGCGGACTCGGCGAGTTCGGCATGAACATGCTGCTCGTCCGTTCGGGCGATACCGCTCTGCTCATCGATGCGGGGGTGATGTTCCCGGAGCCGGAACTGTTCGGCGTTGACCTGGTGATTCCGGACCTCGACGCGCTCGACGCCTACGGCGTCACGATCTCGGCGCTGATCCTCACTCATGGCCACGAAGATCACATCGGCGCGATCGCGCACGTTTTCGATCGCATCAGCGGTCCGATTTATGGCTCGCCGTTCACGCTGGCGCTGGTCGGCCCCAAGCTCGACGAGCATGGCATCGATGCTGGCGACCGGCTGAAGCCAGTCAAGCCGCACGACGAGGTGACGATCGGCCCTTTTCGCATCGAGTTCCTGCGGGTGACGCACAGCATGCCGGATTGCCTGGCGCTGGCCCTCCATACGCCGGCCGGGGTCATCGTCCACACCGGCGACTTCAAGATCGATCAGACGCCGATGGACGGCGAAGCGACCGACCTCCATCGCCTTGCCGAGCTTGGCGCCTCGGGCGTGCTCGCTCTTTTGTCCGACAGCACCAACGCCGATCGGCCGGGGCACAGTGGCTCGGAGCGCGACGTCATCGCCGGCTTCGAGGAGGTCTTCGCCAACGCCGGCGGCATGATTGTGGTGACCGCTTTCGCGAGCAGTGTTTACCGGCATCAAATCATCTGCGACCTTGCTGACCAGTTCGATCGCAAGGTCGCGTTCGTCGGCCGCGGCATGCAGCACACCTCGCAGATCGCGCTTGATTTGGGCGCGCTCAAGGTCAAATCGCGCCTGCTCATTCGCGATGCTGAGGTCCGCGACTACCACGCCGAGGACGTCGTCTGCCTCTGCACCGGATCGCAGGGCGAGCCCATGGCGGCCCTGCCCCGCATCGCCATCGACGACCACCGGCACATCAAGCTGGCCGCCGAAGACGTGGTTGTGTTCTCCGCCCGGATCATCCCCGGCAACGAAAAGGCGGTGGCCCGGGTGATGAATCACGTGGCCCGCCGCGGCGCGGACGTCGTCGCCGACGGCCAGAAGCACATCCACGTTTCGGGGCATGGCAGCGAGGAAGAGCTCAAACTCATCATTTCCCTGGTCAGGCCGCGGTACTTCGTGCCGATACATGGGGAGTACCGGCAATTGTCTCGACACGCGCGCATGGCCACCCTCGTTCACCCCCGTACGACCGTTCTCATGCTGGAAGACGGCGACGTCCTCCGCTTCGACGAGTCCGGGGCCCGGGTCGCCGACAAGGTGCCGGCGGGCCGCGTCTTGATCGACGGGACCCGCTCCGGGGAAATCGCCGACGAAGTCCTCCGCGACCGTAAGCACCTGGCCGGTGACGGCCTGGTCGTCGCGGTCGTGGCGATCAGCAGCCAGACCGGCATCCTCGAGCAGCCGCCGGAGCTGATCACCCGCGGGCTGGCCGTGGACGCGCGTCACGCCGATGTCCTGCGCGAGGCGCCGGACGTGCTGACGCGGGGGATTGAAAGCGCTCCGCGCGAAGAACGCACGGATCCCGGGTTGTTGAAGGAACGCATCCGTCTGGAATTGCAGCGGCTGTTCAAGAAGCGCGTCGGGCGCCGGCCGCTGATTCTGCCGGTCGTCATGGAAGTCTGAGGAGGAATTACTTGGCCGAGTCGGCTCTCACGCGTCGCGTCAACGAATTCACTGGCGTCGTGCTCTTCGCCGCCGCGCTGATCTGGTTCATCTCGCTGGTGACCTGGTCGAGCCGCGACCCGGTGTGGTTCTTCAACGACTCGACCGGCGACTCGGTGAACAACTTCGCCGGGCCGTTCGGCGCGTTTATCGCGCTCGCCTCCTATCAACTGGTCGGCTACACCGCGGTGATCCTGCCGGTCGCGCTCGCCGTCATCGCCTGGCACTATTTCTGGTGCACGAAGATTGATGCGCCGTACACCAAGCTCATCGGCGCGGCGCTGCTGGTCGGCTGCTCGGCGGCGCTCATCGGGATCGTTGTCAGTGCGTTCAGCCGCAATGCGCAGGTCTATCAGGCTGGCGGCCTGGTCGGCGGCCTGATCGGCGCGACCCTGTCGGGGGTCCTCAACCGCACCGGCGCCGCGATCGTGCTGCTGGCGCTGTCAGCGCTCGGCTTTCTGCTGGCGACGCATTTCTCGCTCGGGCACGTGTTCACCAGGGTTGCGAAGAAGGCGAAGCCGAAGCGCGGCGTCCTCGAGCTCTACCGCGAGTGGCGCGACGGCCGGCGCCGTGAGAAGGAACGCAAGCAGATCATCGACAAGCACATAAAGAAGGCCGGCAAGGAGAAGGCGCCCGAGATTGCCACCAAGGTCGCCGACGCCGCACAGAAGCTGAAAGCGGCGCGCTCCAATTCGAAGCCGCTGCTCGAGCCCGACGACGACGAGGACGAGGAGATTCTCCCGGTGCGCAAACCGGCTGCGAAGCCGCCGGCGATCAAGCGCGCGGCGCCGTCCGCCGTGCCGCAGCCGTTGCCGCTGTCGGACGCGGAGAAGACGCCGGTGGAGCGCCGCCAAGGCGGTTATCTGCTCCCGCCGGTCACGCTGCTCGACGCCGCCAAGGACCCACACAAGATCGACGAGCGCGAGTTGATGGACTCCGCGCGGCTGCTGGAAGAAAAATCGCGCGAGTTCAGCGTCGAAGGCACCGTCGTGCAGATTCACCCCGGGCCCGTGGTCACGACCTACGAGTTCAAGCCCGACGCCGGCGTGAAGTACAGCCGGATCACCGGGTTGGCCGACGACCTCTGCCTCGCGATGCAGGCCGAATCGGTCCTGATCGATCGCATCCCGGGCAAGTCGACGGTCGGCATCCAGATTCCCAACCGTCATCGCGAGGCGATCTCGCTGCGCGAACTGCTCGAAGACGAGTCCTACACGCGCGCGCAGTCGAAGACGACCCTGGCGCTGGGCAAGGGCATCCACGGCGAACCGTTCGTCAGCGACATGACGACGATGCCGCATCTGTTGATCGCCGGTTCGACCGGCGCCGGCAAGTCGGTCAGCGTCAACGCGATGATCAGCAGCATCCTCTTCCGCGCCACGCCCGACGACGTCCGCTTCATCATGATCGACCCGAAGCGGCTCGAGCTCGGGATGTACGAAGACATCCCGCATTTGCTGACGCCGGTCGTCGTCGAACCGAAGCAGGCGGCCAACGCGCTGCGCTGGGCGGTGCGCGAGATGGAAGAGCGCTACAAGCTGCTCGCCGCTCACGGCGTCCGCAACATTGACCAGTTCAACCGCAACGTCAAAGCGGCGCTCGCGGAAAACAAGGACGCCAAGGACTCGCACGGCAAGGAATTGAAGACGCTGCCATTCATCATCGTGATCATCGACGAACTCGCCGACCTGATGATGGTGGCCGGCAAGGAAGTCGAAGAGTCGATCGCGCGGCTGGCGCAGATGGCGCGCGCGATCGGCATCCACCTGATCCTGGCGACGCAGCGGCCGTCGGTGGATGTCATCACCGGCGTCATCAAGGCCAACCTGCCGGCGCGGATTGCCTTCCGCGTCGCGTCACGAATCGACTCGCGGACGATTCTCGACGGCAACGGCGCCGAGCAGCTGCTCGGCAAGGGCGACATGCTGTTCCTGCCGCCGGCCTCGTCGCGCTACACGCGTATTCACGGACCGTACATCTCCGAGCAGGAGACGGCGCGGCTGTGCAGCTTCCTGCGCAAGCAGGGCAAGCCGATGTACGACACGACGATTACCGCCGAAGAGAAGCCGGCCGCCGAGAAGCTGGAGATGGAGAAAGACGATCTCTACGACGAAGCCGCAAAAATCGTCGTCTCCAGCGGCCAGGCGTCGATTTCCTATCTGCAACGACGGTTGCGCATCGGGTTCAGCCGCGCGGCGCGGCTGATCGACATGATGGAAGCCGAGGGCGTGGTCTCCCCCGCCGCCGGTGGCAAGCGCGAAGTGCTGGTCGGCGTGGACTATTTCGATGAAGTCCCACAGTGAGTTAACCATGACGAGAATCCTTGCTCTCCTCTTGTTGTGTCTCTGGCCCGCCGTGGCCGCGGCGCAGTCTGCCAAAACTCAATACGATCGCCTGCAGACCAGAGAGCAGGCGGCGCGCAGCGCCAAGCCATCGGCAAGCGCGACGACAACGCTGCGAACGGTCGCGAAGCAGTACGAAGCGCTGGTCCGCAAGTACCCGACGAGCGGGTACAGCGACAACGCGCTGCTCCAGGGCGCCGGCCTGTACGAGCTTGCGTTTGCCCGCGGCCGCTCGGCCGCCGATCGCGCTGAGGCGTTGCGGTTGTTGACCTGGCTGCGCAAGGAGTACCCGACCAGTTCGCTGATCGCCACGGCGGCGGCGCGTGCCAACGCGCTCGAGCCAGCGCCAGCTGCCGCGCCGCCGACGGCCGCGACCAAACCATCCGGACCGCCGCCGTCGCCGAGGAGCCTCGAAGCCGACTCCACGGCGGCGCCTGCGGCGGCGCCCGCGGAGGCGGCAGCGGAGGCGGCAGCCGAAAAGGGCCTGCCGCCGCCACAGGCGGGCGCGCCTCAGGGGCCGGCAGCGCTGGTCAAGGCCATCGTGCGCTCGGCGCTGCCGCGCGGCGATCGCGTCACCATCGAGCTCAGCCGCGAGATCGATTTCACCGGCGACCGCGTCGCCAACCCGGACCGGGTCTTCTTCGACTTGCAGAACGCGATGACGCCGGCGAGCGTCAGCGACGGCCTCGACGCGCTCAAAGGCTCCTTGGTTTCAGGGGTGCGGGTCGGGAGGCCGGTTGCCGGCATGACGCGCGTCGTGATCGACGTCAAGGGCGCGCCGCGCTACAGCGTCTTTCCGATGTACAACCCGTTCCGCCTCGTCATCGACCTCGAGGCTGATTCGCTGCCCGTGGAGGCGCCGCCGTCCAGGCCTGCCGACGAACCCGCGGCGGCGACGCCATCCGCGCCGGCTCCGGCGTCAAGCACGAGCAAGGGCAGTTACTCTCTGGCCCGTCAACTTGGCCTCGGGGTCTCACGCATCGTCATCGATGCCGGCCACGGCGGCCACGATCCCGGCGCGCGCGCCAACGGCATCAACGAGAAGGAACTGGTGCTCGACGTCGCGCAGCGGCTGCGCAAGCTGCTGCTCGATCAGCCCGGGTTCGAAGTCGTGCTGACGCGCGACAACGACACCTACATCGCGCTCGAAGAACGGACCGCGATCGCGAATCGCCAGAGCGCCGACCTGTTCCTGTCGATTCATGCCAACGCCAGCCGGCGGGCCGCGGCGCGCGGAGTGGAGACCTACTTCCTCAACTTCGCCACCAACCCCGACGCGGAAGCCGTCGCCGCGCGCGAAAATGCGTCGAGTTCGCAATCGATGGGGACCCTGCCGGCGATCTTGCGGGCGATTGCGATGAACAACAAACTCGCCGAGTCGCGCGAGCTGGCCTCGATGGTGCAGACGTCGATGGTACGCCGGCTGAGCAGTCAGAACGCCGGCGCCAAAGACCTCGGCGTCAAGCAGGCGCCGTTTGTCGTCCTGATTGGCGCTCAGATGCCGAGCGTCCTGGCCGAGATCTCCTTTCTGACCAACAAGTCGGAAGCGGCGCTGCTGAAGACCCCGTCGTACCGCCAGCGCATCGCCCAGGCGCTGTGCGACGCGGTGCTGAAATACCAGAGTTCGCTCAAGAAAGTGACCGCGCCGATCCCCACGGCCGCGCGGTAGACTGGGATCGGCGGTAGCGCCGTGCAGCAGAATCCGCAGCCGTTCATCATCAACCTGCCGCAACAGCCGGCCGAAAACACGTCGCTGGCCGATGTGGTTGTCGGCTCGCTCGGTATCACGGGTTTGCTCATCCTGACGGCGCTGGTCCTCGGCGTCGTCGTCGCGTTTGTCCTCGTGCAGTGGCATCGCCGACATCCGCCCGATCGCGACCACATGCCCTCGGTCAGTCAGACCCCGCAATAGCTGCGCCCGGCCGCGCCCGGCCCCTGGGCTGACTCATTTCATCACTCTGGTCGGGACGCCGGCCCGCCAGCGTGGTCATAATCCGGCATGTCTGACTTCAGGACCGCCCTCCGTACGCTGCGCAAGCACCCGCGGTTTTCGATGGTCGCCATCTTCACCATCGCGCTCGGCATCGCGGCGACGACGTCCCTGTTCTCCGTCTACGACCGCCTGGTACTGAATCCGATTACGATCACCAGCCCGTCGTCGCTGGTCGCGATCCTGAACAGCAACCCGCAGCTGCGCGCGCCGGCGGCGTCGGTGTCCTATCCGCGTTATGAATTTCTTCGCGATCATGTGACCTCGTTCTCGGCGCTGGCACTCAGCGCGTTCGACACCTTCAACCTCACCGGCAACGGCGATCCGGATCAGCTTCAAGGTCTGCGCGTCAGCGCGTCGTTTCTGCCGACGCTCGGCGTCACGCCGGTCCGCGGCCGCAATATCGCGCCGGAAGAAGATGTCCCCAACGGGCCGGCGGTCTGCCTGGTGAGCTACGAACTGTGGCAGACGAAATTCGGCGGCCGCGAGTCGCTGGTCGGCGAGTCGATCGTGCTGGGCGGGACCTCCTGGCAGGTAGTCGGCATCACGCCGCCGCGGATGAGCGTGCCATTCGGCCAGGTGCAGATCTTCGCGCCGCGCGTTTTCGAAGTCGGCGGACTGACCGCGGCTCAGGTCCAGGCGGGTGCCGGCTACGCGCAACCGATTGCGCGACTCAAACCCGGCGTCTCGCTCGAAAGCGCCCGCGAGGAACTGGCCGCCATCAGCCGCGACTACAAGGCTCAGTTCGGCGGCCGGCTCGACGCTCAGAACACCAGCGTGCCCCAGGCTTACATCGACTTTCTCGTCTCCAGCCTGCAGCCGACGTTCTACACGCTGCTCGCCGCGGTCGCGTTCGTGCTGCTGATCGCCTGCGCCAACGTCGCCTCGCTCTTTCTCGGCCGGCTGACGACGCGGCACAAGGAGATTGCCGTGCGCCAGTCGCTCGGCGCGATGCGCGGTCGCATCGTCCGCCAGTTCCTGATCGAAAGCCTGACCTTCTCGTGCATCGCCGGACTCCTCGGCGGCCTCCTTGGTGTGTGGGCGTTGACCGGGCTGCAGTCACTGCTCAGCGCGCAACTGCCGCCCAACACGGCGTTGACGATGACCTGGCCGGCATTGGCGCTGACCGTCGCGGTCACGCTGGTCTCGGCGGTGCTCGTCGGCCTGGCGCCGGCGGTCCACGCCTCGCGCGCGGATCTCGTCGAGGGGCTGAAGGACAGCGCTCGCGGGTCGTCGAGCAGCGGCGCCGGACGATTTCGCGGGGCGCTGATCGTCGCAGAAGTCGCGTTGTCGGTCGTTCTCCTCGTCGGGTCGGGTTTGCTGCTGACGAGTTTCCTGAAGCTGCAGCAAACGTCACCGGGCTTCGATCCGCGAGGGCTGGCGTCGGCGTTCGTGGGTTTGCCGGCGCAGGCGTATGCGACGCCGCCGCGGCAGGCCGCGTTTTATGACGACGTCATCGCGCAGCTTCGCCAGCAGCCGCAAGTCACGGGCGCGGCCGCGGCGGTCGGACTGCCGCTGTCAGGCTTCAACCCGCGATCGCCGTACAGCGTCCAGGGCCGGCCGATTCTGCCGCTCGGACAGCGGCCGCTCGCCAATCTCGCGATCGTCAGCGACGGCTACTTCGAGACGCTCGGGATGACCCGCGTCTCCGGCCGGTTCTTCTCACCCGACGATCGGGCCGGCGCGGCCGGCGTCTGCATCATCAACGAATCGCTGGCGCGCCGCTTGTTTCCCGAGGAATCTCCGGTCGGCAAAGTCCTGCTCCGCGGGGCGAACGCCGACGTCGCCAGCGAAATCGTCGGCGTCGTGCGCGACGTCAAGGCGATCGGCCTCAACACGCCGACGCCCGACGAGATCTACCATCCGATGCGGCAGCTCGGCCGGGCGTCGATGGCGATCGTCGTCCGGACCAGCGGCGATCCGGCGAATCTGCAGAATGTCATTCGCGCCGCGGTGGCGCGCGTCGATGCCAATCAGCCGATCTCGTTCTTCTCGACCATGGACGCGAACATCTCTGCCAGCGTCGGCACGCAGCGCATCGTCGCGTCGGTGACCGCGGCATTCGCGGCGCTGGCGCTCCTGCTCTCGGCGGTCGGCCTGTACTCGGTGATTTCCTACACCGTCTCGCAGCGCACCGCGGAGATCGGCATCCGCATGGCGCTCGGCGCGCGGGCCGGACAAGTAGTCGCGCTGGTGATGCGGGGCGGGCTGACGCTGGTCGCGATTGGGCTCGTGCTCGGCCTGGCGGGCGCGGCCGGCGCCGCCCGCCTGATTCAGTCGCTGCTGTTCCAGGTCGCGCCGCTCGACCCGATGATTTACGGCGCGGTCGCGCTGCTCTTCGGCGTCGTCGCGGCGCTGGCGTCGCTCCTGCCGTCGCTGCGGGCGTCGCGGATCGATCCGCTGCTGGCGCTGCGGCCGGAGTGAAAAAGGGACCGGGTCGCTTTTTACGTAA
>DASUGM010000086.1:0-4584 GCA_036274055.1 Vicinamibacterales bacterium | reverse complement strand
GTACAGACGATCTGTACGTCAATTCAAGACGCGACCCCACCGCGGTGTCCACCGGAGGAGACATGACGCCCGCTGACGCACAGCAGTTGCTCGACTATCACTACTGGGCGCGGGACCGCGTGCTCGATGCGGTGACGGCGCTGACGCCCGAGCAGTTCGTGCAGGACATGAAGAACAGCTTCAAGTCCGTGCGCGATACCTGCGTCCACACCTACTCGGCGGAGTGGATCTGGCATTCGCGCTGGAGCGGTGTCTCACCCTCCGAGCCCATCCCGTTCGATCGCTTCCCTGACGTCGCTTCGCTGCGCGCGGCCTGGGCGGATCTCGAAGCCCACGTCCGATCGCTCGTCGGGGACCTGGGCGAAACCGGCCTCAATCGCGACCTCGACTACCGCCTGCTCAACGGCACCCCTGGACGGTCGTCGATCGCGCAGATGTTGCAGCACGTCGTCAATCACGCCTCGTACCACCGCGGCCAGATCACGACCATGCTCCGTCAGCTCGGTGCCTCGCCGGCCAAGAGCATGGACATGATCGCGTTCTTCCGCGAGCGCTGAGTCGCGCACTCGCGCTTCGTTCGTATTCGGACACGGCGGCGAGACGCCGGCGACGCGGGATTAACGCCAAAACGCGGCGCTATACTGCGCGCATGGCCACCCTCGTCCAGGATCTCAAGTACGCGCTGCGAAATCTGCGTCGCGCGCCGGCGTTTGCCGCCGTCGTCATTGGCACCCTCGCGCTGGGCATCGGCGCGAACGCCGCCATTTTCAGCATCGTCAACGCGGTGCTGCTCAGACCGCTGCCGTTCACTCAACCCGAACAGCTGGTGCGCATCACCAGCGCGTTGACGCGGTTGGGCGCGAGCGACACGGGCGTCGCCGCCGTCGAGTTGTTCGACTATCAATCACGGACCGATCTGTTTTCCGGAGTCGCCGGTCTGTATCCGATCAACGCCAACGTCACCGGCGGCGCCGAACCCGAACGGGTCGAGACGATGCTCGCGACGTGGAACTACTTTTCGATTCTCGGCGTGCAGGCACAGATCGGCCGCGTCTTTGGTCCGGATGACGACGGGCCCGGTATTCCCGAACTCGCGGTCGTCAGCGACGCGTACTGGCGGCGCCGGCTCGATGCGGACCCGAACGTGCTCGGCCGAACGCTGGTCGTGGACGGCGATCCGTTCGTGCTCATTGGCGTGATGCCGCCGGACTTCCGGCATCCGGGCAGCACCGTGCAGACCGAGGTCGATCTCTGGAGCCCGGCGGGGTACCGCGGGCTGCCGTTCGGGCCGCCGAACCGGACCCGGCGCTTCCTCCAGGGCGCATTGGCCCGGCTGCAGCCAGGCGTCACCCTTGCGCAGGCGCAGGAGCGGCTCGAGGCCTACGGGGCGAATGTCAGCCGCCAGTTTGCAGCCGACTACCCCGAGACATCCGGCTGGACGCCCCGCATCGTCCCGTTGCAGGAGGACGTCGTCGGACTCGTCGGCACACCCATGCTCATCCTGCTCGCCGCGGTCGGCTTCGTCCTGCTGATTGCGTGCGTCAACGTCGCGAATCTGATGCTCACCCGGGCGTCGCAACGGCACCAGGAAATGGCGGTGCGCGTCTCGCTCGGCGCGACGCCGTCGCGCCTGGCGCGCCAGGTGTTGACCGAAGCGGCGCTCGTGGCCGCGGCCGGCGGCGTGTTTGGTCTGATTGTCGCGGCCTGGGGCCTGCGGGCGCTCATCGCGCTGGCGCCTGGCCGGCTGCCGCGTATCGGCGACGTGGCGCTCGACGGCCAAACGGCGCTGGTCGCGCTGCTGCTCGGGGCCGTCTCGACCTTGCTGTTCGGCCTGGCGCCGGCGTGGCAGATGCGCAACGTCCACGCGCTCGCGACGGTTCGTGAAGCGGGCCGTGGCCGAAGTGCGGGACCGCAGGGTATTCGCTTGCGCAATGCCCTGGTCAGCGCCGAGGTCGCGATCGCAATGGTGTTGCTCATTGGCGCCGGGCTGCTCGCGCGCAGCTTCTGGGCGCTGACCAGCGTGCCGGTGGGGTTTGACACGGAGCACGTCACGACCGCGCGTGTGTGGCTGCCGCGTCCGAACGATCCGAAAAACGGCGTCTATCTCGTCCCCGAAAAACGCGCGGCGTTCGGCCGCGAGATTCTGCTCCGGCTTGCGCAGCTGCCTGATGTCGAGCAGGTCGCGCTCTCGACGCAGGTCCCGCTTGGCGGCTACAACCCGCCGCTCTTCTTCGAGATCGACGGCAAAGTCAGCGCGGATCAGATCGGCCGGATGACCGCGCACTACTTCCAGGTGTCGCCGGGCTACTTCGACACCCTGCGCATCCCGATCACGCGCGGGCGGGCGTTTACGGATTTCGATCGCGCCGGCGGAGAGCCGGTGGCGATCGTGAGCGAGGCGGCCGCGCGTCTGTACTGGAGCGGCCAGGATCCGGTGGGCAGCCGCGTGCGCTTGTCGCCTCAAGCGCCCTGGCTGACGGTCGTCGGCGTCGCCGGCGACGTCCGCCATCGCCGGCTCGACGACACGCCGCAGCCGATGCTGTATCGCCCGTTCGAACAGGCGTCCAACCTCACCGTGGCGCTGTTGTTGCGCACGCGGGGAGACGGGTCGGGCCTGGCCGACGCGATCAGCCGGGAGGTGCGCGCGGTCGATGCGACCCTGCCGGTCTATCAGGTCAGGACGATGGACGACCTCGTGGCCGGCGGTGTCGCACAGCGGCAGTTCCTCGTGCGCATTCTGATGGCGTTCGGCGCGGCCGCGATTGGCCTGGCACTTCTGGGCATCTACGGCGTGATTTCCTACTCCGTGGCTCAGAGAACTCGCGAGATTGGCATTCGCGTCGCCATTGGCGCACAACGCCGGCAAGTGCTCGGGCTCGTCATGCGTCAGGGGCTGACGCACGCACTCGTCGGCATGGCCGTCGGGATTGTCTGCGCCATCGGCCTGGCGCAACTGCTGACGTCGCAGTTGTTCAACGTGGAACCGTTTGATCCCTTGACGCTTGCTGGTGTCGCCGGATTGATGGCGCTCGTCGCCGTTACGGCCATCTTCATTCCAGCACGGCGGGCGGCACTCGTCGATCCGATTGAAGCACTACGGCTCGACTAAAGCCGTTTTCGAGTCTGTGTAGCGCGAAAACGGCTCGAGCGATTTCGGTCGACCGGACTCCGGCGACGATGGGGGAGACTCCCCCGGAAGCAGCGGCGCCCAGGGTCGCGATCTCGATAGAATGGGACGGATCCGGGCACTCGCCCGGGTCCGTCGATCATGAGTGTTCAGGACATTTCTGCGCGTGTCGCCGTGGGCGGGCGCTTGTCGTTCGATGAGGCGCTCGAACTCTACACGGACGCGCCCACGGCGCTGCTCGGGCAGATGGCCGACGCGGTGCGCCGCCGCAAGCACCCGGAAGGCGTCGTCTCGTACATCATCGACCGCAACGTCAACTACACGAACATCTGCGTGGCGCGCTGCAAATTCTGCGCGTTCTACCGCGAGGTCGGCTCGAGCGAGGGCTACACGCTCGGCTTCGACGAGATTTTCAGGAAGATCGAAGAGACGATCGCGCTTGGCGGCGTGCAGCTGCTGCTGCAGGGCGGACACAATCCGGACGTGCCGCTCAAGTGGTACGAGGATCTGTTTCGCCAGGTGAAGTCCCGCTATCCGGATTTCAAGCTGCACGCGCTGTCGCCGCCGGAGGTGATTCACATCTCGCGGCTCTCGCAACTGCCGGTGCCTGAAGTGATCGCGCGGCTGATCGCCGCCGGCCTCGACAGCATTCCCGGCGGCGGCGCCGAGATCCTCGTCGATCGCGTCCGCAAGATCCTGAACTGCTACAACAAGGCCACCGCCGACGAGTGGCTCGACGTCATGCGCCACGCGCATCGCGCCGGCCTGCGGACGACGGCGACGATGATGTACGGAACCGTCGAGACATTGGAAGAGCGGCTGGAGCATGTGTTCCGGCTGCGCGATCTGCAGGATGAGACCGGCGGCTTCACCGCGTTCATCACCTGGAGCTATCAGCCGTTCCACACCGAACTGGCCGGCGTCGAAGCGACCGGCGTCGAGTACCTGCGGACGCTGGCGATGGCGCGGCTCGTGCTCGACAACTTCGACAACCTGCAGGCGTCGTGGGTCACGCAGGGCGGCAAGGTCGGGCAGATGAGCCTGGCCTACGGCGCCAACGACATGGGCAGCGTGATGATCGAGGAAAACGTCGTTCGCGCCGCCGGCGCCGAGTACTGCATGGATGAGTTCGAAGTCGTGCGCAACATCGAGAACGCCGGGCTGGTGGCGCGGCGACGCACCATGCACTACGACGATCTTGGCGGCCCGTATTTCCGCGAGCGCGACGTGCCGCGCATGCTCGAGCTTGCCGTCGCCCGCGCCGACGGCCGCGCCGGGGAGGCCGACGAGCTGCGCGATTACGCGGCGCGCAGCGCGGCGGCGCGCCGCCGCCGGCGCGCTGAGCCGCTGTGACGCGCTACCGCGCGCGCTGGGTGCTGCCGATCGACCAGCCGCCGCTTCGCGACGGCTGGGTCGACGTCGCCGACGGCCGCATTGCCGGGCTCGGCGCCGGCCCG
>DASUGM010000085.1:0-5500 GCA_036274055.1 Vicinamibacterales bacterium | reverse complement strand
GTCTTGAATTGACGTACCGTACGTCAATTCAAGACGCGACCCCACGCGAGAGTCTCAGAAGGAGGACAGCCGCACGCTTGGCCTGACTCGCCAGCGTCGTCAGATCAGCCGTCTCGCCAGCTGAGTGATCGTCGTGGCCCTTGAGGCCGACCGCGTCGATGATCATCGGCACCTCGCCGGCAATGAACGACACGTCGGCCGCGCCGGCGCGATCCGGATTCACGGCCTCGACCGCGCCGAGGCCGAGGTCACGGCTCGCTTTGTCGTACATCACCAGCAACTTCTCGTTGCCGGCGCTCGGCGCCAGCGGCGGATAGCCTTCGTCGAAGACGATCTCGGCGTGCGTCTTCGCCAGCGACTGGCCGACGATCTCACGCATGGTCTTCTTCGCGTTCTCGAACTGCTCGTTCGTCAACGCCCGCAGATCGCCGCTCACCACCGCCTGTTCCGCGACGACGTTCGATTTTCCGGACGCACTGCCGCGAGAATTCGCCGCGTCGTACTCCGTCGTCGTTCCGCCGACGAACACGCCGGGATTGAACGTCAGGTGCGGCTGCCCGGCGAGCTTTTCGCGAAACGCGTTGACGATCCGCGCTGCCTCGAACACGGCGCCATACCCGAGCGCGTCGCCGAAGATCTGCGATGAATGCCCGGTCGCCGCCTTCACCGTCAACTGCCAGCCCGTCGTCCCGCGCCGGGCGACGACGGCGTGCGACGGAATGCCGTCGCCGTCCTCGAATCCAATCGCCGCCGCCGCGCCCTGGGCCGCGTTCACCAGGGCGGCGCGCGCGCGGACCAGCGGCCGTCCAGCCGCTTCCTCGTCGCCGGTCATGACCACGACGATGTTCATGCTGTCGAGCTTGCCGGCGGCCTTCAGCGCCTTCAGCGCCTGGACAATGACGACGTCCCCGCCCTTCATGTCGATGATCCCGGGGCCCTTCGCGGTCTTCGCGTCGATCCGCTCGAACTTCTGAAACGGGCTGTCCTTCTCGAACACGGTGTCGAGATGCCCAATCAGGAGAATCTTCGGGCCCGGTCCCGGCTTAGTCGCAACGAGGTGGCCGGCGCGCTGCCACGACGCGCCATCGACCCACTCGGTCTTGAAACCAAGGGCGTCGAACTCCGCGCGCAGCACCGCGCCAACCTGCTTGACGCCCTCGATGTTCTGCGTGCCGCTGTTGATGTTGACGATCTTCTCGAGCAGCGCGACACCCTCGGCGTCGTGGGCGTCGACGTACGCGGCAACCGCCTTTTCATCGGCCGACAACGTCTGCATGGCGATGACGATCCTCGATGCGCCGGTGCTGACGACGCACACCAGCGTGAACAACGCGACGGCCACTCTTCGGGTCATGTGCCTCTTGTTTGCGACCGCGGCCGGCGGCGATGCGCCATCACGCGCCGACCATGTTCGGGTTGGCAGTATTGACGTGCCGCTTCAGCAGCACGTGCCCGTCCTGCTTCCAGCAGAAGCTCACGGTGCCGTCCTGCGAGACGACGAACGCGGCGGCATCCTTCGCCATCGCGACGCATCGCAGCGCCGAGCGATGCCGCATGCCGAAGCTCTCGCTGTCGACTTCCGGCTTCGGGTCGGCGCGGCGGAGATGTCCGGTGACGTCGTAGGCGCTGATCGGTTGCGCAGCATCAAGAACGATCTCGGCGCCGAAGCCAAGCACGCGTAAATCAGACGTCAGCACCAGCGCGCCGTCGACGGCGCTCAGCCGCGCCGCGAGATCGGCGGCATCGGCGAGATCTTCTTCGGCGATCAGCGTCGTGTTCTGCAAGTGCGACAGCACCGCTTCCGACTGCAGCGCCGGGCCGGCGACCTTGCGCCGCCAGCGCGCGCTCGCCAGCTCGTGCCGCGAGTTGAGAAACTCGACGAACCGATCCGCGAGCGTGCTCGACAGCTCGTTGACGTCGAACTTGATCCGAATCGGCAGCGTTGGTTCCGAGCCCGGCGCCACGAGCAGCAGCGTGCCGCCATGCTCGTGCTCCTTCACACCGTTGACGATGCAGAGCAGCGTGTTGAGCAGCGCCGTCCATTCGAAGTCCGAGGTCTCGCGCGCCGGCTCGTGCTCCGGCGGCGTGATCCGCGGGCGCAGGGCGTCGCTGCCCCGGCCGAGGATGTCGCTGATCGGCAGGAACTCGAGTCCTGAATACGCGAGCTGATCGTGGAGACTACCGGCCTTCAACGACGCCAGCTTGATGCCGCCGCGATAGATGTGCATCTCACCGGCGTCGCGCACGTCGATTACGAGCGCATACGGCGCCGGCCGGTGATAGAACGACCGTCCGCTGCGCGCCCGCGCGAGATTCGAGCCGATGTTGAGCACGCCGGCGATCTCGCACTGACCGATGCGGTCGTTGGCGAGCGGGCATTTCACCAGAATCGCGGCATTCATCGGGCTGACCGCGGGGGCCAGCGATCGCAGGGCCTCGACCGTCAACAACCGCGGCGTCTGCAGCGGTACGACCGGTACGGTTTCCGACTGACCGTCGCGCGGCACGGTGATCTCCGGCGCGCAGCAGAGCACGAAGCGGAGATCGCGTCCTTCTTCGCGCTCGAGGCTGGCGAGAAACGCGGTCTCGAGGATGTGGCGCAGATGCCCCGCCGCCGGCAGCGGCGGCGCAGGGCTGTCATGACGCGACACGAACGTGTGCCAGCGCGCGATGACTTGCTCGGCGAGATCCGCAGGAAACGCGTACGGCAAAGCGTTTCTACGATAACACTCCCGTTACTACGTGCCGGGCGACGTGAGCGCGCCTACCACTGTGGTGCCAGCGAAAAACGGGACGCGCGCCACAAACCTGGCTTTCATTTTTGGCGCACGACTGCACAGTTTCACGATTTCGGCCTGATTTTGCGGGCATGCCCTTTGCTCTTTCCCAGCGCCGGAGGAGTGACATGAAACGGTCACTGACAGGTTCGGCACTGGTGGCGCTGTTGCTCGCGGTCGCATACGCGCCGATGGGTGCGAAGGCCACGGACAACGCCATCGTCGTCCACGATGGTGGATGCGGGATGCTCGACGGCGACGGCAACTTCATCGCCGGTGAAAGCCACAGCGTTACCAACGACGGAGGAAACTCGATCTTCAAATGCCAGTCGAAGAAAGTGAACAACTCGGCGAGATCCGGGGTGACCTGGGATCGCGCGAACACAGGGTTCATGTGCAACACGCCGCTCGGCGCGACGGCCGACTGGCGCGAGACCATCACCCCGTCCGGCAACGCCACGCTCACCTGCCACGCCAAGAACTAGCCACCCGTTAGGGTGATCCAAATCCAGGTCCATGCCTGCGACGATCGCGGGCATGGACACTGCCTCACTGCTTTCATTCTCAAACGCCATCGCTGATACCGTCGACGCGGCGGCGCCGTCGGTCGTGCAGGTGCACGGCCGCAAGCGGCCGGCCAGCGGCATCGTCTACGCGGGCGATCTCGTGCTCACGACCGCGCGCGCGCTGGGCCGCGACGACGGCCTGCGCGTCCGCGCCGGCGACGGGCGTGATCTCTCCGCCGAACTGGCAGGCTGGGATCCGGCGACGAGCCTTGCTCTGCTCCGCGTCCCCGATCTCGGCGGCGCGCCGCTGGTGCCGGTGACGACGCCGGCGCGCGTCGGGCACTTCGCGATCGCGATTGGTCGCTCGTGGAGCAACGCGGTGACGGCGACGTCGGGCCTGGTCTCGGTGATCGGGGGGCCGCTGCCGACCGGACCGGGCCGGGCGATCGATCGCGTCATCCGCACGACAGCGCCGGCGCATGGCGGCTTCGCCGGCGGCGCGTTCCTCGACGTCACCGGCAAGTTGATCGGCGTGATGACGGCGAGTGAGATTCGCGGCCTCGGCGTCGTAATTCCGGCGGACATCGCGTGGTCGGCGGCGAAGACGCTCGCCGAGCACGGCACGCTCAAACGCGGCTACCTTGGTCTCGCCGGTCAGTCAGTGCGGCTGCCGGCGCGCCAGGGCGGCGGCGACGATCGCACGCACGCGCTGCTCGTCGTTGGCGTCTCGGCCGACAGCCCGGCGGAACGCGCCGGCCTGCTCGTCGGCGACGTGATTCTCGCGATCGACGGACGATCGATACAATCACCGGTGGACCTGCTCGAGCACCTGCAGCGCGTCGCGGTGGGTACCTCGGCGACGCTGAACGTCGTCCGTGGCGGCACGGCGCAAGACATCGCCGTGGTGGTGGCCGAGCGTCCGCGGACTCACTGATTCGCGATCTCGGCTGCTGCTGACTCCTGATGCGCATCGTCCTCGTCGGCCCGCCCGGTTTGCGCGAGCGCTTTCGCAAGGCGCAAGCGCCCTTCGACTCCGCTCAGGGCAGGGCCGGCGCGGGTGTCGTCATCGTCGCTGAAGGCGACACACCGGTCTCGGTGCAGGCCGCAGCTGCGCGCGCCGACGCCGTCGTCGTCCTCGAGGCGCCGCCTGCGGCCGACGATTCGCGTGATGACTCGTCGATCGAAGCGCTGACCCCGCGCGAACGCGAGGTGCTGGAACTGCTCGCCGAGGGCATGTCGAACAAGGCGATCGCGGCGCGCCTGTTGATCAGCGATCAGACGGTGAAGTTCCACGTCGCATCGATCAGTGGCAAGCTCGGCGCGGCGAATCGCACCGAAGCGGTGCGGCGGGCGCTGCGGCGAGGCTTGTTGCACGTGTAGCAGGGTCAGGAGCTGCTGCTAGACTGAACGGGCGACGTGCCGCTCCTGACTCTTTACCTTGCGCTCGTCGGCGTCGTAAGCGCGACTACCTCGGTGTCGCCGGTCGGGCGTGTGTGTGCGGAGGTAGGCGATCCTCCAACTGTCTCGGACTACAAGCGCGACGCGAGCCTTCGCAGTGAGGGGCTGAAATCGCTAGACGAAGCGCAGGCGATTTTCATTGGCAGAGCTCTGTCCTCATCGGAGACCTCGGCGACGTTCGCAGTCACACGCGTCTGGCAAGGCGACCTGACGACGCCGCTGACTCTTCGCGGTCCCACCGAAGTCATGCCGGACGGAAGCGGCGTGTGGACGAGCGATATCGCCAGCGATTTCAAGATCGGAGCTTCGTATCTGGTCTTCGCTTATGGTTCGTCGCTCAAAGAGGCGCGGCCCACCGCGTGCGGCACGATGCCAGAGTCGAAGGCCCGCAACGCGATTCGCATCCTCGATTTTCTGAAGAAGTCCTATCCACCGAGGAAGGCGATTGGCGCGCGCACTTTCCTGAGCTCGCGCTAGCCAATCGCTGCCGCAGCGGTGACGCCGGCCCGGAACGAGCACTGAAGCACCGGCGAACCCAAGCACTGAACGCCCGAACTTCCGAACTCCCGAAGAAGTGAACGTCGGCGGCCATGCCAACCTTGCCCCGGCGCCGTCCGTCCATATATCGTAACTCCACATATGGCGCAGCGCCCGTTCTCCCGCGAACTCAAAAAAGGCAGCGCCGACTTGCTCATCCTGGCGCTGGTGGAGGACCACCCGCGCCACGGCTATGAGATCGGCCAGCTGATCTCGGAACGA
>DASUGM010000084.1:0-22138 GCA_036274055.1 Vicinamibacterales bacterium | reverse complement strand
AAGATGATCCCGGCCTGCTCGACGCGATCGATTGCGGCTTTTGCGACGCCGTCCATGTCGATGAGCTTCTGCGCCTCTTCCTGGGTCAGCACGTCGAACGCCTCGGCCACCGGCAGCTTGCGGCGGCGGGTCCGGCCCTGGAACATCCCGGGCATCATGTCGCGCAGGTTGACGCCGATTTCCTCCATCGACGAGCCCTGAATCAGCTCGAACGACGGCATCGCGCGATCGCGCACTTCGACCTCGACGGTCTTGCCGTCGAGCCGGCCGGCGCGGAGCTGCTCGCGCAGCCGCTCTCGTGTCGCTCCCGCATGGTCGCGCGCCATTTGCGCGTCGGTCGACGACTCGCCAAACGGCGACGCCGCCACCACCGGCGGCAACAGCAGATCGAGCAGCCGCTCCTCGGCGGCGGCGCGCGCCTGCTCGCGCACTTCCAGCTCGCGCTCTTCCTTCACCATCTTGACGGCGATTTCCACCAGGTCGCGCACCATCGACTCGACGTCGCGGCCGACGTAACCGACCTCGGTGAACTTCGAGGCTTCGACTTTGAGAAAGGGCGATTGCGCCAGCCGCGCCAGCCGGCGCGCGATTTCCGTCTTGCCGACGCCGGTCGGCCCGATCATCAGGATATTTTTTGGCGCGACCTCGTCGGCCATGTCGGCCGCGAGGCGCTGCCGCCGGTAGCGATTGCGCAGCGCGATCGCCACCGCGCGTTTCGCTTTGGCCTGCCCGACGACGTACTTGTCGAGCTCGGCGACGATTTCTCGCGGCGTCAGCGACTCGGCGAGCGAGGACGAACGTTCACGGAGGGAAATTGCCATGGCTACAGTTCTTCGATCACGAGATGGCCGTTGGTGTAGATGCAGAGATCGGCGGCAATCGCCATCGATTGTTCGACGATGGCGCGGGCATCGAGCGAGCTGTGCCGGGTGAGCGCGCGTGCCGCCGCCAGCGCGAACGGCCCGCCCGATCCAATCCCCATCAACCCGTCGTCCGGTTCGATCAGGTCGCCGGTGCCCGACAGCAGGTACATCCCTCGCGCGTCGGCGACCAGCAGCATCGCTTCAAGGCGGCGCAGCGCGCGATCGGTGCGCCACTCGCGCGCGAGCTCGACCGCCGATCGCTCGAGATTGCCGCGGTGCTCTTCGAGCTTGCTTTCGAAGCGCTGAAACAGCGCGAACCCGTCCGCGGCGGCGCCGGCAAACCCGGCGAGCACACGGTCGTGGTGGAGACGGCGCACCTTCTTCGCGCTGTGTTTCACCACGGTGTTGCCGAGCGTGACCTGACCATCGCTCGCCATGACGACTTTCGCCTGGTGTCTGACCGCGAGGACGGTGGTGGCGTGTACGACTCCCTCAGAGGACAAGCCATGATCGTAGTGCGCGCGCGACGGGCCCGGCAAGGCGCTATTTACGAACAGCCGGCGTGGCAGTAAAGTTGCACTAGCCCCCACCTGTAGGAGGAACGACCATGGCCAGGTCGATCGTCTTCGGTTCCACACTCACCTTGGCGATTGCGTTGGCGCTGCCGGTCTCGGCTGGTGCCCAGGCAATCCCACGCCCGGAGACGGGCTCCAGTTCGACCGGATCGGCAGGTTCGGCGGGGGCGGGCTCGTCTGGTTCATCGGGCTCGAGTTCGACGGGTGGCGCCGGTGCGAGCGGGATGAGTTCGGGTGGCGGAGCCGGTCGGGCCGAGGGGCCCTCCTCGATTGATTTCCCGCGCTCGAGCGGCCGGACCGCGCCCGGCGGTTCCTCGCGATCGGCGGCCTCGTCTGGTGGAGGCCGCATCGCTCCGACGCCCGGCGGCATCGCCCAACGTTCGGCGAGCAGCGGCGGCGCCGACGACTTGCCGTCCATCGACCTGCCCAACCTGAACGGCAGACTCATCGGCACCGGCAGCGGCCGCACCAGCCCTGGTTCGCAAGTGGCCGGCTTCGCGGCGGCGCGCAGCTTTGACTTAACGCCAATCTCATTTCCGTTCTACGGACCGTGGGGTCAGTACTATCCCCTGTTCGGATCGGGATTCGGCTACGGATACGGCTACGCCTTCTACGATCCGTGGCGCTACGGCGCGACACGCTGGCTCTGGAGTCGATACGGCATGTGGTACGACCCGTGGGGCTACGACCCGTACGCCAACGTCCCGTACTCGTCGTCAGGCTACTCCTCGAGCGTGCGTGACACCGAGCCGAAGCGGACCGGCAGCATCCGGCTGAAGGCGAATCAGAACAAGGCCAAGGTCTACATCGACGGCGCGCTCGTCGGCGTCGTCGACGAATTCGATGGCCTGAGCAATCACCTCGAGCTCGAGGGCGGGCCGCATCAGCTGGAGCTGCGCGCCGATGGCTACGAAACCTACGTCGGCGTGCTGGTCGTCGAAGCCGGCAAGACCTACACCGAGCGAGTGAATCTCAAGCGCGTGAAGAAGTGACGTCTTCGCGCATGCTGTCGGTCGTCGCGGGCGTCTCGCTCGTCTACGACCTGGCCGCCGGGCTCCTCCTGCTCGCGGCGACCGAGCGCATGGCGTCCTGGTTCGGCGCGCCGGTGCCGAATCCGATTCTCTTCGCCAAGCTCAACGGCCTGTTTCTGATCGCCGTCGGCCTCGGGTATCTGGGCCCGCTGTTCAAGCCGGCTGCCAACCGACTCTATCTCTGGATCTTCGGCCCGCTGCTGAAAGGCGGCGGCGCACTGCTGTTCGTGTGGAACTACTTCACGCACGGATCGCCGGAATCGTTCCTGCTGTTCGCAATCGCCGACGGCGCGCTCGCGTCATGGACGCTCGTGGCGCTGCTGAAACAAGACACGCCTGTGCTTTAGTTCGGAGTGCTATGTTCGCTGGTGCTGGCGGATCTGTGCGCGCGGCCGCATGCGCAGTCGCGCTGGTGGCGATGACAAGCTGCGGCGCCGAATCGCCGTACTCGCCGCCGGCGCCGACGTCAACGACCGGACAGATGTACGTGAGTCAAGTGATGGACATCATGCAGGCGAACTCGGTCAACCGCCTGCGGATCGACTGGACCGGCTTCCGCGCGCAGGTGAGCGGAGCCGCCGGCGGCGCCGCGACCATCGCCGAGACCTATCCGGCGATCGGCGTCGCGCTCGGACTGCTCGACGATCATCACAGCTTCTATCTCCGCGCCGACGGCATCAACGGCATCTCGAATCCGCGGTTTCCGACGGGCTGCAACGTGGCGCAGATTCCGACGCCGTCGGTGCCCGACGACATCGGCTACGTCCGCGTCACCGCGACCAACGCGCAGGGCAACGAGCAGGTCGTGTTCGCCGAGGCGATTCAGCAGCAGATTCGCGATCGCGATCGCGACGACCTGGCCGGGTGGATCGTCGACCTGCGCGGCAACGGCGGCGGCAACATGTGGCCGATGCTGGCCGGCATCGGGCCGGTGCTTGGCGACGGCGTCGTCGGCCATTTCGTCTACCCGACGAGCGACCGCAGTCCGTGGGCCTTCGACGGCCGGTCGTCGATCTCGAATGGCTTCGTCGCGGTGACGACGAGCGGCGTGACGCTCAAGCGCGCCGCCCCGCGGGTCGCCGTGCTCACGAACAAGGCCGTCGCCAGCTCCGGTGAGGCGATCGTCGTCGCCTTTCGCGGCCGTCCCGACACACGAAGCTTCGGGTCGCCGACCTGCGGCGTGCCGACCGCGAATCGCACGTTCAGTCTCAGCGACGGCGGGCGGCTGGTGCTGACGACCGCGGTCGACGCGGATCGCGCGCTCGTGACTTACGACCGCGCCATCGATCCCGACGAGGCGATTGCCGACGCCGAGGCGACCGTGCAGCGCGCGATTCAGTGGTTGAGAGCGGGCGGATAGAACGGCGGCGGCCTAGCGGCCGCGACGTGCTTGAAACACCACGTAGAGCGGGATGCCGGCAGCGATGACCGACAGGCCGATGAGCGACGTGCCGGGCGTGCTCCAGATCCCGTTGGCGACGATCGCGGCGCTGACGATGACGAAAAATGCCGGTGCCCACGGGTAGCCGAACGCCTTGAATGGGCGGTGGGTGTCGGGCTCGCGATGGCGCAGGACGAAGACGGCGAGCACGGCGATCCCGGAGAAGAGCACGACCGCGAAGCCGGTGTATTCGACGAGCTGGGAGAGCGTTCCGGCGAGCACCAGCACCGAGCTCCAGATGGCCTGCGCGACGATCGCCAGCACCGGCGTACGGAAGCGCGGATGGACGCGGCCGGCCGCCTGGAAGAACAGACCGTCGCGCGCCATCGCATAGTAGACGCGCGGTCCCGCCCACACCATGGCGCTGATCAGCGCGGCGATACTGACGATCGTGAACACCGCAAGCACGTCGCCGGCGACAAAGCCGAACAGCCGCTCGGCAACCGTATTGGTGAGACCGCCCGACGTCGTGGCCAGTTCAGACAGGGGCAGCGCGTACAGGTACAGAACGTTCAACGCCATGTAGATCGCGACAACCGCGAGCGTGCCAAGCGCGAGCGACAACGGCAGGTTGCGATGCGGATCGCGGATTTCCTCGGCGACGTAGGCTGCGGCGTTCCAGCCGGAATAGCTGAACATCACGGGAATCAGCGCCAGCAGCCAGCCAGTCGCCGGCGCCGCGACCGCGTGTGTGCCGCCAATATTGCCGAGCGACCCGGCACCGAGCGAGAAGCCGAGCGCGATGAAGAGGAGAAGCGCCGAGACCTTCAGGCTCGCGAGCAGGTTGTGCACGATGCGCCCGGCGCTATGCAGGTGAATCATCGAGAGCAGCACAATCGCCGTGATCGCGATGACGGAGTGGGGCGTCACAACGACCGGCACGTACGGCAGCGGGATCGTCAGGAGCGGCGTACGATCCTTGGCAAACGGCGCGAAGTGCCCGATGTAGTCGGCAAGCGCGACGGCGCCAGCGGCGATCGCCCCTGAAAAGCCGGCGACAAACGACGTCCAGCCCGAGAGAAACGCGGCGAGCCGGCCGTAGGCGTCGCGCAGGTAGACGTACTCGCCGCCGGCGCGCGGGCGCAGGACGGCAAGTTCGGCGTAGGCCATGGCCCCGGTAAACGCGAGCACGCCGCCGAACAGCCAGACGCCGAGCAACGCCCAGCCCGACGGCACGAGGCCGGCGACGATGATCGGGACGAAGAATATGCCGCCGCCGATCACGTTCGAGATGACGATTGCGGCGGCGTCGAGCGGCCCGAGGCGGCGATCGAGCGTCGCGTCGGCCGGAACGGCGGTGGCGGTGACGGCGGTGGCGTTCACGGGTGCGAGGAGGCGCGTGCGTGCGGGACGATCCGCCGCTCGAGTTTGAATTCTCCGAGCGGAACGATCTTGCCTCCCCGCTTCCCGAAGATCTTGGCTGTGGCGTCTCTGAATCTGGAATTCGTGAACGCCTCGGCGCGCGGCGCCGCGATCGTGAAGCCCCAGGCGGCGTTCACTTGAATCGGCTCGGTCGCCGCGCCGGGCGCGAGCGAGTCGCCGATACCGCGTACCTGCGTCGAGTCGGTCTCGCCGTCGTCACCGGCGAGCCAGAACGACACCATCACCTGCACGTTGCCAATCGAGCGCGTGCCGGTGTTCTTCAATTTGAACGTGATACTCGGGACGAGCTTGTTGCCTTGAGGCGTGACACCAAAATCGTACCAGCCACCGAGGGCGTCGGTGACCGCCACCGTCTTGAGCACGTCGGCATCCGACGGCCCGCACGAGATTGCCGGGCCCGCGGCGGCCGCCACAAGCAGCGCGAAGGCGGCGGCGGGGAGCGCCCTGCGACGAGTCATCAGCGGATTCTAGATCAGTACCGCGATTCCTTGATCCGCGACTTCGCCTCGTCGCGCGAAATCTTGCCCTGTCTCAATTCGATCAGATCCGAGCCTTTGATGGTCACGACCAGTTTGCGATTCGACTGCGGATAGAGCGGATTGCCGCCCATGATCGGAAACCCGCTTGCCGAAATCGTGACCTTGTCCTGTTCCTTCACCGGCAGCACGCCGGACAAATCGAGGAGCGCGTTCATGATCGCGTCGCGGCTGAACGCCGAGTAGTCGCGCGTTGGATCGAACGTCGCCAGCGTCGGCGCCGTCACCTTCATCTCGTCCGGTTCGACGACCTTGGTCGCGCCAGACGACGTCGCCGCGATCTTGTCGGGCGCGGGATTGGTCGGCACGGCGACCGGCGTGGCGTTGCCGGTCTGCTGCTGGCGGTAAATGCTCATCACGCGCATCGCGACCGGATTGAGATCCGGAATCAGGATGTCGAAGTAGAAGAGATCGTCGAGATGAATCCCGCGCACCTCGGCCAGCCGGTCCGGCGCCAGCACCAGCCGCGGCTCGATCTGCGCGGCCCGCTCGGCGAGTTTTTGCCCGGCGCCGTCAATCGACTGTCGCAACGCTGACTCGAACAGAATCACCTGCGGCTTGACCGGATCGTCGGGAAGACTGCCCGGGGCCGGCAGCGGCGGCACTTGCTGCGCCAGCGCCGGCGTCGCCAGCATCAGCGTCAACCCGAACAGCACCGTCCGCATCATCACGTCATGTCGCTTCATCGCTGGCCTCATGTCGTCAACTTACTGCTTGCCCGGCGCGAGCCCGGCGCCGGGCGCGGAAATACTGACCCGTTGCAGATCCCTTTCGAGGCTGTTGGTGCGGGCGAGCAACTTGCCGAACGAATCCTGGACGGCAAAATTCATGTCGTCCTGCTGCGACTTCCAGGTGCGCAGCTCTTCGATCCTGCGCAGCAGTTCGCGCGAGCTGACCGACGCGTTGACGACGCGCGCATCGCCGTCACGTGAGGCGTCGCGCAGCCGCTGCTCCATTGCCTGCAGCCGCATCTCGAGGTCGCGCACCTGATCGGACGGCACCGGGCCGCTCGTCATCGCGACACTGGCCAGGCCGTCACGCGGCGGCGCAGCGGTCGCGGCCACCAGCGCTGGCGGCGCGGGGACCACGATCGCGGCCGCGCGCGGCAGCAGCACCTGCGTCGCGGCGCCCCCGGCGGCGCCGGCGAAAAACACCAGCGACGCGGCCGCGGCCAGCATCCAGCCGGGCACGTCGCGCCAGGTGATCGGCGCGCGCTGCGGCGCGAATGGACGCCACACCGACGGGCTGTCGGGCACGTCCCACGCCAACAGGTCCTGACGGACCTCGCGCAGTCCGGTGATTTCGCGGCGGCACGTGTGGCACGTCTCGAGATGCGCTTCGATCTCCTGACGCTCACGTCCCTCGCACTCGTCGTACACGTAGCCAATCAGACGTTCTCTGTCATCACACATCGCTGGTCACCTTGCGTGTTAGCTCGAACTTTCCCACTGGGCGCGCCGGAGGCTGGCCTCCTCCGACTGCCGACGCTCGAGCCGCCGACGCAACACCGACAGGCCTTGATACAACCGCGTCTTCACCGTGCTCAGCGGACAGTCGAGCTGGTCCGCGATCTCCTGAAACGTCAGGCCGTGGTACTCCTTCAACATGATGGCGACGCGCTGCTCTTCCGGCAGCTCGGCCATCGCCTTCGCGACCGCCTGCGACATCTCGCGCCGGCCGACGAGATCCTCGACCGACTCGGCCGGCGAAACCTGCGCGTCGGCCAGGTCCACCGGATCGACGCCTTCGGGCACCTGCACGATCGGGGCGCGGCGCTCGCGACGAATCCAGTCCCGGCAAAGATTCAACGTGATGCGATAGAGCCACGACGAAAACTTGGCCTCGCCCTTGAATCCCTTCAATCCGCGATACGCGCGCAGGAAGGCTTCCTGCACCACGTCTCGCGCCTCTTCCTCGCGCCCGAGCGTGCGATACGCCAAGGCATAGATCGGCCGCTCCCAGCGGGCGACCAGCTGGTTGAAGCTGTCCTGATCGCCCGCGGTCGCGCGAGCGACTAATTCCTCATCCGTCCGGGTCATCTAAAGACGTCCTGGGCTGCGAATCCCACGCCAGTCGTAGGAGTTCGCCCGTCTCTGCTGACTTAGACGGCACCCCGACTGTACAAGTCTGTACCCGTCCGCGAGGCCTTGAAGCTGGAGTATAGATACCACCACACCGTTCGTCACTAGAAAGCACGTGTTCGTCACAATTTTTGGCCCAGTCAACCCAAAACGCGCGGTTTTGCGGCCTCTGCTGGCCTCCCCTCGTCGCCAGTGGTACACTGGCCGCCGATTCGCCGCTGGATCGGGATCCGGCGGCGCCCCTCTACTGGCATGGCCGACGAACACTTCCTGACGACCGGGGAAGTACTGGACTACCTCCAGGTCAACCTCCGCACGGTCTACCGGCTGATCAAATCGAGGAAACTGCCGGCGACGCGCGTCGGCCGCCAGTGGCGATTTCGCCGCCGGGATCTCGATATCTGGTTGGCCAACAACCGGACTCACCTCGGCAACGGGGCGGCCGACAAGGCCCGCATCCTCGTCGTCGACGACGAGGAAGCGGTGCGCGACTTGATTGCCCGATCGCTGTCCGCGGCGGAGTACGACGTCGAGACCGCCGAAGACGGCGCGACCGCGGTCGAGCGGATGCGGGCCAATGATTACGACCTGCTGATCACCGACCTGAAGATGCCCGGCATGGACGGGCTGTCGGTCATCCGTGCGGCCCGGCGCAAATCGGCCGACATGCCGATCATCATCATCACCGGCTTTTCGACCGAGGCGAGTGCCATCGAAGCCATCAACCTCGGCGTCTCCGGCTACCTGACCAAACCCTTCCGGCTGCCGCGCGTGCTCGCGGCGACGGCGCGCGCGCTCGGCGAGCCTGCCCCGGCCGCCGAAATTTGATCCAGCTCACCAATCTCACCAAACGGTTCGGCGACCGCGTGCTGCTGGGCGATGTCACCTGGCAGTGCACCGATGGCGATCGTGTCGGCCTCTGCGGTCCGAACGGCGCCGGCAAGACCACGCTGCTCAAGATCCTCGCCGGCCTCGACGAGCCCGACAGCGGCGCTGTCGTCAAGCCATCCGGCTTGACGGTCGGCTATCTGCCGCAGGACGGGCTCGAGCACAGCGGCCGCCCGCTGATCGACGAAGCGTCGCTCGCCTTCCGACCGCTGCTCGAGGCCCGCGCCGAGATCGATCGCATCGAGCACGCCCTGGCGGATCCGTCCCTGCCAGACGGCGAGCACGAGACGCTGCTCGTCCGCTATCACGAGCTCACCGAGTTCTTTCAGCACGGCGAGGGCCACAGCATCGAACTGCGGGTGACGCAGGTGCTCGAAGGGTTGGGCTTCTCACGCGCCGATTTCACCAAGCCGGTGGAGACGTTTTCCGGCGGCTGGCAGATGCGGGTCGCGCTCGCCAAACTGCTCCTCGGCCGGCCGACGCTGCTGCTGCTCGACGAGCCGACCAATCACCTCGACCTCGACGCGCGCAACTGGCTCGAGGAGTACCTGGTCTCGTATCCGCACGCCGTCATCCTGGTGTCGCACGACCGCTTCTTTCTCGACGCGGTGGTGACGAAGATCGCGGACATCGCGCTGCGCACGATCACCGACTACGTCGGCACGTATTCGAAATACCTGATCGAGCGGGATGAAAGACTGGAGCGGCTGCGCAAAGCCAAGCACGAGCAGGACGAAGAGATCGCGCGCATGCGCGCGTTCATCGACCGGTTCCGGTACCAGGCGACCAAGGCGGCGCAGGTGCAGAGCCGCATCAAGATGCTCGACAAGGTCGTGCCGATCGAAGTGCCGCCCGAGCGCAAGCGCGTCCATTTCACGTTTCCCGCCTGCCCGAAGAGCGGGCGGACGGTGCTCGAGATCGCCGACGCCCACAAGGCCTACGGCAGCCTCGTCGTCTTCGACAAGATCAGCCTGCACATTGAACGCGGCGATCGCATCGCTCTGGTCGCGCCCAACGGCGCCGGCAAGTCGACGCTGATGCGGATGCTGTCGGGCGCCGAAGCGCCCGACCGCGGCGCGCGCCGCGAGGGCCATCAAGTCGTGATGCAGTACTTCGCGCAGGACGAGGCCAATCGCCTCGAGCCGGCGCGGACCGTCTACGAGACGATGGAGGCGGATTCGCCGGTGGCCATGGTGCCGGCGATTCGCAACATCCTGGGCGGCTTCCTGTTTGCCGGCGACGACATCTACAAGAAGGCCGGCGTGCTGTCGGGCGGCGAACGGACGCGGCTGGCGGTCGCGCGAATGCTGCTCCGGCCGGCCAACACGCTGCTGCTTGACGAGCCGACCAACCATCTCGACCTCGACTCCAAGGACGTGCTGCTCGAGGCCCTCGAAGACTTCGGCGGAACGTTGATCTTCGTCTCGCACGACCGCTACTTCGTCGACCGGCTGGCCACCAAAATCATTGAGGTCGGGCACGGCACGATCGAGGTCTACCCGGGCACCTACGAGCAGTTTCTGTGGAGCCGGACGCAGCGAGCCGCCGCGCCCGCCGGGAACAAGACTACCCCGCCCCCGCAACCGCCGAAGCCCACCGGGGTGCCAAAGAGCCCCAAGCCGAAGGAACTCCGCCCCGACCCCGCGGCCGCTCCGGCTCCTCCGGGCTCGTCTGCGGCTCCACGCGCCTCCTCCGCCCCGACAGGCGAGGCTCCGCGCCTCTCCCATGAAGAGAAGAAACGCCAGGACGCCGAAGCGAGGAAGCGAAAACGGGCGGCCGACGAGCGCGGCCGGAGGGTGTCCGAGCTGGAAGGCCGCATCGCCGAGCGCGAGGCCGAGATAAAGGACCTCGAGGCCCGGATGGCCGCACCAGGGTTCTATGAGGACCGGGACGCCGCCGAATCGGCCGTTTCCCGCCATCAAACCCTGATGTGGGAGGTCGGCGACCTCATGAATCAGTGGGAAACTCTTCAGTCCGACGCCCCCTCCGAGTGACAATTCTGTGACAATTTTGTAATTACAGATCAATTCTGTAATCATCCAGCCAGAATCGACCGACACCTCCTTACGCCAACAAACACTTTTCGTGGGTAAAAGGGCCCGCGAAGTGGGTACGGCCCTTGCCTTAGAGAGGGCCGGCAAGCGGGGTGGATTGAATGGGAATGGCACGTCACATCGTTCGGGCAGAGCTGCCACGGCGTCGCGAAGCGGTCGTCACCGCCGATGACGCGTTCGGTGACCGCTTTTTCCGGCATCTGGTCTTCAACCTCCGGACGGGTGTCCTTGCCATCACCCGGGACGGCCGTGTCGCGGCCGTCAACGACCTCGCCTATCGCGTCCTTGGACTGAGCCAGCGGTCTGGCGACATCGGCCGCCCGTTCGTCGAGATGCTCCATGACGTCCCCGAAGTCAGCCGGGTCCTGCACCAGGCCTTCGAGAGTGACGACCTGCCCAACCGCGCCGAGATGCGGTTGCGCAAGACCGGCCGCGCGATCGGCTACACGCTTTCACGGATTCACGACGACAACGGCCAGCTCGTCGGCGCGACCCTCTTCTTCAAGGACCTGACTCGGGTCGAGCAGATGGAAGAGCGCGAGCGGCTTCGCGATCGGCTGATGGCGCTCGGCGAAATGGCGGCGGCGATCGCCCATGAGGTCAAGAACCCGCTCGCCAGCATCGAAGTCATGGCCGGCGTGCTGAAGCGTCAGCTGAGCGAACAGCCGGAAGCGCTCGAGACGCTCAACGACATCATCAAGGAAGCGAAGATGGCCAACGCCATCGTCGTCGAAGTGCTCGAGTTCGTGCGGCCGATTCAGCTCCAGGTCGATCGCGTCTCGGTCGAGGAAGTGATCAAGGACGCGATCACGCTCGCCGAAGGCAAGCAGCGGCGCGGCGCGGTCAGTATCGATCTCGACATCGCCGACGATGTGCCGGAGCTGCTCGCCGACCCGCATCAGCTGCGGCAGTTGTTTTCCAATTTGATCGGCAACGCGTTCGAAGCGCTCGGCGGCGAAGGTCACGTCGAGATCCGCGCGACGCTGCTGCCAGGCGAGGACGAGCCGCCGGTGCCGGGCGTCGACCCGATGCCGCCGCAGGTATTGATTGAAGTGAAAGACAGCGGCCCGGGCATTTCGCCGGACGATCTGGAACGCATCTTCGGGCCGTTTTTCACGACCAAGCCGCAGGGCACGGGCCTCGGCCTGGCCATCGTGCGCAAGGTGGTGGACGCGCACGATGGACGCATCGACGCAATTTCGGCGCGAGGACGTGGCGCGACCTTCAAGGTCACGTTGCCCGTCGTGCCGTCCGTTCGCAACATGGGGAGATAAGCAGCGATGGGAAGAATCCTGGTAGTTGACGATCACGATTCCTTGCGCAAGGGCCTCGTCCGCGCGCTGGCTAACGCCGGTCACGACGTGGAAGAAGCCGCCAACGGCACGGTGGCGATTGAACGGCTGCAGGACAGCCAGTTCGACGTCGTCCTGACCGACTTGCGCATGGGCGGCGCCGACGGCATGGACGTGCTGCGGACGACCCGGTCGATCCAGCCGAGCGCAGCGGTGATCCTGATGACGGCCTTCGGTTCTATCCACACCGCGGTCGAGGCGATGAAGATCGGCGCCTTCGACTTCGTGCAGAAGCCGTTCGAGATCGAGGAGATGGAGCTGAAGATCGAGAAAGCGATCGAACTCCGTCACCTCAAGTCCCAGGTCGAGTACCTGCGTCACGAGCAGCAGGACCTCTACAACTTCGACCGCATCGTCGGCGCCAGCGGCGCGCTGGGGCACGTGCTGGGCATCGTCAAGAAGGTGGCGCGCAGCAACTCGACGATTCTCATCCGCGGCGAAACCGGCACCGGCAAGGAGCTGATCGCCGGCGCGATTCACCACAACTCGAACCGCGCCAACCGCGCGTTCGTGAAAGTGAACTGCGCGGCGCTGCAGGAGAACCTCCTCGAATCCGAGCTGTTCGGTCACGAGAAGGGCGCGTTCACGAGCGCGGACAAGCAGCGCATCGGCCGCTTCGAGCAGGCCGACGGCGGCACCTTGTTCCTCGACGAAGTCGGCGACATGAGCGCGAGCACGCAGGCGAAGATTCTGCGCGTGCTTCAGGAGCACGAGTTCGAGCGGCTCGGCGGCACGCGGACGTTGCGCGTCGACGTGCGCATCATCGCCGCGACCAACCGCAACCTGACGACCATGGTTCAGGAAGGACGGTTCCGCGAGGATCTGTTCTACCGCCTGAACGTCGTCTCGGTCGAGATGCCGCCGTTGCGCGAGCGCAAGGACGACATCGCGGCGCTCGCCGAGTTCTTCGTCCAGCGCTTTGCCGCGGAACTGAAGAAGAAGTGCGAGGGCATCAACCAGGAAGCGCAGAAAGTGTTGATGCGCCACAACTGGCCCGGCAACATCCGCGAGCTCGAGAACGTCGTCGAACGCGCGGTGCTGCTGGCGGAAGGCGGCGTGATCACGGTGGAAGACCTGCAAATCGGCGATCATTCGTCGCCGAGCGCGTCGAACGATCGTTCGCCGGCGGTCAAGATTCCGCCGACCGGCATTCCGCTCGAAGAGATCGAGCGGCAGGCGGTCGTCGAAGCGCTGCGGATGTCCAACTGGGTGCAGAAGGACGCCGCGGAACTGCTCGGGATCAGCCCGCGGGTGATGAACTACAAGATCAAGATCCTCAACATCGAGATTCCGCGCACGCGTCGCGTGCTCCCGGAGCCGGTGGCGAACTAAGAGCTCCTCCAACCCACAGGACAGGCAGGGACCGGCGTCGCATGGACGCCGACTCCCTGCCTATTTTTTTGCCCGCGGATGGGCGTCCTTGTAGACCTCCATCAGTCGGCCGACATCGAGGTGCGTGTACCGCTGCGTTGTGCTCAGCCGCGAATGGCCGAGCAGTTCCTGAATCGCGCGCAGATCGGCGCCGGCCTGGAGCAGATGGGTCGCAAACGTGTGGCGCAGCGCGTGCGGACTGATGCCGCGGGCAATGGCGGCCTCCCGGACGTACTTGCGAACAATCCGATCGACGCTGCGGGTGGTCAATCGGCCGCCGCGCAGGTTCAGGAACAGCGGACGCCGAGTGCGTGAGTGTGATTTTTTTCCGAAGTTTGAAGTTTTAAGTTTGAAGTTCGAAGTTGATGCCGCGAGTCCCGTCGAATCCGCCGTCATCACTCGCAGCGCGGCCGCGGCGGCGTGGTTGAACGGGACGAGCCGCTCTTTGCCGCCCTTGCCGCGTACCCGCGCCACCCGGCTCGACATGTTGACGTCGTCGAGATCGAGATCGACGAGTTCGCTGAGACGCAGGCCCGACGCATAGAACAGCTCGAGAATCGCGTGATCCCGACGCCCGGCCACCGACGACGTGTCCGGCGTCGCGAGCAGGCGCTCGGTTTCCTCGACGCCGAGATGCGCGGGCAGCGTCTGCTCCTTTCGCGGCGCGCCGACCAGCGCGGTCGGATCTTCGGGCAGGAGCTCTTCGCGCACGAGGTAGCGTGCCAGCGTCCGCAGCGCCGCCAGACGCCGCGACGTCGACGCGCGGCGGTTGCCGCGGGCGTGCAGCGCCGCCAGGAACGTGCGGACCGCCTCGGTGTCGAACGCCTCGATCCGGACCTCGCTCGGCTTGACGCCGTCGCGTTCGGCGAGGTGTTCAAGAAACTGCGTGACGTCGGTGTCGTAGGCGCGGAGCGTGTGCGGCGACACATTCCGGTTGTACTGCAGGAACGCGAGAAACGCCTTTTTCTGATCCTTCAGGCTCACGGCTCAGGGCTCAAGACTCGGTGGTCAAAAGCCGGCTCTGGGCACCGAGCCCTGAGCCCTGAGCCGTGAGCCAGCGGTCCAAGTCCGCGAGCGCCCGCGCGCTGATGGCGAGGTTGCGTTCCTGCTTGCCGCGCGGCGCGTCCGCAAGCGGACCAATGATCCCGAACGTGATATTCGACGGCTCGTAGTGTTTCGGATCGGCGTGCGAGACGTAGTGACCGAGCGCGCCGATTGCAGTCGTGCGCGGCGGCGCGGCGGGCGCGAGGCCGAGCGCGAGCCGCGCGGCATTGCGTCCGGCGATCAGCCCGGACGCCGCCGACTCGACGTAGCCCTCGACGCCGGAGACCTGACCCGCGAAGAACAGATCGGGACGTGTCCGCGTCTGCCACGTCTCGTCGAGCACCGTCGGCCCATTGATGTAAGTGTTGCGGTGGATCATCCCGAAGCGCACGAACTCGGCGTTTTCGAGGCCCGGAATCATCTTCAGGACGCGGCCCTGTTCGCCCCATTTGATCTGCGTCTGAAAACCGACCAGGCTGAAGTGATCACCGGCGATGTTGTCCTGGCGCAACTGGACAACGGCGTACGGCCAGCGTCCGGTTTTCGGATCGGGCAAGCCGGCCGGCTTCATCGGACCGAAGCGCAGCGTGTCGACACCGCGATGCGCCATCACCTCAATCGGCAGACAACCCTCGAAGAACTTCGTGTTGTCGAAATCGTGCACCGAGGCCTTTTCGGCGCTGACGATCGCCGCGTGGAACGCGAGGTACTCGTCCCTGGTGAACGGGCAGTTCAAGTAGTCGCCCTCGCCGTCGGGCGAGACCCCGCCGAGGCTCCGATTCCACCGCGAGGCGCGAAACACTTTCGTCTGGTCGATCGACTCGGCGAGGACGATCGGGCTGATCGCGTCGAAAAACGCCAGGTGCTTCCGTCCCACGAACGCCGCGACGTCGTCGGACAGCGCCGACGAGGTCAGCGGGCCGGTGGCGACGATGACGGGTGAGCCGGCGACCGACGGAGGAATGCCTGGCACCTCGCCGCGTTCGACGCGAATCAGCGGATGGGCGGCAATCGCGTCGGTGACGCCCTGCGAGAACAACTCGCGGTCGACTGCCAGCGCGGCACCGGCCGGCACTCGCGCGCGATCGGCGACGGTCATCACCAGCGAGCCGAGCCGCCGCATCTCTTCCTTGAGCAGGCCGACGGCGTTGTCGAGCTTGTCGCCACGGAACGAGTTGCTGCACACCAGTTCGGCGAGCTTGTCGGTCTTGTGAACGGCGGTGGGAACCACGCCGCGCATCTCGTGGATGATGACGGGGACGCCGAGCGACGCGGCCTGCCAGGCGGCTTCACTGCCCGCCAGACCGCCGCCGATGATGCGGATCACGCTGCGATCATACCGGCTCAGGGCTCAAGGCTCACGGCTCAAAACCTCAGGTCGCCGGTGCGGTTTCTTCCTCGAGCTCAGCCTGGCGCACGTAGCCGCATTCTTCGTTGCTGCAGATCAGCTGGCGGCCATGCCGCTTGGTGATTTTCTCGGTGAGGAACTTGCGATCGCACTGCGGGCACGGCTCCATGATGGGCTTGTTCCACAGCGTGAAGTCGCACTTCGGATAGTTGACGCAGCCGTAGAAGACCTTGCCGCGCCGCGACTTGCGCTCCGCGATATCGCCGTCGTCTTTGGGACACTTCACGCCGGTGAGCTTCTGTTTGACGTACTTGCACTCGGGGTACCCGGTGCAGGCGGTGAACTCGCCGAAGCGGCCCTGCTTCACGACCAGGTTCTTGCCGCAGTTCGGGCACGCCTCGTCGAGGATCTGGTCCGGCTTGGCGGCGGCGACGCCCTGTTTGGTCGCGATGATCTTCCTCGTCGTCTTGCACTCAGGGTAGCCGGTGCAGGCCAGGAACATCCCGAAGCGGCCGCGCTTGACGACCATCGGCCGGCCGCAGTTCTCGCAGGTCTCCTCGAGCTCTTCGGCGCCGGCGGTCTCGGCCGGTTCGAGTTCCTTGGTGTTGTCGCAGTCGGGATAGCGGCTGCACGCCAGGAAGATCCCGAACTTGCCGGACTTTTCGACCATCTCGCCCTGGCCGCACTTGTCGCAGGTCGTCGGCGGATCGGTCGGCTGCCCTTCCTTGTAGCTCGGCATTTCCTTGGCGGCGCGCTTGAGATCTTTCTCAAAGCTTTTGTAGAACGTCGCCAGGATGTCCTTGTAGTCGGCCTTGCCCTTCTCGATGTCGTCGAGCTGATCTTCCATCCGCGCCGTGTACTCGACATCGAGGATGTCGTCGAACGCCGGATGCAACAGCTTGTCGACGAGGCGTCGGCCGAGAATCGTCGGCCGGAACTTGCCCTCGATCTTGTTCACGTAATCGCGCGCCTGCAGCACGCTGATGATCGACGCGTACGTGCTGGGCCGGCCGATGCCGTTTTCCTCGAGCGCCTTGACCAGCGAGCCCTCGTTGTAACGCGCCGGCGGCTGGGTGAACTTCTGTTCCGGCGTGATGCCGCGGACGTCGAGGGTCTGTCCTTCCCTGATCACAGGCAAGACGCCGCTGCCGGCGTCTTCCTCGGCGTCGCCCTGCGCGGCACTCGGATTCGGGGCCGGCTTCTCGGTGCGTTCGCTTTCTTCGGCCTCGTCCTTGGCCGTCTCGTAGACGGCCAGCCAGCCGGCAAACTTCGGCACCGAGCCCTTGGCGCGGAAGAGATAGTCGGACGCCGTGATGTCCACGGTCGTGTCGTCGAAGGTCGCCGGCGTCATTTGCGAGGCGACGAAGCGGTTCCAAATCAGGCGATACAAATAGAACTGGTCGGAGGAGAGATACGCGCGCACCGCCTCCGGGTGGTACTTCATCGACGTCGGCCGGATCGCTTCGTGCGCATCCTGCGCCGATGACTTGACCTTGTAGCGGTTCGGCTGCTCGGGCACGTAGGCGTCGCCATACTGCGTCTTGATCTGAGCCCGCACTTCGCTCAGCGCGTCGTCGGCGATGCGGACCGAATCGGTTCGCATATAGGTGATCAGCCCGATCGGCGCTTCTTCGTCCGGCAGCTGAATGCCTTCGTACAGCTGCTGCGCGATCATCATCGTCTTCTTGACCGGGAAGCGCGAGGCCTGCTGCAGCTTGCTGGTGATGAACGGCGGCACCGGATTCTTCTTGCGTTCCTTGGTCGTCACCGACGAGACGACGAACGCCGCGCGCTCCAGATCGGCGAGGATCTGTTTGGCTTCGGCCTCGTTCCTGACCTTGGCCGCGGCGTCGCCTTTGCGCATCAGCCGGGCATCAAACTCAGGCGGCAGGTCCGCCGCCAGGCGCGCGGTGATGTGCCAGTATTCTTCGGCGACGAACGCTTCGATCTCGCGCTCGCGGTCGCAGATCAACTTGAGCGCGACCGACTGGACGCGGCCGGCGCTCAAGCCGCGGCGCACCTTGTCCCACAGAATCGGGCTGATCTTGTAGCCGACCAGCCGGTCGAGCACGCGGCGCGCCTGCTGCGCGTCGACCATCTTCATGTCGATCTCGCCCGGGTGCTTGATCGCCTCGAGAATCGCCTTCTTGGTGATCTCGTTGAACATCAGGCGATGGATCTTCTTTTTCTTCCCCCCGAGTTCCTCGGACAGATGCCAGCCAATCGCCTCCCCTTCGCGATCCGGGTCGGTTGCGACGAAGATCTGCTCGACGGTCTTGGCGGCGTCCTTGAGCTCCTTGATCACCTTGGCGCGGTCCGGCAGCACGACGTATTCCGGTTCGAATCCGCCGCCCTCGACGTCGACTCCGAGCTTGCTCTTCGGCAGATCCCGGACGTGCCCCATCGACGCGACGACCTTGAAGTCGCGTCCCAGGTATTTGTTAATCGTCTTCGCCTTCGCCGGCGATTCGACGATGACCAGCGCCTTTGCCATGTAACGGTGAGCCCTCTCCCCTCTATAGGTAACAGGTCAGTCAAGTCTGACAAAACCGCCACCGGCGGTTTTGGCGACTTTTCCGGCTAATTCGAGTTCTGAAAGTTCGGCCAGCAGGGCGGTAACGGGACGGCCGGTCCGGGCCAGCAATTCGTCGAGCCCGATGCTACCACCGGGCGCGATCAACCCATCTAACTGATTGAGTTCATGGCATTTGTCGGAGGCGCCCGCCGGCCGTCCCGGCACCGGGCGCCATCCGACCTCGTCAAGGATGTCCTCCACAGTCTCGACCAGTCGAGCGCCGTCCTTTATGAGGCTGTGGCTCCCACGGTAACACCCCGAGGCGACATTACCAGGCACGGCCAGCACGTCCCGCCCCTGTTCGAGCGCCGCCCGCGCGGTGATCAGGGACCCGCTCTTGAGGTGCGCCTCGACCACCACCACCGCCCGCGAGAGGCCGCTGATGATCCGATTTCTCAGCGGGAAGTGTGGCGGCAGCGCCGCCGTGCCGGGTGGAAACTCGGATACCAGCGCACCCCGCTCGAGGATCGACGCCGCCAACGCCGCGTGCTCTCGCGGGTACATTCTGTCGACGCCGCAGCCCAGCACGGCGACCGTGACCCCGTCGGCATCGAGGGCACCACGATGTGCCGCCCCATCCACCCCCCGGGCCAACCCGCTCACCACTGAGATGCCCGCCGCCGCGAGGTCGTTTCCCAACCGGCTGGCCGTCATCAATCCCGCCGGCGTTCCATTCCTCGATCCGACGATGGCGATGGAGCGGTGATTGAGGGCAGCGGCGACGCCTCTCACCCACAGCACGCACGGCGGGTCGACGATGTGCCGGAGGAGGTCGGGGTAATCGGGGGCATGGATTGGAATCGTCGCGATGTTGGCACGGGCCGCGAGCGTCAGCGCGGCGTGCGCGACCTGACGCGCGCGGTGCATGCGATCGCGCCAGACGGCGGGAATCACGCCCAGCGCCTGCCCAAGCGGCTCGATCGTCGCGGCAGGATCAAATCGCTCCGTCACCAATCCGTCCGGTAGCGCCAGCGTCTTGAACTCGCGCGCCGCGAACGTATCGACGCCGCGACCGAGCAGCGAGATGGCGACCAGGGTCAGCAGGGCCTCCGAATTTGTCGACGTCACCATTGGCCACGGGACCACTGCAGCCGACGTGCCACTGCGATTCGTCGCAATTCCCGCCAGTTTCCGCTGAAAGCTCGCAGGAATCGCCAACTCTCGACGGTCGTCTCTTTGCAGAAAATGCACTGCCTGAGGGAGGAAGTACGGCGTTATAGTGAGCCGAGGAATCCATCATGGGCAAGCGACTCCTGTTGGCGGCGGCGCTGATTCTGGCGACAGCACTCCCGGCCTACGCGGACAAGCGCTCGGACGCGAAAGCGCAGGTCAGCTTCGGCATCCTCGTCGCGCAAAAAAACCTGTGGAAGGAAGCCGTGCGCTCGTGGGAACGGGCGACGGAACTCGACCCAACCTACGCGGCGGCCTGGAACAACCTCGGCATCGGGTACGAGCAGCTCGGCAGATTCAACGACGCTCGCAAGGCGTACGAGAAAGCCATGGAACTCGATCCGAACAACACAATGATCCGCAACAACAACGATCAGTTCAGGGAGATTTATGATCGCCAGAATCGCCGCGGCGGCCGCTAGCCTCGCTCTCGCCGTTGGCGCGGCGGGCTGCCTGAGCTTCTACGAAATCGGCGTCGAGACGCCGATCCAGGCGAAACTCGACGTCACGCCGTTCCAGCGCGTGCTGGTCGCGGGTTTCGTCAGTGGCGGATCAAAAAACATCGACCCGAACACTGAAACGGCGCGGCTGCTCCGCAGTCAGCTTCGCACCAAGTCCGACCTGAAGGTCATCGACTCCGACGTCATGCAGCTCACCGATGAAATCGACCGCCGCAAGGGCACTGTGCAGGCGCCCAGCCCGAATGACGAACCGCGGATCAAGAACGAACAGGACCTCCAGGCCTACGAAGAGATCTTCAAGGACGCCGAATACTGGAAAAAAATCGGCGCCGAGTACCAGATGCCCCTGATCATCACCGGCTCGGTGCTGTTCACCGAGGTCGAAAAGAGCGGCATGGTCAACAAGCCGACCTCGTTCGTCGACTCACAGGGGATCACGCGCTATCAGGAAGCCCGCACCTACAGCGATCTGAAGGGCTATGCGCTCTCACCGAAGTTCATGTTCATCGACGGCCGCACCGGTGAGGTGCTCTACAGCGAGGGCTTCCACGAGGAACGCCTTTATCCGAAGGACCAGAACACCCCGGCGCTCTCGACCTACTTCGAGCTGATGGACAGCCTGCTGCCGAGCTTCCTGAACACGCTCAGCACGCAGAAGATCAGGGGCACGCGGTTCCTCCTGAAGTAGGCTCAGGGCTCACGGCTCAGGGCTCGGGGTCCAATCCTGGTGCCGAGAGCCGAGAGCCGTGAGCCTTGAGCCCCGAGCCCTCCAAGTGTTACCCTTGTAAGTTCCCGTACGGCCCGCAAGGCCTGGATGAAGGTGTATCCGCGGGTATTCGGAGCATTTCCCAATGTTCGCTATTGTTGAAGCCGGCGGCCGGCAAGAAAAGGTCGCGACCGGCGACCTCGTGATCATCGATCGGATGGACGCCGAGCCCGGCGCCGAGATCAAGCTTGAAAAGGTCCTGCTCGTCGTCAATGACGGCGGCGACGTGGTGACTGGCACCCCCTACGTCAAAGGGGCATCGGTTGTCGGGGTTGTCGAGGCGCAGACCAAGGGCAAGAAGATCGTGGTCTTCAAGATGAAGCGCCGCAAGGGCTACAAGAAGACCCAGGGCCACCGGACGCTTCAGACTCGAGTCCGCGTGAAGAGCATCAACGTCTAGGCGCGATCATGGCTACAAAAAAAGGACAAGGCAGTTCACGAAACGGGCGCGACAGTAATTCGCAGCGCCTCGGCGTCAAGCGCCACGATGGCAACCTCGTGCCCGGCGGGTCGATTCTCGTCCGTCAGCGCGGACGGAAGTTCCAGGCCGGCCTGAACGTCGGTCGCGGCAAGGACGATACGCTCTTCGCGAAGATCACCGGGATCGTGAAGTTCACCGACCACGGCGCCAAAGGCCGCAAGATCAGCATCGTCCCTGCCGATTTGAAGAACTAGCCCGGGATGTTCGTCGACGAAGTCGACATCCAGATCTTCGCGGGCGACGGCGGCAACGGCTGCATGGCGTTCCGCCGCGAGAAGTTCGTGCCCCGCGGCGGCCCGAGCGGCGGCGACGGCGGTAAGGGCGGCTCGGTGTTCCTGGTCGCCAGCCCGCACCACAACACGCTCGTTACCTACCGGTTTCACCCCGAGTTCAAAGCCGAGCGCGGCCAGCACGGCCAGGGCTCCAACTGCAAAGGCTACGACGGTTCGGATCTCGTCCTCGAGGTGCCGCCAGGCACGGTCGCGTACGAGATCGGCACCGATGGCGACCTGATCCCGCTCGGCGATCTGACAACGCCCGGCGAAAAGATCCTGGTCGCGCGCGGCGGCCACGGCGGCCGCGGCAACGCGGCGTTTGCCACCGCAACCAACCGCGCTCCGAGACGGACCGAACCCGGCCGCCCAGGTGAAACCCGCAAGGTGCGGCTGCGGCTGAAGTTGCTGGCCGACGTCGGGTTGGTTGGATTCCCCAACGCCGG
>DASUGM010000083.1:0-11057 GCA_036274055.1 Vicinamibacterales bacterium | reverse complement strand
GGGCGCGATCGTTTTCGAGTCGCTGTACCGGCACTTCAAGAACGGAGCACGACGATGAAGCGCGCCGTGCCTCTCAACGAAATTCGATTTGCGCTGCGCATGCTGGCGTCGAGCAAGCTCTACGCGCTCGCGGCGACGGTGACGCTGGCGCTCGGCATCGGCGCGACCACGGCCGTGTTCAGCGTCATTGACGCCACGCTGCTGCGTCCGCTGCCATTCGCTCAGCCCGACCGCCTGGTCGGGCTCGTGTCCGCGCAGGTCGATCCGAACGGCCCCGAGCAGCCGTTTCCGGCGTCGCAGATCGAGCTGCTGCGATGGCGCGCCGCCACCGACGTCTTCGCGTCGATCGACGGCGTCGAGTCACGCGTGCTTGCGCTGACCGGTCAGGGTGAGCCGATCGTTCTGACCACGGGCGCGATGACCAGCGGGCTGTTTCCGTCGCTTGGAGTGTCACCGGCGTTGGGACGTCTGTTCAGCGCCGAAGAGGAACAGAGCGGCGCCGCGCTTGTCGTCCTGTCCCACGGCCTCTGGCGCCAGCGGTTCAACGCCGATCCCGCCGTCCTCGGCCGCGCCATCGTCCTTGGCGGCGCGTCCTTCACGGTCATCGGCGTCATGCCCGCTGATTTCCGTCTGCTCTTCGATCGGTCCGACGCGTGGACGCCACTTCGTCCGGTCATCGACCCGGCGCGTCAGAACAATCGCTTCATGTTCGCGATCGGCAGACTGCGCGACGGCATCGCGCCGATGCAGGCGCAGACGGCGCTGGCCGCGATCAACGCCGACCTCGCCCGCGAGTTTCCGGTCAGTCACAGCCGCGCGCAGCCGCGCGTGACGCTGCTGCGCGAGCGTCTCTTCGGCCAGCGCGCGCCGGCGCTCTGGATGCTGGCGGTCGCCGTCATCGGCCTGCTCGCGCTGGCGTGCGCCAACGTCGCGAATCTCACGCTGGGACACCTCGCGCGGCGGCAGCGCGAGCTGGCGGTGCGCGCGCTGCTCGGCGCGAGCGGCTGGCAGATGACGCGATTGCTCCTGATTGAAACCGCGATGCTGGCCCTCTTCGGCGGCCTGATCGGCGTCATCGCGATCGGCTTCGCACTGCCGTTGCTGACCGACCTCTACAACGGCGCCGGTCTCGGCGTCGTCACGCTCGGCCTCGACTGGCGGGTGGTGGTGCTGGCCTTCGCCGTGATCGGCACGACCGCGGCAATCTGCACGGTTGTGCCGGCGATGCGGCTCCGGCAATCCGCGCGCCGGGGGGGCCTGCAGCTCTCGGGCGTGCGGGTCAGCGGCGGCCGGGGCGAGCGGCGGGTGCGCGCGGCGCTCGTCGCCGTGCAAATCGCGCTCGCGGTCATGCTGCTCTCCGCCTCCGGAACGTTCGTCGCCAGCCTGCGGCAGTTGCTGCGCGCTCCGGCAGGGTTCACGTCCGCGAACGTTCTCACGATGCAGATGCTGCTGCCGGTGACGCTCTATCCCGACGCGCCGGCGCGCGCGAGCTTCGTCCAGCGGATGCTCGAGCGCGTCGGGCAGGTGCCCGGTGTCATCGCCGCAGGCACGACGCAGTCCACGTTCCTGCCGAACCAGAGCATGTCGACGATGGCGTTCATCGAAGGCGTGACGGCGGACCAACCCGAACGGCTGCACATCCGGCACATCACGCCGGGGTACTTCGACGCGCTGTCGGTGCCGGTCGTCGAGGGCCGGGCGATCGACACGCGCGATCAGATGCAAGCGCCCGCCGTCTGCATGGTGAGCCGGGCGCTGGCGCGGAAGTACTTTCCGGACGGCAATGCGATTGGCCATCGCATCCGTCGCTCGGGCGCAACGGTTCAATGGATGACGATCGTCGGCGTCGCCGGCGACGTCCGCGACTACGGCCTCGCCACCGAGCCCGGTCCTTTCTTATATGTGCCGTACCTGCAGTTCAACACGCCGACGGCCCGCGTCAGCCTGGTCGTCCGTACCGCGATGGCGCCCGCGGGTCTGGCCGACACCGTCCGGCGGGCGATCTGGGATGTCGATCGGAATCAGCCGATCGACCGGGTCGCGACCATGGAAGAGATCTTCGCCGAGGGCGCGAGCCCGGAACGCTTCCGCACGTGGCTGGTGACGCTGTTCGGCATCGCCGGACTCGCGCTCGCGGTCGTCGGCGTCTACGCCGTCGCCGCGGCGGCGGTCAGCGCCCGATCGCTCGAAGCGAGCCTGCGGCTGGCGCTCGGCGCGCCGCGGTGGCGCGTCGTTGCCACCGTGCTGCGCGAGTCATCGTGGCCGGTGCTGATCGGCGTCGGCATCGGCGCTGCTGGATTTCTCGCGGCCGGGCGGAGCCTGAGCGTTCTGCTGTTTCAGCCGGCGGCCACGGATCTATCGACAGTCGTCGTCGCCGGGGCCGGCACCCTGCTCCTCGCGTTGACGGTCAACGCGATTCAGTCGCTCGGCCTGGCACGCGTGCCGCTGTCGCAGTGCTGGCGCGGCCAGTAGGTGTTGCGGCTACCGCATCGCGACGCCGCCACGGGACGTAAGTTTCGGCGCACGGCGTAAGAGCACGAGCGCCAGCACGATGAACCAGGACTGATACCCGTACCAGAAGACGCGCTCTTTGACCCCGACCCAGGGCGTCGCCAGACCGCGCGCGATGGCCGGCGCCTCCGATGCGGCCCAGCCGTCGAGCACCAGCGCGAGCGCGATCGTCGTCACCGTGTAGACGCCAAAGCGCCAGCCAAACGCGGTGGCGGCGATGGCCATCGCCGAAAAGACGAGGAGCATGGCCACCATGCCCTCGAGCAGGTGCAGCATTCCCGCGAACCCCTGCGGAGCGCCGCGCGGCCGCATCGCCGCAAACGGACCCGCCGTCAGCGCCAGCAGACCGAGTCCAACAAGGAGTGCTCCGACGGCCTCCAAACGGCTATTGGTGCCGGCGGCCTTCCACACGCCCACGCCGAATGCGGTCATCAGCGCGTAGACAGCAGTGAGCAGCACGCTGAAGATCAATCGGGAAGGCGCGCCGATCGCGCCCAATTCACTGATCGTCTGGTCCCGGAAGCTATACCCGCTCGACTGCATGCCGGCGACGAGGTCGGCGACCGCGTAGAGGAGCGGCGCCGCGATCCCGCTGGCGAGCAAGACTTTCCTGGTCATTTGTGCCCTCACCGATCCAGCTGCTTCGCTCGTGGTGAGAGCAACGGCCGTGCCGAATCGGAGCTTCCCGCCAGGAGCCGGGAGCGCGCGGTGCCTGTGCCCGGCAGGCCGACCGGCGAGGACGAATCCGCGGAGCGGCTGGAATCTTTCGCGGATCGGCCTCTCGGTATAATCACGATGCGCCACCGTGAGGCTCCCCTTCTTCTCGCGTCGCACCGGCAAGGAACGACACGGCCAGTCGCCGCGACTCCGCAACGATCTTGTCGCGCTCGGATCCGCGGCCGTCCTGACGATTTACGCGGCCGGATACCTGCGCACCCGCGCCGCGGCTGAACGATTCGACAGCGCGGCGGTCCGCCGGCCATCGGCGCCGTCGGCGTCGGACTCGGCCCCGGTTCCGGTCCCGGCAACTCCGCCCAAACCGCCCGCGGCTCGTCCGGCGCCACGGACGGCACCACGGCAAACGCGTGCCGGGCGCCGGCAGCAGACGACGCCGGTTACCGGAACGAGCGCCTCGAACGGTGCCTCGCCGGCCGGCCCTGGGGCCATTGGACCCCCCACCCCCCGGTCCAATGGCCCTGCGCCCGTCGCCGCGATGGCACCGGCGACGAACGCGACGACAACGCTGCCGGCGGCAACGACGACAACTAGGTCCGTCGAAATTCCGCCCGCGACCGCCGCGCCGAAATACAAGGACGGCACGTACTACGGCTGGGGGACGTCACGGCACGGCGACATTCAGGCCGCGGTCGTCGTCGAAAACGGCCGGATCGCGTCCGCGACGATCGCGCAGTGCCTCACCCGCTATTCCTGCTCGGTGATCAGCAGGCTGCCGCCGCAAGTCGCCGAGCGGCAAAGCCCAGAAGTCGACTACGTGTCGGGCGCAACCCAGAGCACCAACGCCTTCTACTACGCCGTCGTCGAGGCGCTCGGCAAAGCGAAGTAGCCGGTGCCGCGCCGCTCCGTCGTTCAGATGGGGACGATCGTCACCGTCGACGTCGTCGCCGCGATTGACGACGATGCCGATTGCGACGCGCGGATGACGCGAGCACTCGGGTGGTTCGAGACCGTCGAGCGCGCCTGCAGCCGGTTCGATCCGGCGAGCGAATTGCGACAGCTCAGCGCCGCGCCCGGCACTGCCGTCTCGGTCGGGCCGATCCTCTTCGAAGCGGTGCGGTTCGCAGTGGCGGTCGCGCACGAGAGCGGCGGCGCGTTCGACCCGACGATCGGCGTGGCGATGGAAGTGCTCGGCTTCGATCGGGAGTATCGGAGCGGCGAGCGGGCGCGCAGCGGCGTCGCCGATGTGCCGGCGGTCAGCTATCGCGACGTCGAGATCGACGGCGAGGCGCGTACGATCACCCTGCACGCGCCGCTCGTGCTCGACCTGGGCGCAGTCGCCAAGGGCCTGGCGATTGACATGGCGGCGCGCGAACTGGCGCCGCTGCGGGACTTCATGATCGACGCCGGCGGCGATCTCTACGCCGGCGGCTGCAATGCCCGGGGCAAGACGTGGTCGATCGGCATCCGCCACCCGCGCCGCGACGGCGAGTGGATCGAGACGGTGACGGCGATGGATTGCGCCGTGTGCACGTCGGGCGACTACGAGCGGGCCACCGCGAACGGACATCATCTAATCGATCCGGTCACTCGCGAGCCGGCGGCGACGCTGGCCAGCGCCACGGTAATTGCGCCGACGGCGATGGTCGCCGACGCGTTGGCCACCGCCGCGTTCGTGCTCGGCCCGAAAGACGGCCTCCGCCTGCTCGAACGTCAGGGCGTTGAAGGGTTGCTGCTCACTCCGGCGCTCGATCGACATGCGACGCGAGGCTTCGGGCGTGTCTGAGGGACGCGCGCGAGCGCGGCGCCGGCCGTGGGCGGCGGCGCGCCAGTTCTTCCGGACGCCGAAGGGGCTGCTGACGATCGTCCTCGCGCTGCTCGCGGGCGTCGCCGCGCCGCACGAAGGGCTGCGGCTGGTCGCGCCCGGGCTGCTGGCCGCCGTGGTCACGGCAGTCGTGATCGACGTACCGATCCTGCGGCTGCGATCGGGCCGCTGGACCTTTCCCAGCGGCGCGATCCTCAGCGGACTGCTGATCGCGATGGTGCTGAGCCCGCGCGAGCCCGCGTATGTCGCCGCGTGCGCGGCGGCGATCGCGGTGCTGAGCAAGTATGTCGCGCGGACGCGGTCGGCCAACGTCTTCAATCCCGCGGCGCTGGCCCTGGTCGCGGTGTTCTACCTCTTCGCGCCGGGCGAGAACTGGTGGGGCGCGCTCGGCGAGCTCACCCCCGCCGCGCTCGTCCTGCTGATCGGCTCCGGTCTGTTCATCACCGACCGCGTCAACAAGATGCCGATGCTGCTGACGTTCGTCGGCGTCTACTTCCTGCTGTTCACGGCGACGGCGTTCGCCGGCGACGGGGCGCAGGTCGCCGAAGTATTCCGGGCGCCGGATCTGCACGCGGCGCTGTTCTTCGCGTTCTTTTTTCTCACCGATCCGCCGACGTCGCCGAATCGCTATCGCGACCAGGTCATCTGCGCGGCGATCGTCGCCGCCGCCGGCTATCTGATCTTCGAGCGTCTTGGCGCCGCGCACTATCTGCTGTCCGGCGTCCTGGTCGGCAACGTGTGGGAAACGTGGCGGCGTAGTCGTCGATGGGGTCAAACACGGGTCAGACCCCTTTGATCGCTCAAAGGGGTCTGACCCGTGTTTGACCCCATTCCTATTCCGGCCTGAGCACCTTCGACGGATCAATCCGAGACGCCCGCCACGCCGGCACGGTGGTCGCAATCAACGCGATCACCGCCACCAACGCGGTGGCGCCGCCGAGAATGGTCGGATCCGAGGCGTTGACCGCGTAGAGCTGGCTCGAGACGATCTTGCCGGCGCCGTAGGCGAGCGCGAGGCCGATCGCGGTGCCGATGATCGCGAGCGTCCTCCCCTGCTTCAGCACCAGCCAGAACACGGTGCCGGGTGTCGCGCCGAGCGCCAGCCGGGTCGCGACTTCATTGCGGCGCTGCGCCGATGCGTAGGCAATCACGCCGTAGATGCCGACCGCCGCCAGCAGCACCGCGGCGACGCCGAACAGCAGCATCAACGTCATGCCGAGTTCCTGCCGTTTGAGCGTGCCGGCGACGAGTTCGGGCACCGACTCGAACTCGACGGCCATCGTCGGATCGGTCTTGCGGATCTCCTCGCGGATGGCGCCACGAATCGCGCTGCTGTCCTCGCCCTTCATCGAGACGACAATGGTCTGCCGTCGCTGCGCGGCCTGCGTGATCGGCGTGTAGTACGCCGGCTCGGCCGCTTCGCCGATCGACTTCTGGCGGATGTCGTCGACCACGCCGACGATCTTTATCGTCAGGTTGCGGTTGATGGTCGGATAGCCGCTCTGGAATGTCACCGTCAGCGGATCGCGTCCTTCGAGATGGCGCTGCACGAACGCGGTGTTGACGATCGCGGACTGGGTCTGCGGATTCGGCGGCGGCCCCTGATTCGGTTGACCCGGTTGACCCGGCTGACCCGGTTGACCCGGCTGCGGTGGTGGAGGCGGCTGGTCGCTGCTGTCGAAGTCGCGACCGGCCACGAGCTTCACGCCCATTGCCTCGAACAGGCCCTTGCTGACGACCCGCTGCCGCGATCCTTTCGGATTGGCCTCGTTGAACGCCTCGCCGTTCGGCACGACGAACAGCGAGTTCTCCTGCGTGCCGCGCAGTGGGAAACTCGACGTCAGGCCGACCGCCTCGACGCCGCCAATCGCGCGGATGCGATCCATCAGATCCTGATACGCGGCGATCACGGCCGGCGGGTTTGGAAACTTCGGCCCGACCAGATTGGCGTCGACGATCAAGCGCTTCTCGGCGACGAAGCCCGGATTGGTCTTGCGCAGGGTGTCGAAGCCGCGAATCAGCCAGCCGGCGCCGGCGACGAGCGTGATCGCGAGCGCGACCTCCGCGATCGTCATCGCGTTGAGCCAGCGCGCCGTGCTCTTGCCGCCCGACGCCGAGCGGCCGCTCTCGTTCATCAGTGTCTTGACGTCGGTGCCCGCCAGACGCAGCGCCGGCGCAAATCCGACGACCAGGCCGGTCACGAGCATCGCGCCCAGCGCAAACAGCAACACGGTGCTGTCGAACGGCACGGTCTCGAGGCGCGGCAGCGTCCCGGCGCTCATCCGCAGCAGGAAGCGGATCCCCGCGTACGCGATGCCGAGACCGAGCACGGTGCCCGCGGTCGCCAGCAGGATCGATTCAGTCAGCAGTTGACGAACGATCCGCCCGCGTCCGGCGCCCAGCGCGACGCGCACGGCCATCTCGCGGGCGCGCGCGGCGCCGCGCGCCAGGAGCAGATTCGTCACATTGACGCACGCCAGCGCCAGCAGCAATCCGGTCGACAGCAGCACGATGATCAGGATCGGCCTGAGATCGCCGACGATCTGCTCGACCACCGGCTTGACGACGTAGACGCGGTTTTTGGCGCTGGCGGGAAAGTCTTTGGCGATCCCGAGCATCACGCTGTTCATCTCGCTCTTGGCGCGCTCGAGGTCCACGCCCGGCTTCAGACGCATGAAGCCCTCGAGGTTGTGGCCGACGGCGTCGGGCGGCAGCGCGATCGGCGCCCAGAAATCGGCGTCGTGCGGAGTGTCGAACGCCGGATTCGCGATGCCGAGGCAGATGGTGCTCAATTCCGCGAAGCGGATCGGCTTGCCGACCATCTGCGGATCGCTGTTGAACATGTTCTGCCAGATTCGGGTCGAGATGACGACGCCCGGCGGCGGGCCGTTCTGCGGGATGAAGTGCTGCGGCATGAAGCCGCCGAGCGTCATCGGCAGCCCGAACATCTCGAAGAATCCTTCGCTGACGCCAAAGACGCGCGTCTTGATCGGGGTCGCGTCGTCTTTCATCAACGTCAGGTCGAACGGTTGCAGGCCGACGGCCTTGATCAGCGACGGCGCGTTGCCGTTGAGCCGGAGGACCTCATTCGGCGCGAGGAAGCCGGTCGTCAGCCGGCCGTCGGTGAGCGTGGTGCGCATCGAGTAGAGATCGTTCGCATTGGGATACGGCAGCGGCCGCAGCAGCGCGGCGTTGACGGTGCTGAAGATGGCCGTGGTCGCGCCGACCCCGAGGGCCAGCGTCGCGATCGCCGCGATCGGAAACGCGGGCGTGCGGCGGAGGTTACGGAACGCGAAACGCAGGTCCTGCAGGAACGTACCCATGGGCGGTCTCCACGCGCCAGCAACGACTTGATACACGTCTAGTTGGTACGGCTGATGCGCGCAACCCCATTGGACTCCCAAAGGGGTGTCATTTGTTCCATCGACCAGGCAGTCGTTACCTACCGGCCCGGGTCGGCCTCGCGTTGAACCGTCCGGGACCGGAAAATGGGCTGATTTCTAGGTGGTACACGACTTGATGACATATCTGCCGAGCTGCTTCCCAGCAGAAGGAGAGTGTCATGAAGAATGTAGTCAGCGCGCTGGCCTTTACGTTTGCCATCGCCACCGGAGCTGCGATCCTCTCAGCGCAGCAGAATCCCCCGCCGCCGCCAACACCGCCCGCGGCAGCCGCGCCGGCGGCCCAGCAGACTCCGCCCACCACGCCTGAACTAAAGGTGACGGGCTGCCTGGTGCAGGGTTCGGGGCCGACGGTGTTCATCATCGAGAACGCGAAGATGGATGCCAAGAGCACGACCGAGAAAGGCGTCAGCTACATGGTGGTCGGTACGGTGGCGGACGTGAATTTGCGCGACCACCTCAACCACCAGGTCGAGATCACCGGCAAGGCGGATCCGAAGCCCGCGCCGGTGACCGGCTCGGCGAAGATCGAAGAGAAGGATCTGCCGAAGCTGAACCTCAAGACCGTGACGCTGGTGTCGAACACCTGTTCGGCGCCCGCCCGGTAGTCGCAGGCAAGCTCGACGACAGCGAGACGCGCGGCGCGCGCCCGGCCTATGGCGCGCGTCGCGCTTTTTTCTGTTCGAGATCGACCTGCGCTTCGACGAGCTGGCGGACGCCCCTGAGCAGGTCCTCGTCGCGAAGATCGACGAACCGGATGACGCCGTCGCCGTCGATGACGTAGCTGGCCGGATAGCCGAGCACGTTCCAGGCGCCGGCGATGGTGCCGCCCGGCAACCCATCGCGCGGCTCGTCCCACCACGCGCGATGCGCGAGCGGCTCGGTGATTTGCAGTCGCCGCGCCGCTTCACGATCCGAGCCGGTCTGCACGCCGAGCAGCGCGAACGGCCAGCGCGCGTAGCGTTCGAGCAGGAAGCGCTCGTACGGCGCCTGCGCTTTGCAGATCGCGCACCACTCCGCTGAAAACACCAGCACCACCACCTTGCTCCGGTAATCGCTGAGCTTCAACGGCCGTCCTTCGAGATCCGTCCCGAGGATATCCGGCGCGGTCTTGCCGACCATCAGCTGTTCGATCATCCGCCGCGTCGATGCGATGGCTGCGGCGGTTTCCTCGTGGGCGCTGGCCGTGCGATTCAGGTGCTCGATCACGAGCGCTTCCTGTTCCGCCGACAACTTGCCGCTCTGCAGGCGGCGCGCGAATTGCCAGAGCGCATCGCGCGTATCCGACTCGCGCGACTTGCTGTTGACAGCGTCGGACAGCAGTCGATCGAGTGTGGTCAGCAGTCCGCCGACGTCCTTGTCGGTGAAAGCCGGCACGACCAGCGTCGCCGGCGTAGTCTTCGAAGCAAACGCGGCGAACGATTGCGCGCGCAGCTCAGCTGTCGCCAGCGCGCACACGATCACCGCGGCCATCCCTGCCCGTCCCCGGATTGTCATGCGGTCCGTACCTGCCCCTTGCCGAACTTGGCCGATTATGACGGTGTGTCGGCGCGATTTCGAGGCCGCGATAGAGAAATTTCTGTGACAGCTAACCGGGCGGCGGCGGATCTAGACTAACGATGTTAGTGGGGACGCCGCCGTGCGCCGTGCGCCGTGCGCCGAATGCGCCGTGCGACGTGCGTCAGGCCGACGCCCTGGACACCGAGCCCTGAGCCGTGAGCCCTGAGCCTGAAAAATGAGAGCGCTTCAACACTTCGAACTCGAAATCCTGCTCGCCATGCTGACTGAAGGCGGTGAGGCCTACAGCGTGCCGCTCGTGCTCGCGCTCGAGAAACGCAGCGGCCGGCCGGTCGCGCAGGCGGCGGTCTTCATCGCGCTCAGTCGCTTGGAGAAAAAGGGGTTAGCGACGTCGCGTCTCGACGAGTCGGCGTCGGGACGGACACGACGCTATTTCAAACTCACGAAAGCTGGCGTCGCGACGCTGCGTAGCACCCACTCCGAGCACGCGCGTCTCTGGAAGGGCCTGGGACGGCTGCTCCGGACCCACAAGGGCTGAGCCGGACGATGAAATGGCTCCTGCGCCTGCTCGTCGACGAACCCGACCGGCGCGCGATCGACGCGGATCTCGCAGAGCTGTATGAAGTTCGCCGCCATCTGGACGGCGACCGCGCCGCCGCGCGCTGGCTGCGCCGCCAGCATTTCTTCTATCCCATCCACCTGCTCGCCGAGCGCGCGCGGGTTGGCATCCGATCGAGGGTGTCGGTCATGACACATATCTGGAAAGACCTTACCTACAGCGCCCGCAGTCTCCTGCGAACACCCGGGCTGACGCTCACCATCCTGCTGACGGTCGGCGTCGGCCTCGGCGCCACGACGGCCATGGTCGCGGTGGTCCGCGCCGTGCTGATCAGTCCGCTGCCCTACGCCGACGCGGACAATATTTACTGGGTCTACACCGATAACCCGCCGTTCCGCTTCAGGTTCTCGGTCGTCGACTATCGCGCGCTCGAAGCGGAGCACCCCGCGCTCAGCGAAGTCGCGGCGTATCAGTCGAGCGGCGTCACGCTGAGCGTAGACAACGTCGCCGAGCGCGCCAGCGCCAAATCGGTGACCGGCTCCTATTTCCCGCTGATGCGACAAACCGC
>DASUGM010000082.1:0-16607 GCA_036274055.1 Vicinamibacterales bacterium | reverse complement strand
CAGCACCGACATCGTCGAGACGAAGACTTCGCGAGCGAGAAAACTCGTCATCACGCCGACAGTGAGTTGCCAGTCGAAGCCGAGCGGCGCGAACAGGGGCTGAACCGTCCGACCGAGGCGCCCCGCAAAGCTGCCGGCCTGCGAGGCGCGATTCTCGATCGCGACCGCGTCGGCTTCGAGCGCGGCGGCGCGGTTCGCATCGGTTGACGCGATCGAAACGGCTTGCGAGCGCAGCGCGGTCGCCTCAGCAGGCGTCGCCGTGCGCGGAAACGTATTCAGCCACCACATGACGACGCAAATCGACATGATCACGGTGCCGGCAGTCTTGAGGAATGAAAGGCCCTGATCGGCGGCCATCACGATCGCGTTCGAGAACGACGGCCGTTTGTACGACGGCAGCTCGAGCATCATCGGCCGCGCGTCGCCGCGGAGAATCGTCCGGCGAGCCACCAGCGCGGTCAGAAGCGCGGCGGCGCCGCCGAGCAGATAGCACGCGGAAAACGCGAGGCCGGCGAGGAGCGGGCGATCCGCGAACAGCACCCACGTCAGGAGCACGTAGACCGGCAGGCGCGCCGAGCAGCTCATGAACGGCGCGATCAGGATCGTCGCGAAGCGATCGCGGCGATCGGGAATCAGCCGCGTCGACATGATCCCCGGCAGCGCGCATGCGTGCGACGTCAGCAGCGGCACGAACGCGTGGCCGGGCAGGCCAAACCGGCAGAGCACGCGGTCCATGACGAACGCGGCGCGGGCGAGATAGCCGGTGTCCTCGAGCAGGCTGATGAGGAAGAACAGCAGGCAGATCTGCGGCAGGAACACGACCGTTCCGGCGATGCCGCCGATGATCCCTTTCGAGACGAGATCGTGCAGGATGCCCGGCGGCAGCAGCCGTCCGACCAGGTCGCCGAAGTACGCAAACGTCGCTTCGATGAGATCCATCGGGATCTGCGCGAGCTGAAACAACGCGTAGAACATCCCGACCATCACGCCGACGAAAACGAACAGCCCGAGGATCGGATGCGTGAACGCTTTGTCCAGACGCTCCGTGAGCGTATCTGCGGCCGAGCCGACTGCGCTGTGCCCGCCGACGCTGTCCTCGACGATGTGCTCGGCCCAGGCTTCGAGATCACCGCCGTGCGCCAGTGCGCCGCCATGAGCCGGTGCGACGGCATGAGCTGGTGCGACGGCATGCCCCGGTGCGCCGGCTCCGGGCGCGAGGGCGTCGCCGAGCGCGTCGCGGACGGCGTCGATGCCCTGGGCCCTGCGTGCGACGATCGGCACGACCGGACATCCCAGATGCGCGCGCATGCGGTCGGCATCGAGCGTCAGGCCGCGCTGCTGCGCCAGATCGACCATGTTCAGCGCGACGACCACCGGCACGCCAAACGCCAGCAATTCGCCGACGAGGACGAGATTGCGGGTGAGATTGCAGGCGTCGACGACGACGAGCACGGCGTCGGGCCTGGCGAACAGTCCCTCGCCGGCGAGGACGCCGCGCGCGATTTTGGCTTCGGGAAGATCGAGGGCCAGCTGATAGAGCCCCGGCAGATCGACGATGTCGACCAGCGTGTCGCGGCCGACCATCGCCCGGCCGACGCGCGCGCTGGTCGTGGTGCCGGGAAAGTTGGACGTCTTGGCGCGAGTGCCGCAGAGGCGATTGAACAGCGTGGTCTTGCCAGTGTTCGGATTGCCGATCAGCGCGACCCGCGCCGGATTCGACCGAACGCGCACCGGCCCCGGTGCCGCAGGCGCCGGGTCGCGAAGCACGACGGCAGAGGGCATCAGCTAACCGGCTCAGGAACGACGAGGATGCCGTCGGCAACCACGCGTGAGAGCCCGATACGTGTCGTCTTCACCTGCACGATGCAGGGCTCGCCCACCTGGCACACGCGCATCACCGATCGATCCGTCAGGCCAAGCGCCTTGAGCAGCGCGCAATCTTCCGGCCGGAGCAGCGCCGCATGCAGCCGCGCAGTGCAGCCGGACGCAACTTCCGACAGCCGTATCGGCGCGGGCAGAGATCGGGCGGCGGAGGCGGCGGCGTTATCAGGGGGGACAGACACTTTATTCCTGAGACTGATCTCGTTAGACCAGTAAGGAGCATATGGCGTGAAACCCGACCAGTCAAGTCGGGGTTAGAGGTCGGGTGGCCTTTATGCGTCGACTGCATAAAGGCCACCCGACCTCCTTTTCAAACCTTTCGGCGTCGCAGTCGTATTAAGCCTACAATGCAGTCTTATGCCTGACGCTCCTTATTTAGGCGAGCTCGAACACCTCGTGCTGCTCGCCATTCTGCGGTGCGGAGACGACGCCTACACCGTCCCGATTCGCCGGATGCTGGCCGAAAAATCCGGCCGCGAGATCGCCCGGGGCGCGCTCTACACCTCGCTTGATCGCCTCGAAGCCAAAGGCCTCGTGCGCTCGTGGCTCGGGGACCCGACTGCAGTGCGCGGCGGCCGCGCCCGTCGTTACTTCGCCGTGACGGAGGTCGGCGTCGATGCCATCCGCGCCGCCCGGGCGGCGATGACGACGATGGCCGCCGGGCTGGAGACGGTGCTGGAGCCGCGCCGGTGATTGGCCGAGGCCCGCAACCGCCGCGGCTCGCCCGTTGGCTCGCCCACTCTGCCGTGCGCGACGAACGCTGGCGCGACGTCACGCTCGGCGATCTCGGCGAGGAGTTCGCGTCGCTCTCGGCCACGAGCGGCCGATTCCGCGCCCGCGCGTGGTACTGGCGCCAGGCGATCGCGATCGCGGCCGGAACCTTTGGCGCCGGCATCAGCGCCTTTCTGCGATCACCAGGAGACGGATTCATGACGACGTGGTTTCACGACGCTCGCATCGCCGTGCGCTCGCTCAGACAGCGCCCGCTCGTCGCGCTGATCGTTCTTGCCACCCTCGCGCTCGGCCTCGGCGCCAACGCCGCGACCTTCAACATGGTCGACGCGCTGATGCTCCGACCGTTCCCGATCCCCGACGTCGATCGGCTGGTCGTGATCTCCGAGAACTCGCAGGCCGATCCGTATCCGAAGGAAACCGTCTCAAACGCGGCGTTCCTGGACTTCCAGCGCGACGCCACCGGCTTCCCGCGGATCGCGGCGATGGGCTGGTGGGACGTCAACATGGCCGGCGCGGACCATCCCGAGCGGGTCGGCGGTCAACGCGTGACGCCGCAGTTCTTTTCGATGCTGGGCGGCAGCGCGCAGGCGGGCCGCCTTCTGCAGGACAGCGACATGGTCGCCGGCAACGACAAGCAGATCGTCATTTCCGACGGTCTCTGGCATCGCAGCTTCGGCGCACGGCGCGACGTGGTCGGCTCGCAGTTGCTGCTCGATGGCGTGCCGCATCAGATCGTCGGCATCGCCTCGCCCGGCTTCACGTACCCCGACGGCACCGAGTTGTGGGGCCCGCTCGCGCTTTCGCAGAAGGACGCCGCCGATCGCACCGATCACTACTTGACCGTGGTCGCCGAGCTGCCGCCAGGTGGAACGCTCGACGCGGCGCAGTCGCAACTGGCGTCGCTCTACGAACGGCAGCGTGCGATCTCCGCCGAGGGCACCCGCGGCCGACAGGTCATCGCGCGTCCGTTCAGCGCGGCGATGATCGACATCGGCATGCCGCAGATCCTGTGGCTGTGGCAGGCGGCGGCCGTGTTCGTGCTGCTGATCGCCTGCACCAACGTCGCCAGCCTCCTGATCGCGCGCGCGGCCGAGCGTCAGCACGAACTGGCGGTGCGGCTGGCGATTGGCGCCGGGCGCGCGCAGATCGTCCGGCAGCTGCTGATCGAAAGCCTGGTCATGGCGCTGGCCGCCGTGCCCCTGGCCCTCGCGGTGGCGTTCGCGGCGGTGCAATCGCTGAAGTCGGCGATGCCGCCGCAGCTCGTGAAGTTCGTCGCCGGCTGGACGCACCTCGGCATTGACACTCGCGTCGTGCTGTTCACGATCGCGGCGGCGGTGGCGACGTCAATCGTCTTCGGCCTGCTGCCGGCGGTGCAAGCATCGCGCACGCAGCTGACCGCGGCGATTACCGACGGCAGCCGCTCGATGTCCGCCGGCCGGGCGCGCTCCCGCCTGCGCCGCGGTCTCGTGATCGCCGAGATCGCGCTGGCGCTGCCGCTGCTCGTGGTCTCAGCGCTGTCCGCGGTCGGCGCGCAGCGTTTTGCGAGCGGGCCGCAGGGATACGAACCCGAAGGCGTGATTCGTTTCCGTCTGCAGTTGCCGGAGGCTCAATATCAGACGCCGGCGGCGCGGGCGAACTACGTCGAGCGCCTGCTCGAAGCCGGCTCGGCCGTGCCCGGCGTGGAGCAGATCGGCACCTCGACGATCGTCCCGGCGTTGTCGTCGAATTCGAGCCGGCGCATCGCCATCGACGGCGTCGCCGAGAATCCGGACGCGCCCATCATCGCCAGCTTCCGGTCGATTTCGGCGCACTACCTCGAGACCCTGCGCATTCCAGTGACCTCCGGGCGCGCGATCACCAGCGCGGATCTCGCCGACACGCAGCGCGTGGCGTTGGTGAGCGAATCGTTCGCGCGTCAATATTTGTCGGACGGCCCGCCGCTCGGCCGTCGCATTCGCATCGGGACCACGGACCAGACCTGGGCGACGATCGTCGGCGTCACCGGGGACGTCATCGACGACTGGTTCGCAAATCGTCACTCGCCGACGGTCTTCGCGCCGGTTTCCCAGGTACCGAGCGCCACGGTGACTCTGGTCGCGCGCGCCAAGGGTGATCCCGCCGCGCTCACTGATCCGTTGCGCGCCGCCATTGCCAGCGTCGACCGCTCGGTGCCGCCGTATCAGGTGATGACGATGACAGACGCGCTGCACGAGCGGACGACCGGACTGCGCTTCATCGCTTCGTTGATGGCGGCGTTCGGCATCGTCGCGCTGGTGCTTGCCGCATTCGGCATCTACGGCGTGATGTCGCACTTCGTTGTCGCGCGGCGCCACGAGATGGGCGTGCGCATGGCGCTCGGCGCGACGTCGTCGCAGATTCTCAAGCTGACGTTGAAACAGGCCGGCTGGCTCACCGGGATCGGTCTGTCGCTCGGCCTGGCCATCGCGATCGGCCTGGCGCGCCTGATGGAGAGCGCGCTCTTCGGCATCGTCGCGCTGCAGCCGTCGCTGGTGGCGACGATCACGCTGACGCTGGCGGTCGTCGGATTCCTGGCCAGTGCGCTGCCGGCGCGGCATGCGGCGCGGGTCAACGCCGCGGGGTTGCTCAGACGTTGATCCGTCTTGGGTCTTGGGTCGTGGGTCTTGGGTCTTGGGTCTTGGGTCTTGGGTCTTGAGACTTGGGTCTAGGGTCTAGGGTCAAGCCTCAGGTCCGACCCAAGACCAGAGACCCAAGACCCAAGACCGAAGACTCAAGACTGCCCCGCGAGAGCTCGCAAAACCACCGCGCTCATCGCGCGCATGCCCACCAGAATCGCGTCCTCGTCGATGTCGAAGTACTCGGTGTGCCACATCGCGGTGATGCCCTTTTCCGGATTGCCGACGCCGACGAAGAAATAGAAGCCGGGAATCTTCTGCTGGTAGAACGCGAAATCCTCGGCGACCATCTGCGCGTTGGGAATGATGACGTTGTCCTTGCCGACGGCGGTGGCAAGCGCGGCCGCCGAGCTCGCCGCGAGTTTCGGCTCGTTGTACGTGACCGGCGTCGTCTTGATGTAGTCGAGCGTGAACGTCGCGCCGAAGCTCGACGTGATGCCCTTGAGGATCGTCTCCATCCGCTCCTTGACCATGTCCGGACCGGTCGGGCTCAGCGAGCGCACCGTGCCGGTCATCGTGACCTTGTCGGCGACGATGTTGAACCGTGTGCCGCCGGAGATCGTTCCCACGGTGACGACGGTCGGCGTCTGCGCGTCGATCTGCCGGCTGGGAATCGTCTGAAACGCAGAGATCGCCTGCGCGGCGATGGGTACGGGATCGATCCCGGTGTGCGGCATCGCACCGTGCGTGGACTTGCCGATGATCGTCGCGACGAAACGATCGGAACTCGCCATCTGCGAGCCGCTGACGTAGCCGACCTGGCCGACGCGCAGCGCGGGCATCGTGTGGAGGCCGAAGATCGCGACCGGCGTCGGATTGGTCAGCGGCCAGTCCTCGAGCACGCGGCGGGCGCCGGTCGGACCGCCATCCGGATCGCCTTCTTCGGCCGGCTGGAAGAGAAACACCACGGTGCCGGGCAGATCGGCGCGCAGCCGGCTCATGATCTCGGCGACGCCGAGGGCCACCGCGGTATGCATGTCATGGCCGCAGGCATGCTTGACGTTCGCCACCGTCGATTTGTACGGGACCTCGATCAACTCCTGCACCGGCAGGGCGTCCATGTCGGCGCGCACTGCGATCACCGGCCCCGGCTTCGCGCCCTTGAGCACGCCGACGACGCCGGTCACACCGACGCCGGTCCGCACCTCATCGAATTTCAGCGCTCGCAGTTTGTCGGCGACGATGCCGGCGGTGCGCTTCTCGCGGAAGCCGAGTTCGGGATAGCGATGCAGATCGCGCCTGACCTCGATCGCGCCCGGGTGCAGTTCCTTCGCGATCGCGTCGACGCGGGTTTGCAGCGACGGCGTCTGCGCAAAAGGCGCAACCGCGCCACACAGGATGAGAAGGCCAATCGTCCGTGTCATTTTTTCGCGCCTCCGCGTGGCTCACTATAATCGGTTCATGTCGAAGCTTGCCGTGGTCGTCTCGGTCGTCGCCCTGCTGCTGCCGCTCGTCGTCGTCGCCAGTTCCGCGCAGAACGACGCCAATCTCGAACGCGCGAAGCGGCTCCTCAAGGAGACGCCGGTGATCGACGGTCACAACGACTATCCGTGGGTGGTGCGCGAGAAGGCCGCCGGCGACGTCGACGCGCTGGACATCCGCAAGCCGCAGCCGTCGATCCACACCGACATCGCCCGCCTCAGAGCCGGAGGCGTCGGCGGGCAGTTCTGGTCGGTCTACGTCCCTACGGACAACACGGCGGCGGCCGTAACCGCGACGCTCGAGCAGATCGACATCGTCCACCGGATGATGGCCAGGTATCCGGAGACGTTCGCGCTGGCGCTGAGCGCCGCCGACGTCGAGAAGATTCAGCAATCAGGAAGGATCGCGTCGCTGATCGGGATGGAGGGCGGCCATTCGATCAACTCGTCGCTCGGCGTGCTGCGCGACATGTATCGCCTCGGCGCGCGTTACATGACACTGACGCACAGCCTCAACGCCCCGTGGGCGGACTCGGCGACCGACACGCCGAAGCTCGACGGCCTGTCTCCGTTCGGCGAGCAGGTGGTGCGCGAGATGAACCGGCTCGGCATGCTCGTCGACCTCAGCCACACGTCGCCGGCGACGATGGCCGATGCGCTCAGAATCACGACCGCGCCGGTGATCTTCTCGCACTCGTCGGCGCGCGGCATCTGCGACGTGCCGCGCAACGTGCCGAACGACATCCTCGCCCAGCTCAAGACCAACGGCGGCGTCGTCATGGTGACGTTCGTGCCCGGCTTCATCTCGACCGAAGTTGCGGCGTGGAATCGCGCCGAAACCGCCGAGCGCCAGCGGCTCGAGACGATCGCGGGGACGACCACGGAGGCCGTGACGATGGGCCTGGATGCCTGGCGCGCCTCCCACCCGACGCCGCGGGCGACGCTGAGCCAGGTCGCGGATCACATCGATTACATCAGGAAGATTGCCGGGATCGACCACATCGGATTCGGCGGCGACTTCGACGGCATCACGCAGCTGGTGCAAGGCCTCGAGGATGTCTCGACCTATCCGGCGCTGGTCGCCGAGTTGCTGAAACGCGGCTACACCGACGCGGAGGTGAAGAAGATCACCGGCGGCAACATCATGCGGGTGATGAAAGCGGTCTTGAAGTAATGGTCATCGTCGCGCTCGGCGATTCGACGACCGCGGGCACGCCGCTGTTCAAGTCGCCGATTGAGGCGCCGCCCGACGGCGAAGGCAATGTCGAAAGCCAGTATGCCTATTGGCTGATGCAGAAGCAGCCGGCGTGGCAGGTGCTCAACCGCGGCGTCAATGGCGAGCGCAGCGATCAGATCGCGGCCCGGTTCGCCCGCGACGTGCTCGGCGTCGACGCCGCGGCGGTGATCATCATCGCCGGTGTGAACGACGTCTATCAGGGCAAGAGCACCGGCTACGTCACCCAGCACCTGCGCCAGCTCTACGAACTTGCCTTCGACGCCGGCCTGCCGGTGATCGCGGGATCGATCGTGCCGTACAACACCGCGACCATCGACCAGAACGCGCGCATGCACGACGTCAACGCGTGGATCAGGCGCGAAACCTCGCTCGACCCGCGGCTGCACTTCGTCGACACCCGGACGGCTTGCGCGGCGCCGGACAACCCCGATCGGCTGGCCGGATCCCCCGACGGGCTGCACCCCGACGTCGACGGCTATCGACGAATGGCCGACGTCATCGAGGCCGTTCTCCTGCGGGTGCTCGAAGGCGTTCCTACTTCGCCTTCCAGCCGACGGTAAAGCCGGCGCTGAAAGCGTTGTTGGTCGTCTTCACGCCGGCGAGCGGGTGATGATCGTAGGCCAGCGCGTAGCTGAGCTGGACGCCGAACACGGTGTTGATCGCCGCTTTCATTGCCACGATGGTGCCGAGCTTGAAGTTCTCCGACTCGGTCAGATCGTGCGTGTAACTCTGGACCAGGGCCAGCGTCGCCGTCGGCGACAGCGTCACCGTCGCGCTGGCGCCGGCGAGCGCGGCGCCGTAGTCGTTGCCCGGCGTGGCGTCGATGTAGGTCTCGGATGCCCATCCGGCGCCGGCGTAGATACTGGTTTCGAGTTTTCGGACCGGAGCCGGGGGAGCGTCCTTGGCCCGGGCCGGTGGCGCGGTCTTGCCCGGCGTCCACACGACGACCGAGCCGAGCAGGTTGCGCAGGTCCAGGCCGTCGAGCGGGGCGCGGACGATTTCCTCGAGCATCACCAGCCGCAGCGTCGTCGACATGGTCTTGGCGGCGGCGAAGTTGAGGCCGGCACGGTCGTTGGTCTTGACACCGTTGTCGTGCTCGATCGCGGCGCTGCCGTAGGTGCCAAAGCGCCAGGTCCCGGTATTGCGCAGGTACACCGCGGTGAACCGCATCGCCGTCGTATCCGCATTGCCGCGTTTGACGTCGGTGCCGAAGACGCTGTCGAACTTCCATTTCTCCGGCGCGTCCACCGACATGGTCCGGGCGACGACGCCGACGCGCGACGCGACGTCGTCGGCCGACTGGGCGAAGGCAACGGTGGGGACGAGCAGAACCAGGGCAGCCACGGTGTATCTCATGTTTATATGATATCGTATCTTTATGGCTAAATCACCGGTGTCCGTCACCCTGAGCGACGACAACCTGTCGTGGCTGCGGGGCCGGACCGTGGCGCGGAAGGCGCGGAGCCTCAGCGAAACGCTCGACACACTGGTGACGCGGGCGCGGCTGGGCGGCGAGACACCGGCGGCTGCGGTGCGATCCGTCGCCGGCACCATCGATCTCGCCGCGGACGATCCCGAGCTGGCCGATGCCGATCGTTTCGTGCGTGCGCTCGTCGGCGGATCGTTGGCGCGCCGACTCACGGGCCGACCGGGGCGCGACCGGGCCGGGTCGGGGCGCCGTCGTGGTTGACGCCGCGGTCGCCGATACGCACGCGCTGATCTTTCACGCCGGCGGCAGCGCCGCGCTCGGATCGAAAGCGCGGGCGCATTTCGCCGCCAGCGAAGCGCAGCGGGCAATCACTTATATTCCAGTGGTCGTGATGTGGGAGTGCGCGCTGCTGTCGCGCGCGGTGCGAATCAACTTCAGGCGGCCGCTGCGTCAGTTCTTCGACGACCTGTTCTCGAACCCCGCCTATCAGCCCCTGGACCTGACCGCGGCGCAGGTGCTGCTGGCGGATGAGCTGCGATTCACCAAGGATCCGGTCGACGCGCTAATCGTCGCGGCGGCCCGCGATCTCGGGCTTCCATTGATCACCCGCGACCAGACCATCCGTGATGCGGGTGTCGTGAAAACGATTTGGTGACGAGGTCAGGCTAGCGCAGAAACGTCGCCAGGAGCGCGCCAAGTTCAGCAACCGACGCGACCGCCGGTTCTTCCGGGCGCAGCGTCAACCCTTCGCGCAGGTGGCCGAATCCATAGCTGGCGACGCAGGTTCGGACGCCGGCGCGGCGCGCCGTCTCGACGTCAATCATCGAATCGCCCACCATCATCGTCGCCCGTGGCGTGGCCCCGACCTCGGCCATCAAGTGCAACAGGCCGCCAGGATCGGGTTTGCGGGCGAAGCCGGGCGTGTCGCCGCCGATCACGGCGCGCAGATGCGTCGCGAGGTCGAGCGCCTCGAGCAGACGCCGCGACGGCGCCTCGGGTTTGTTGCTGAGCACCGCCAGCGACGCCAGCGGCACAATCGACTCGAGCAGTCCGGCAATGCCGTCGTAGGCGCGGGTGTGCTCGAGCAGCCGCCGGTCGTAGATGGCGCGGAAGCGATCGAGCGCCTCAGGGACGAACTCACGCCCGATCGCGCGCATCGCCCGGCGCACCAGCATCTGCGCGCCGTCGCCGACCATCGCCGCCACCTCGTCAATCGGCAACGGTTCGGCGCCGAAGCTGATCAACACCTCGTTGGTCGAGTTGGCGATGTCGAGACGCGAGTCGATCAGCGTCCCGTCCAGATCGAAGACGATCAGCTTCATCGACGCAATGCTACACTTCGACGCGTCGTGCCTTCGACGTCGTCGACCTCGTTCGACTCCGCGACCGCGCTGGTCTCGCGGCTGCACTCGGAAATCGGCCGGGTCATCATCGGCCAGCAACAAGTACTACGCGAGGTCGTCGTCTGCCTGCTCGCCGGCGGTCACTGCCTGCTGCGCGGCGTGCCCGGGCTGGCCAAGACGCTGCTGATCAAGACCCTCGCCGAGTCGATTGCCCTCAAGTTCAGCCGCATTCAGTTCACACCGGACCTGATGCCGTCGGACATCCTCGGGACCGAAGTCATCGAGGAAGACGTCACCACCGGCAAGCGGCAGATTCGTTTCATCCCGGGGCCGATCTTCGCCAACATCATCCTCGCCGACGAGATCAACCGCACGCCGCCGCGGACCCAGGCGGCGCTGCTCGAGGCGATGCAGGAATATCAGGTCACGGTCGGCGGCGTCCGCTATCCGCTCGAACGTCCGCTGTTCGTGCTCGCCACGGAGAATCCGATCGAGCAGGAAGGCACGCATCCGCTGCCCGAGGCGCAGCTCGATCGCTTCATGTTCAACGTCGTGATCGAATACCCCGATGCCGCCGACGAGCGTCGGATTCTCGCCGAAACCACGGCGGGGGCGGCGCCGACCATCGACGCGGTCGCGCGCGGCAGCGACCTCGAAGACGCGCGCGCGCTGGTGCGCGACCTCCCGGCTGCAAGCAACATCGTCGACGCCGCGCTGGCGCTGATTCGCGCGACCCGACCGGCCGACGCGGGCGCGCCGAAGGTCGTGCGCGACTGGGTGAAATGGGGAGCCGGGCCGCGTGCCGGTCAGGCGCTCCTGCTCGGCGCGAAAGCGTCGGCGCTCTACGACGGCCGCAGCGTGCCGTCGATGGACGACCTCAAGCGCGTTGCCTACCCGGTGCTGCGGCACCGCCTCGTGCTCAACTTCCAGGCCCAGGCGGACGGCGTCGGTGCGGACGACGTGATCGGCAAGCTGCTGGAGCAGATCAAGTTTTAGTTTTTTCTAGATTCTCGACATGAAGTTAGTGGAGGAAGTGTAGGAAGTGTAGAAAACCACTAGTTTTTCGAAGAGCTTTCTACACTAACTACACTGGCCTCACTAGCTTCACGTCTAAAACCAAAGAATAAGTAAAGCCGCGCGGCGTCTAGCTGCTTCGAAGCGCTGTCGTCGGCTCGACCTTCGCGGCGCGGCGCGCCGGCAGCCAGGCCGCGACCAGCCCGACCGCGATCAGCACGGCGCCGGCGCCGACGAACGTCACCAGATCGCGCGGCTGCACGCCGTAAAGCAGCGTCTTCACATAGGTCGCGCCCCAGAAGCTCAGCGCCGCACCGGCGGCGACGCCGATCCCGACGAGCCAGCTGGTCCGGCGCAACACCATCGCGACGATTCCTGCCGGACGCGCGCCGAGCGCCATGCGAATTCCGATCTCGGCACGCTGCCGGCTGACCGCGTGCGACGTCACGCCATAGAGGCCGAGTCCGGCGAGCATCAGCGCCAGCCCGCCGAAGAATCCTGACAACGTCGCCACCAGCCGTTCCTGGACCAGCGACGCGCCGATCTGATCGGACAACGGCCGGAACGTCATGGCGATCAACGGATTGACGCGGCCGATGGCGTCGGCGATGCTGCGCGTCAGCGCGCCGGGCGCCCCGCCGGCGGCGCGCACGCTCAGCATCAGATCGCGACCGGGTTCCTGCTGCGCCTGCGCGAAGAAGATCGTCGGCGCCATGTCGGCGCGCAACGAACGATAGACCGCGTCCGCGACGATGCCGACGATTTCGATGTCGGCCTCTTCTCGATCGACCTTGAAGTGGGCGCCGACGGCGCGCTGACCGGGAAAGAACCGGGTCGCGAACGTCTGGTTGACCACGGCGACCTTCGGCGTCCCGAGACGATCGGTCGCCGCGATGGATCGGCCATCGATCAACTTCATCCCGTAGGCCTCGAACCAGTCAGGGCTGACGGTGTTGACCCACGGGACGTAACGTCCGTCGCGGGCCGGCGCGCCGGTGGTCGGTTCCGGCATCCCGGGCACTTCGACTCGTGTGTTCCACGCGGAGTTGCCGACCGGCGTCGTGAACGACGCGCCGACGCTGGCGACGCCGGGCACCGCCTTGACCGCATCGACCACCTGATCGAAGAGCGGTCCGAACTGGTCTTTGGGCACGCCGGTCTTTCCGGCGCTGAGGCTGATCGTCAGCACGGGATCGGGAACGAACCCGAGGTCGCGCGTGGTCAGTCCGCTGAGCGTGCGACCGAACAACGCGGCGGCCACGACCAGCGTCAGCGACAACGCCACCTGGATGACGACGAGCACGTTGCGCAAGCCGAAGCGGGCATCGCCGGCGACGCCGCGGCCGCGCTCGCGCAATACTTCGTTCGGCTGGATGCGCATCGTGCCTGACGCCGGCGCCAGCCCGAAGATCGTCGTCGTCAACAGGGCGACGAGCGCGGTGAAACCGAGCACCCGCCAGTCGAAATGCAAATCGAGGAACACCACGTTGGTTGCCGACGTCGTCAACTGACGCACGAGCATGCGACTGCCCCAAAAGGCGAATGCCAGCCCGAGCGTGCCGCCGGCGATCGACATCAACGCGCTCTCGGCGACGAGCTGCCGCGAGATCCGCCAGCGCGACGCGCCGAGCGCGAGCCGGAGGCTCAGCTCATGGCGGCGCGACACCGCCCGCGCGACCAGCAGGCTGGCGATGTTGGCGCACGCGATCAGCAGCACCAGCCCGACGACGGCCATGATTACGTTGAGGGGCTCTTCGAACCGGCTGCGCAGCGCCGAGCGTCCGGTGGCCGCGGACACCATGGTCAGCGGCTCCTTCAGATAACTGGCTTTGTCGGCTTCGGGCCAATCCTGCGGGAGCGTCGCGGCGCGAATCAACGGCTGCAGCCCGCGCAGCGTGCTCGTGGCGTCGCTGAGGCTTTGTCCCGGCTTCAGCCGCGCAAAGATCTCCAGCCACCAGGTCGATCGGGCGTCGAGTGCGCTCGGCCGCAGCAGCGGCTCGGTCCCGAAGGGAATCATCAGTTCGACGTTGCGCCCGACTTCGGTGCCGAAGAACTCCGGCGGAGTCACGCCGACGATCGAGTACTTGACGCGATTGACGCTGATTGGCTTGCCGACGACGTCGCCGGCGCCGCCGTAGCGTTTCTGCCAGAGGCCATGGCTGATGACCGCGACCGGGCCGCTTGGCCCGCCGCCGCGGACGTCGTCGTCGGGCGTGATCGTCCGGCCGAGCTGCGCGGCGACGCCAAGCACCTCGAACGTGCGGCCGCTGACGAATGCACCGGAGACCATGTCGGTGGCGCCGGAGGGCGCGAGATCGATCCCGAAGTTCGACCAGGCGAAGACGCCGTCGAACATCGATTCGCGCGCCTTGACCTGTTCCCAGATCGGATACGTCCACGAGCCGTCGTCCAACAGCGCGAGTTGCTGCGGCTCACGTACCGGCAACGTCTTGAGCAGCAGACTGTTGAAGATTGTGAACAGCGCGGTATTGGCGCCGATGCCGAGCGCCAGAGACAGCACGGCGGCGGCGGTGATGACGGGAGTGGCTCGCAGTGATCGGAACGCGTCGCGCCAGTCGATGGAGAAGAGAGTCCGCATGTTGGTTCCTCTGGGTGTCGGGACGGGGGAAAACTGGTGTGGGCGCCGGCGTCTCTCGACGCTCCGGGCGGAGAGTCCAAGGCTCGCGGCTTGCCAGATCGTGACCAGCCAGAACATGCCGGCCGCGACTCGCCCGCGTGATCGTGCGCGCGCGAGATCCGACGCCAGCGCGTGACGCATGCCGTCGCCGAAACGGTCGCGAAACGCCGGCGGATAGGCCCGCAACAGCAGGTCGTAGAGCCGCATCATCATTGGAGCTTCTTGATCGCTTTCAAGCCGCCCATGGCAGCGACCAGGTCGGTCAAGCGCTGCTTCTCGGAGGCGAGAATTTTTTGCCCCAGCGGCGTCAACCGGTAGTACGAACCGCGCCGCGGGTCGTCGTCGGCCCGTTTCTTCGCCGCTTCGGCGACGAGCCCGCCGTCGAGGAGCTTCGACAGGTGCCGGTAGAAGGACCCGGTCTGCATCGGCACGCGGCCGCCGGACTGCTCTCGGACGGCCTGCATCACCGCGTAGCCGTGACTCTCGCGGTCGGCGAGGGCGAGCAGGATGTGAAAGACGGCGGGCTTCAGCGGGGTTGATGTGTTCATCTCGGATATGTCCGGATCATACTCATCGGAGTTGGACGCCGGGCCGGTGCCGGCGGTTGGCCTCCCGCGGCTTAGTGCTGGGTGCTGATGCTGGGTGGTTGGTGCAGGTGCTTGTTGCCTGGTGCGGTCAGGACCGCGGACACGGACGATGATCGAGATATCTCGGTTTCCGTAATCGCCCAACCGCCCACCGCACCAGGCACTAAGCACCAGCATCAAGCACCCAGCACCGAGCACGCAGCACTGAGCAAGCGGAGACGCGATATCTTTCTGCGATGCTGACTCCGGCCGTGGTGGCCGCGATCGAGGATCTGGAACTGGCGGCGCGCCTGGTGGTCGAGGGCATGCGGACCGGCAATCACAAGAGCCCGCTGCACGGCTTCACCGCCGAGTTCAGCGAGCACCGGCCGTACCGCGCCGGCGATGACCTGAAGTACCTCGACTGGAAGGTGCTGGCGCGCACCGATCGGCTGTACACCCGCCAGTTTCGCGAGACCACCAACATGGCGGTGATGATCGTGCTCGACACCAGCGCCTCGATGGGATTCGGCGCCGGCGGCCAGGAGCCGACCAAGCTTCGCTACGCGGCGCTGATCGCCGCCGCGCTGTCGTGGCTGATCGTCGAGCAGGGCGACGCCGTCGGCGTGATGATGACCGCCGGCGACCACTGGCGCTACCTGCCGGCCCGGAGCGGCCGGCAGCATCTGCGCGCGCTGCTGTCGGAACTGGCGCGCGTCGAACCGGCTGGCGCCTGGCAACCGGAGCGCGTGATCGCGCGGGGCGCGGAGTTGCTGTCGCGCCGCGGCGTCGTCATCGCGATGTCCGACTTCTATGACGCCGAGGACGACACCCGGCGCGAACTGCGCCGCGCCATGCGCCGTGGGCACGACGTCACGATGCTGCAGGTCGTGTCGCGGCCGGAGATGACCTTCCCCTACGACGGCGACCTCGATCTCGAGGATCTCGAGTCCGGCGATCGCCGCGTCGTGTCAGCGGAAAGCGTCGCTCGCGCGTATCGAGCATCGATGGGCGACTTTCTCGAGCGCTGCCGGAGCGGCGCCCGCGCCGACGGCATGGACTACGCGCTGCTGCCGACCGACGTCGCGCCGGCGATGGCCTTGCGGCAGGTGCTGCTGCGCCGCAGCGGTCACAGCGCCGCGACGCGCGAAACGAGCGCTTGATGATCTGGCGCAACCCGCTGGCGTGGCTTGGCATCGCCGCCGTCGCGATCCCGATCCTCGTGCACCTGATCGGACGGCGCACGCCGCGCCGGCTTCCCTTCCCGACGTTACGCTTCGTCACGCTCGCGCCGACGCTGCCGTCGCGCCGACACCGGTTGACCGACCTTCCCCTGCTGGCGGTCCGAATCGCCCTGATCGCCGCCGCGGTCGCCGCGCTGGCGCAACCGTGGTGGCCACGGACGGTTGCACAGACGAACGGCGGGATCGCCCGCGCACTGGTCGTCGACTCGAGCGTCAGCATGACCCGGTTCGTCGCCCCGGGCCGGACCGCGTTGGACGAGGGCCGCGCCCTCGCGGCGGCGGCCGCCGCCGGCGCCAGCGTGACCCGGGTCGTCGAAGCCGGAGCGCTGCACACGGCGCTGCCCGCGGCGCTCGGCTGGCTGGCGACGCAGTCCGGCACCCACGAGATCATCGCGTTTTCCGATTTTCAGCGCGGCGCCCTCGACGACGCCGACGTCGCGGCGGT
>DASUGM010000081.1:0-9576 GCA_036274055.1 Vicinamibacterales bacterium | reverse complement strand
GGGCCTGACAAGGATCAGGGTTATGGGCGATCTGAACGTCCGCAGCGATGCGGTGGACGTCGAGCAAATCATGAAAGGCATCCGCGCGCGGATTCGCGAGAAGCGCGGCGCCGACTACACCGAAGCCGAATTGCAGCAGCTGGCGACGGTCAAGCTCGAGAAGTTCCTCGATCCGACGAGCGTGCGGTCGGATCTGGTCGAGCAGTTCCGCAAGAGCGCGGTGGTGCCGCCGTCGCCGAATTTCGAGTTCGGTGATACGACGCTGTACGAAACCCACCGCGGCGCGCTCGGCGCGATACGCAAGCTGCTCAAGCCGCTGCTGAAACTGTTCTTCAACCCGGACCGGATCACCTCGGCGCTGCACATCCAGTCGCAGGTGAACACGCAGAACGAACAGCGGCTGCGCCGGATGGAAGAGCGCGAGCGGCTGTCCTACGAGCTGCTGCACAACCTGACGGTCGAGCTGACGCGGATCGGCATCGAAGTGCACAACATGAAGATGCGGGTCGAGTCGCTGTCGAGCCGGATGGACTTCGACGAGCGGCGGGCGCGGGCGTTCGAAGCGCACACCGAGGCGCAGCGCATCGCCGAACCGCGGCGGCAGATGGAAAGCGCGCGCCAGCACGCCGACACCCGCAACCACGCCGAGACGCCGAGAAACGCCGAGGCGCAGAGGCCGCAGGCCGAGCCGCAGAGATCGGCAGATGCGCCCAGGACTGAGAGCAGCGGGACGTCGGTCGCGTCTAGCGGCCCGCAGCCGAACCAGGGCCCGCGTGGCGACGGCACGCGGCGGCGGCGACGCCGGCGGCGGCGCCGGCCCGGGCAGACGTTCGGCGACCAGCAGAACCAGGCCAACGCGCCGGGCGGGCCGGCCGGAACGGCGAATGGTGCGTCGGCTGACACCGGCGGCGCGGCCGACGACGGCGGCGACGCCGACGGCTTCGACGACGACGGCGGCGGCGGCAATGAGGGCGGCGCCGACGGCGGAGCAGAATCGCAGTGAAACTCGCGGTTGTTGTTCAGCGCTACGGCGCGGACATCAGCGGCGGGGCCGAACTTCACGCACGCTACGTCGCCGAACGTCTGGCCCGGCATGCCGACGTCGAGGTGTTCACGTCGTGCGCGCGTGACTACATCACGTGGAAGAACGAGCTGCCCGCCGGTGAAGAGAAGATCAACGGGCTGACCGTGCGCCGCTTTCCGGTGGCGCGACCGCGGAGCACGGCCGAGTTCGGAAAGCTCTCGCATCATGTCTTCGAGCAGCGGCACTCGCTCCACGACGAGCTGAAATGGCTCGACGCCGAGGGCCCGGCGAGCCCGGCGCTGACGAGACACCTGCAGTCGGTCAGCGGCGCCTTCGATTACTTCGTCTTCTTCAGCCTGCGCTACTACCATGCCTGGCATGGGATCCGGACGGTGGCAGCCAAGTCGGTGCTGGTACCTACGGCCGAGCGCGATCCGGCGATGGGTCTGGCCATCTTTCCGCCGGTTCTGCGCGGCGCGCGCGCGCTCATGTACAACTCGTTCGAGGAGCGGGCGATGATCGACGCGCTCAGCCATCGCAAGGGCCCCGGTGTCGTCGTCGGCGTCGGCTCGGCGATTCCCGACCGCACCCAACCGTGGCGGTTCAAGAAGAAGTTCAACATCCGGCGGCCGTTCGCGCTCTACGTCGGCCGGATCGACGAGAACAAGGGCTGCGCCGAACTGTTCTCGCACTTCGAGCGCTACTCGGTGATGTACCCGCACGGGCTTGATCTCGTTCTGATCGGATCGAGCGTCATTCCGGTGCCGAAGCATCCGCGGATTCGCCATCTCGGGTTCCTGTCCGACGAGGACAAGTTCGACGCGCTGGCGGCGTCGGACCTGCTGATCATGCCGTCGCGATATGAAAGCCTGTCGATGGTGGCGCTCGAGGCCTGGGCGCTCGGCAAGCCGGTGCTGGCCAACGGGTTCTGTGACGTGCTTCGCGGCCAGTGCATGCGCAGCAACGCCGGGCTGTATTACGAGTCGTTCGAGGAATTCGCGGAAGGCCTGTTCCTGCTCGATTCGACCGGCCCGTTAGGCGAAGTTCTGGGCCGCAACGGCCGCGATTTCTTCCGGCGTCATTATTCGTGGACGGTGATCGAACGGAAGTATCTCGAGATGTTCGACCGCCTCAAGCGCGAGCCAGTGCCGGAACTGGAACCGCTGCCGGGATTCTTCGCGCGGCGGGCGAAGAATCTGCCGCCTGGCCGCGAGGTGATGACGGCAGTGCCGTCTGGACCGGCGGTATGAGCCCGTTCGACTCGGCCTCCGGCCTCGCTCAGGGCGCGCGGCCGCGCGTCCATCAGATTCTCGCGACGCTCGGCTACGGCGACGCGATCGGCAACGAGGTGCTCGGCATCAACCGCGCGCTCCGCAGGGCCGGCTACGAATCCGAGATCATCGTCGAGACGTTCGATCGGCGGATGGAAGAGCTGACCGTCGACTACCGCGATATGGTCGGCGAGGTCGGTCCGGACGACCTGCTCATCCATCACTTCTCGCTTGGATCGCGCGCGTCTCGCACCGCGTTCGCGATGCCGGCGCGGATGATGCTCATCTACCACAACATCACGCCGCCGGAATATTTCCTCGGCGTTCACGAGCAGCTGGTGCGCCAGTGTTATCACGGGCGGCGCGAGCTGCTGCCGTACCGATCGCGCTGCGATCTGGCGCTCGGCGACTCGGTGTTCAACCGCGAGGAGCTCGACGCCCTTGGTTTTTCGCCGACCGACGTGCTGCCGGTCGTGCCGGACTTCTCCCATCTCGAGTGTCCGCCGGCGCAGGCGCTGCTGCAGTCGTGCGACGACAACTGGACGAACATCCTTTTCGTCGGCCGGCTGATCCCGAACAAGCGCCCCGACAACCTGATCCGCTACTTTCACGCCTACAAGTCGCTCTACAACCCGCGCGCGCGGCTGCTGCTCGCCGGGTCGTTCGGCGGCTTCGAGGTTTACTACGCGCAGCTGCAGTCGCTGGTCGCGCGGCTGGGCGTGCAGGACGTCCACATCCTCGGCCACATCAGCAACGAAGAACTGACGGCGCTCTACGACGTCGCCGATCTGTTCCTCTGCGCCAGCGAGCACGAGGGCTTTTGCGTGCCGATCATGGAGGCGTTCTACAAACAGGTGCCGGTAATCGCGCGGGCGGCCACCGCGGTGCCGGCGACCATGGACGGCGGCGGCGTCCTCTACGACACGACCGATCCGCGACGCGTTGCGGCGCTCATGCATGCCGTGGTGTCGTCGGCGGCCGTCGAGGACGAGATCATCGAACGCCAGGACGCGGCACTCGCGCGGCTACTCGCCCTCGACTTCGACGGCATGGTGATCCGGTTCGTCGAGCGCGTGCTGTCGTCGCCGCGCAAACCGATGCCGCCGATCGACCCTGATTTCTGGCGCCAGTTCCGGCAGACCGACGAGCTCGAAGAGATCCGGATGTCCCGGCCGGCGGCCTTTCGCGCGCTGCCCGTGCATCCCGACGCGTCGCAACTCGCCTACCTCGGGTCGCGGAAATGATCGTCAACCAGTGGGTGCCGGCGGCGCACCGCGGCGACGCCGTCGGCGACAACGCGCGGCTGCTGCGCGGCATGTTCCGCGACTGGGGCCACGACTCCGATCTGTTTGCGATGTCGATCGACGACGACCTCCGCGACGACGTGCTGCCGTGGACCGATGCGGCGGCGCGCGCCGGCGACCTCACCATCTTCCATTTCGCAGTGCCGTCGCCGATGACCGTCGCGTTCGCGACGCTGCCGGGCGTGCGCGTGCTGCACTACCACAACGTCACGCCAGCCAGCTTCTTCGCGCCCTACGACACCGGACTGGCGGCGTTTGCCGCGCGCGGCCGGCGCGAGCTGGCGACGCTGCACGACCGCGTCGATCTGGCGCTGGGAGTGTCGGAGTTCAACCGCCGCGAACTCGATGCGCTCGGCTTCGCCAGGACCGGGGTCCTGCCGATCGCCGTTGACGGCGCCCGCCTGCGCGAGGCGCCGCCGGTGCCGTGGCTCGACCAGATGTTGACCGACGGCCTGACCAACATCCTCTTCGTCGGCCGCATCGCGCCGAACAAGAAGATCGAAGATCACATTCGCCTTGCTGAGCACTACAAGCGCTATGTCGACCTCTACTACCGTTTTATCTTCGTCGGCAAAAACGACGCGCTGCCGGCGTACACGCACACGATCCAGGCGCTCATGCACGAGTTTCGGCTGCAGTCAGATCGGATCTGGTTCACCGGGGCCGTGCCCGACGTCGAACTGGCCGCGTACTACCGGCACGCGCACGCTTACGTCTCGCTCAGCGAGCACGAGGGTTTCGGCGTGCCGTTGATCGAAGCGATGGCGATGGACGTGCCGGTCCTCGCCTATGGCGCCGCGGCGGTGCCGGAAACGCTCGGCGGCGCCGGCGTGTCGTTCGCGCCCAAGGACCTCGAATACGCGGCCGAACTGCTCGGCTTGCTCATCTATGATCAGCCGCTGCGCGACCGCGTCATCGCCGGCCAGCGGCGCCGCGCCGAAGATTTCAGCGCCGACCGTGTCGAGGCGCGCGCGGAAGAGATTCTGGCAGGACTATGAAAATCGCGTTTATTGTTCAGCGGTACGGCACCGAGATTCTCGGCGGCGCCGAGTATCACTGCCGCCTCGTCGCCGAAAAACTGGCCGAGCGCCATCAGGTCGACGTGCTCACGACCTGCGCGCGCGAGTACACGACGTGGAGCAACGCGTATCCAGAGGGAGTGGATCGAGTCCGCGGCGTCACCGTCCGCCGGTTCCCGACAACGCGGACGCGGGACATGGCCGCGTTCAACACGTTCTCGGACTGGATCTTCACCACCAGTCACACCCGCCACGACGAACTCGAGTGGCTCAAGCAGCAGGGCCCGTGGGCGCCGGGACTGGTCGAATATCTCGAGCGTTCGCATCAGCAGTACGACGTGCTGATCTTCTTCACCTACCTCTATGCGCCGACAGTGCTCGGCCTGAAGGTCGCGCCGGCGAAAAGCCTGCTGGTGCCGACGACGCACGACGAGCCGGCGTTGCGGCTCGGCATCTACCAGGAAGTGTTCGCAAGTCCGGCCGGCATCGTCTGGAACACCGATGTCGAACGGCAGTTCGTGTCGTCGATGTTCCGGCTCCGGGCGCTGGTCGAGGATGTCGTCGGCTGCGGCGTCGACCTGCCCGAAGGCGAAGCCGTCGACAGCCTGGAACGCACGGTGATCGCGCCGCCGAGTCGTGAACCGCTCGCGGCGCACCTCGAAGGCCGCGCCAACACGTTCCGCCGCCGCCACCGCGTGCACGGCCCGTTCATCCTCTACGGCGGCCGCATCGATCCGGGCAAGGGCTGCGAGGAATTGCTCGAGTATTTCCAGGCGTATCTCAAAGACAACGGCGACGCGACGTTGATGTTGATGGGCGCGAAGCTGATGCCGCTGCCCGACGATCCGCACGTGCGCTTCGCCGGCACGCTGCCCGACGAGGAGCGGCTGCATGCGATCGAGGCGGCGACGGTCGTCGTCGTGCCGTCGCCGTACGAGAGCCTGTCGCTGCTGGCGCTCGAGGCGTTTGCGGTCGGCACGCCGGTGCTCGCCAACGCGCGCGCGGAGGTGCTCGTCGATCATTGCCGGCGAAGCAACGCCGGTCTCTACTACGGCGACCGCTATGAGTTCATCGAGGCGCTCAAGCTGTTGATGAAAGACGGGGTGCTGCGGGCGGCGATGGGCCGGAACGGCCGCGCCTACGTCAATCAGCACTATCGCTGGAGCACGATCATTCACAAGTACGAGCGGATGTTCGCGCGGCTCTCGAGCTCGCGTCCGCACGCCGACCGCGAGCGGGAACGCGACCGCGAGCCCGAGCGCGAACGCGATCGGCCGCGCTTCGGCCGGCAGCCGGAGCGGTCGTCGGGCCGCCGCGACTCGCGTGGTGGAGCACGTGATCGCGATCGCCGTGGAGGTCGGCCCGGCTCGGGCCCAAGGCCCCAGGGCCAGGGCCCAAGAAGACCTCGGAGATAGGCGCTAGACTCAAGCAGTCCTGGGCCCTGGGCCTGGGGCCTTGGGCCTATGTCCGACCTCAAGTACGCGTTCCGCCTCTTCGCCAAGTCTCCCGCATTTACTGCGGCCGCCGTGCTGTCGCTGGCGATCGGCATCGGCGCCAACACCGCGATCTTCAGCGTCGCCAACGCGCTGCTGTTGCGGCCGCTGCCGTATGCCGACGCGGACCGCCTCGCCATTCTCTGGAACCGGTCGCCGGGACTGAACATCGCCGAGGACTGGTTTTCGACGGCGCAGTACTTCGACATCAAGAACGGCCATGGCGGCTTCGAGCAGCTCGCGATCGCGCTCGGCGCCAACTTCAATCTGACCGGCGGCGGCCGCGAGCCCGAGCGCGTCGGGGTGATTCGCGTGTCGTCGAACCTGCTGCCGATGCTCGGCGCGCGTCCGCGGTGGGGCCGCCTGATCGCGCCTGAAGACGATCAACCTGGCCGTGCCGGCGTCGCCGTGCTCAACCACGGCATCTGGCAGCGACGATTCGGCGGCGATCCGGCGGTCGTCGGCAGGTCGATCACGCTCAACGGCCAGCCGGTCGAGATCGTCGGCGTGCTGCCGGAGACGTTTTCCCTGCCGCGTGAAGTGCTGCCGACGCTCGGCGTCGCCGAGGACGGCGAGATCTTCATGCCGCTGCCGCTCGGCGCGGCGGCCGCGACCGTGCGCACGCGCGAGGACTACAACATTCTCGGCAAGCTGAAGCCGGGCGTGTCGGCCGCGCAGGCGCAGACTGAGATGGACGCGATCACGGCACGGCTGCGCCGCGATTTTCCAGATGTCTATCCGCCCAATGGCGGACTCACCTTCTCCATCGTTCCGCTCCTCGATCAGGTCGTCGGCAACGTCCGCAAGCCGCTGCTGATCCTGCTCGGGTCAGTCGGATGCGTTCTGCTGATCGCGTGCGCCAACGTCGCCAACCTGCTGCTTTCGCGCGCGCTGGCGCGGCAGAAGGAGATCGCGGTCCGCGCCTCGCTCGGCGCGACCCAGCGCCGTATCGTCCGCCAGCTGTTGACCGAGAGCGTCGCGCTCGCGATCGCCGGAGGCCTTGTCGGCATCGTCCTCGCGGTGCTCGGCGTCGCGTGGATTCAGTCGTTGCAGCCGAAGGATGTCCCGCGTGTTGCCAGCATCGGGATCGACGCGACCGTGCTCGCGTTCACATTCGCGATGTGCCTCGCCGCCGGAATACTTTTCGGCCTGGCCCCGGCGCTCGGACTGCGCCGGGTCGATCTGCAGCGCACGTTGAAGGACGCGAGCCGCGGCTCCGCTGGCGCGAGCGCGGTCTTCGGCAAGGGCCATAATCTGCGGCGCCTGCTGGTCGTCGCCGAGCTTGCATTGTCGGTCGTGCTCCTGATTGGCGCGGGGCTGCTGATTCGCAGCTTCGCGCAGCTCCAGCGGGTGCCTCCCGGCTTCACACCGCAGGGTGTGCTGACGCTCGAGTTGACGACCACGGGCGCGAAATACCCGAACGGGCCGGCCGTGCTTCAGGCCTACAAACAGCTGTGGGAAAAGCTCGACGCACTCCCGGGCGTGACGGCCTCCGGGGGGATCTCGTCGCTGCCGCTGAGCGGATTTTTCGCGTGGGGGCCGATCACCGTTGAAGGACGGGTTCCGCCGCCGGGTGAAAACTTCATCAACGCCGACATCCGCGTCGCCGGCGGCCGTTACTTCGAGGCGCTCGGCGTGCCGCTGCGGCGCGGCCGGCTGTTCGACGAACGCGACACCGCTGACAAGCCGCGTGTCGTCGTCGTCGACGAGTTCATGGCCAGCGAGCTGTGGCCGAATCAGGATCCGATCGGCAAGCGCATCCGCATGGGCGATCTCGAGTCGACGAGCCCGTGGATTGAAGTCGTCGGCGTGGTCGGCCGCGTCAAACAGTACGGGCTCGACAGCGATGGCCGGATCGCCTTGTATCTCGCGCACACGCAGTCGCCGCAGCGGGCGCTGTATTTGACCGTCAAGACCGCCGGCAATCCCAACGCGCTGATCACCGGCGTCAAGACCGCGATCGCGGCGCTCGATCCGGATCTACCGCTTTATCGCGTGCAGACCATGGACCGACGGGTGCAGCAGTCACTGGCGCGGCAACGCTTCGCGATGACGCTGCTGACGCTGTTCGCGTCGCTGGCGTTGGTACTGGCGGCGATCGGCGTGTACGGCGTGATGGCGTATCTGGTCTCGCAGGGCACACGCGAAATCGGCATTCGAATCGCGCTCGGGGCAACCCACGGAGGGATCTTGAGCCTGGTGTTGCGCCAGGGCCTGACGGTGGCGGTGGCGGGCGCCGGTGTCGGACTCGCCGCGGCGTTACTGCTCGCGCGGCTGATGCAGAGCCTGCTGTTCGGCGTCCGCGCCGGCGATCCGGCGACGTTTGCGGTGGTCGCGATCGTTCTCGCGGCGACGGCGCTGATCGCGACCTACGTCCCGGCGCGACGCGCGGCCCGGACTGATCCGATGGTCGCGCTGAGGGCGGAGTGAAATGCCTGTGCAACTGATCAGAGTTTTCATCGCGTTTTGCGCGGTCCTGTCGGCGGCCGCCCTCTCGGCGCAGGACGCGCGGCGATCCTCCGAGTCGCTGCCGGTCGACGGCGTCTCGGCGTTGAAGACCCTACCGATCGTCATGCCGGCCGCGACGCGTGCGCCGGTCGTCCTCATCGTCGGGCCAGACGCGGTGACCGCGCCGCTGGCCGAGGCATTGGCCGCTGCTGGCGTCGCCGCTGCGCACGCCGATCTCGGCGCCGGCCGCTCTGCCGCCGACGTCGAGCGCGCGGTGCGCGACGCGGCGACGCTCATCAGCCTGCTCCGCAACGACGCGCGGTTCCCGCTGCTCACCGTCGTCGGCCATGGCGATCGCGCGCTGGTGGCGGCGCTGGCGGCGCGCGCCGCGCGCGCCGATGGTTTCGTCGCGGTCGCGGCACCCAAAGACCTCAACGATGGTCTGGGCACGACGATCGCCGACGAACGCGCGCGGATGACGATTCCGACCCTCGAGGTCGTCGACGCCGCCGACCCGGCGCCGGCCAACATCGCCCGATTCGCCCGGCGCGTCCCCGCACTCGGCCGCAGCGGCACCTCGGCGCAACGGCCGGACTCGCCGCGCCGCAGCCTGCGATCGACGGCGATCGCGACGGTGAACGGCGTTCGCATCGCCATCGAGTACGGGCGACCGTCGAAGCGCGGCCGCGAGATCTGGGGCGCGCTGGTGCCCTGGGACCGCGAGTGGATGCCCGGCGCCGACGAGGCGACGACGCTGACGACGAACAAGCCGATTCATCTCGGATCGCTCGACGTGCCGGCCGGCGATCACACGCTTTACGCGTGGCCGAAAGCTGACGAGTTTCTACTGATCGTCAACAAGCAGACTGGCCAGTTTCACACCGTCTACAGCGCGGCTCAGGACCTCGGCCGCGTGCCGATGGCATTGACGATGCGGAACGACGTCGTCGAGCAGATGACCTACGCGATCGATCCGGCCGGAGCGATCGTGCTGAGCTGGGACGATCGGGACTACCG
>DASUGM010000080.1:0-21657 GCA_036274055.1 Vicinamibacterales bacterium | reverse complement strand
ATGCTCCGCCCGCCGATGCTCGACCGCAGCGGCACGCTCGACAGCGGCCGCCACCGCTTTGCGATCGAGGCCGTCGAACTCGTCGGCCATCTGCAGACCGATGCGCCGGCTGCCTACGTGCCGGTTTCGCACGATGCGTCCTTGAAAACCGCGTTCGACCGGCGCGCGCTGACGCGCTCGCCGCGCTTCGCGCCGGCAATCAGCTGGTCAGCACCGCCGATGATGGCAGCGATGGCGCGCTGGCGGTGGTCGCCGCGCTGCGGGCCAAGGAAAGCTGCCTGAAATGCCACGGAAGTCGAAAGACCGGCGACCTGCTCGGCGCCTTCACCTACCGTCTGCGCCGGATTTCGCATGACTGACGATAGACTCTTTGAATGCTCAAGTCGCGATTCGCCCTGACCGGGGCCGCTCTGCTCCTCGCCGCCGCATGTGGCGGTCAAAACAACGCCGCGCCGGCGGCCGCCGCGTCGGCCCCCGCCGATGTCTGGGCGGTCGTCAACGGCCGTCAGATCAAAAAAGACGACGTCGAGAAGGCCTACAAACGGATCTCCGCCGGCAATCAGAACCCGTCCGAGGACGAGGTGCTGACCGCAAAGTTGAGCCTGCTGAACGAGCTGATCGTCCAGGATCTGTTGGTCGGACGCGCGCAAGCGATGAAAATCGACGTCACTGACGCCGAGGTCGACACCGCATTCGCCGAGCGCAAGCGCAACCTCTCCGAGGATGAGTTTCAGAAGGAAATGAGCGCGCGTGGTCTCAGCATGGCCGACATGAAGGACGGCTTGCGCCGCGAACTGATGGCGCAGAAAGTCGTCGAGCGCGAGGTCACCGAGAAGATCAAGGTGACCGACCAGGAGATCGCCGATTTCTACAACGCCAACCGCGCGCAATTCAATCTCAACGAGACCGCGTACCACATCGCCCAGATCGTGATCACGCCGGTCCGTGACGCCGGCCTCAACAACCGGCTCGGCGACGACGCGACCTCGCCGGCGCTGTCGGATCGGAAGATGCAGGCGATCATCGAAAAGCTGAAGGCCGGCGAGCGGTTCAGCGAGATGGCGCGTGACTACTCGGAGGATCCGCAGAGCGCGCCGAACGGCGGCGATCTCGGCTTCGTCACGCAGTCGCAGCTGGCGCAGGTGCCGCCGCCGCTGCGCAACGCCGTGCTCAAGACCGAGCCGGGACGGATGTCGGTGGTCAGCGCGCAGGGCAATCACACGCTGGTCCTGCTGGTCGCGCGCGAGCCGGCCGGCCAGCGCGAGTTGAACACGCCGCAGGTGCGGGACTCGATCACCAACACGCTGCGGACGCGCCGCGAGCAGCTCCTGCGTACCGCCTATCTCACCGCCGCGCGCAACGACGCGACCGTCGTCAACTACCTCGCGCAGCGGATCGTCGATGCGCAGGGCAAAGCGCCGGCGGCGGTGCTCGGCGCGCCGGGGAAATAGGCGCCCGTGCGGGGTGAGGGACAAGCCTCTGTCACGAGCGACTCCACAGGGAGAAGACAGAGAAAGGGAGAAGGTCTCATTCTTCTCCCTGATCGGATGTGGATCAGCTCTTGGCCGGCCGCGACTACTTCTTGATCTGCTCGACGTAAGCGTCCGTCGTTCGCGGCGAGACCCCGAACCGATCGGCAGCCGCTTTCCAGCCCGGGAACGGGTTTGACAGCGTCGCCTGATAGCCGAGCGTCATCATCCGCGCCGCGACCTCGTTGAACGGCTTGACGATCGGCGGCAGGAACTTCAGCGCGAACAGCGGCACGTGCCTGCGCTTGCCCGAGGAGCCGAGCCGGCGTTCGACCTGCGTGGCCAGGTCCTTGAACGCGATGTTGGTCGGGCCGCCGACCTCGATGGTCTCGTTGACGACGTCCTCGCGCTGGACGATCCTGACCATCATTTCGGCGAGGTCGTCGACGGCGATGTAGTTCGCGACACCGCTGCCGTCGCCGAAGATCATCGCCGCGCCCTTCCTGCGGATGTCGTTGGCGATCAGCTGATCGATCCAGATATCCATGAACGCCGTGGAACGCACGATCACATGCGGGACGCCGCTGCGCTTGATCGCGTTCTCGATGTACCACTTGATCCGGAACAGATCGACGGGCGCGTCGAGGTCGGCGCCGCGCGTCGAGACGAAGATCAGCCGCTTGACGCCGGCGTTGCGCGCCGCGGCGCAGAGGTTCTGGTAGGCCGGCAGATCGATCTTGGTCGGGCTCTGCGCGCCCGTGCCCATGTTGTTGTTGGCGGTGGCGACAATCTGCGTCACCCCGCGGCACGCCTCATTGATCGCCGCGACGTTGTTGAGATCGGTGGCCGACAGCTCGACGCCGGGGCCAGCCAGCGCCTGCAGCTTGTCCCGCGAGCGCGCCAGGGCGCGGACGGGAATGCCGGCCGCGGTCAGTTTGCGGGCGATGGCGCCGCCGAGCTGTCCGGTGGCGCCGACCACGAGAACGCGCGATGGGGTCGGATCTTGAATTGCAGCATTTGTGACAGCCACTCAGTCCTCCCCTTTGTCACAAATGTGGCAATTCAAGATCCGACCCCTATTTTCCCGTCAACTGCCAGCGAATCAGCGACACCGGGATCACCCCGGCGCCGTTGAACTCGTCGAAGAACCGTTTCAGCGTGAACGCGTCGCCGACCTGGTGCGCGCGATCCTTGATCAGCTCGTCGATCAAATACTTGCCGGTCACATAGCTGCTTCCGTAGCCCGGCTGTCGCAGGTAGAGCTGCTGCTCGAAGTTCAGCAGGTCGAGATCGGGCCGCATCCACTGGCGCGGTGTCCACTCGACCTGGAATGCCTTGGCTTGCGCGATGTCGAACTCATTGGCCTGCGCGTAGAGCGACGCCAGGCCGCGGGCGCAGCGCTGCGCCAGCATGATCCAGACGATTTCCCGCGCCCGCGGGTTGTCGTCGTAGTAGCCGGCGTGCAGGATGATCTCCTCCATCGCCGTCGCCATGCCTTCGGAGCGGTTGTCCCAGACATTGAACCTCGTTGCGCCGCGGCGGATCGGGCTGGCGACCGGCAGGTTCTTCATCCACGCGTGATCGAACCAGTGATAGAAGTGCGCGAACAGCGCCATCGGCTCGTAGTGGTTCGCGATCGAGAAAAACGCGCGGCGCTCGAGCGGCACGAAGCCGCCGATGTGGGCGCGCATCGCGCCGTCGAGATACGGCTGCACGGTCAGGATCTCGTTCTTCCCGAGCCAGGCGATGTACTTGGTGATTGCGGCGCCGGCGCGCTGCTGATACTCCTGATCGTTCGCGACCGCGGTGAGCGGCGGCAGCCCGCGGTTGCGTTGCTCTTCGAGCTTCAGCGACGCGTGCGCGCGCGCCAGTTCACGTTTCAGCAGCGCGACCTCGTCGTCCCACGTCATCGGCACGAGATGCACGTTCTTCAGCATCGCCGTGTAGGCCGCTTTGCCGATGCCCGACGGGCCGGTCTTGGTCGGCGCCATTTTTCGCAGCCAGGCGACGAACTCCTCGGTCGCGGTTTTAGCCTTCTGCGTCGCGTCCTTGAGCGCGGGGCTGGCGTTGACCGCCGCTTGTGCGAAGGCGTCGAGATCCGCGACCTGTCCCTGCATCGTCTCGGTGCCGGTGACCCAGAGATCCCGGGCGTTGCCGACGAGATTGACGCGCGCCTGCGCGAGCAGCGGCGGAATCGTCGCCAGTTGGCCGGCCAGCTTGGTTTGATCGGCGGGGGACAGCGGGAAGGCGTACGTCCACAGGTCGATGATGGCGTGATGCGTCGGCCCCTCGTGGGCCGGCGTGTCGCTCTGCTCCGTCCAGATCGATTGGTAGTACGCCGGGTCGCGCGCGAACGGCTTCAGCACGCGCAGATCGAAGTCCATGCCGTCGAGCTGTGCCTTGACCAGCGCGTGGTCGATCCGTTGATCGATCGGCCACGACGCCGGGTTGAGGGCCGCGAGCCGGGTCTGCATCGCCTTGAGCAGCTGCGTCCGTTCCGTCACCGCGGCGGGCGAGTAGTCGGGCGCGCCGTTTTTCAGCGCCGGCTTCTCGAAGGTCTGGAACTCACCGAAGAGCCGCACGAGGTCGTCGTAGCCTGCCGTCTGTGTTTTCGCGGTCACCACGAGACCCGCCGAGACGCAGAGGATCGCAGAAGCGCGGAGAAGATTCATCATCAGTACTTCCAGCTCCTGAGATCGGCGCCTGCCGGCGCGCGCTTGTCGATGTGGGCGGCCATCTTGCCGAATAACTCCGGGCCCCGCGGGCCCCAGCAGTGCGGGGCCATGGGCTGAAACACGATCTCGCCCGCGAACGGCGGATCTTTGGCGCGCTGCTTGAGGAACTCGTCGAGCATGCGGACACCCATGTTCAGGTAGTACGAGTCCATGTCGCCGATATAAACGTTGAGTTTCGGCGCCAGCGTCGGGCCGAGCCTGGTCCAGTTCTTCTCCAGAATCTCGCGCAGGTCGTATTTCCTCCACGACTCGGCTACGGTCTTGTCGATGACGCCGGTCTTCTTGTCCCAAAGCCGCTTTGGATAACCGTCCGCGCCGACCGGGCTGTAGGTCGCTTCCCAGATGTCCCACTGGCCCCCCGATCGCGACTTGTCGCCGACGACGAGCTCGTACCAGTTCTCGTCCTTCATCATCGACTGGATGTTGCCATCGGGCCGGCGCTGATTCGGCCGCTCGACTTTCATCCAGTCGCGCTCGAGCCAGTAGGCGTTGGCGTCCTGATAGATGTTGACGATCTGGTGATAGCGGAAGTCGACGCCGTCAGGACAGAGCGAGAAGACGCCGCCGTAGGTATCGGGGTAGAGCACCTGATGCGCGAGCGAGATCCACCCGCCGGTCGATCCGCCGGTCAGCAGCCGCGCCCATGGATCGCGCTTCGCCCGGAACGTCGTTTCGACGGCGGGAAGCAGTTCCTTCAGGATCGCATCGCCGTAGGGCCCGTTGTTTTCCGAGTTCACGCCGTACGAGTCGTCGTAGTACGGCGACGGATGCTGCAGCGTCACGTAGATCATTCGCGGCGCCGTCGCCCCGTCCCAGTAGCTCGTGAACGCCTGATCGCGGCCGTAGGCGCCGGGCGCGCCGAGCGAAAAGTGGCCCTCCGAATAGACGATCGGATAACTGACGTTCGGATGCTCGTCGTAGCCCTTCGGCAACAGCACGGTCGCGCCGAGGAAGATCGGGTGGCCCCACCACCTGGTCAGGATCTCGCTTTGGATCTTGATGCGCTTGACGTTCGCGGTGTCGGCCGGCACCTGGACCGGCGGGATCACCTTGTCAGCCACCAGCGTGATCGCGGCGCTCGACGCCGGGTCGATCGTCATCCGCACCGGATCGCCGAACAGATTGCCGGGAGACGTCTTCCAGTTCTGGCCTTCCCACTGGTCCATGTGGAGCCAGACGGTGTGGCCGTCGGCGCGCGCGAACTTCGTGTAGACGTTGACGAAGGGTTGCACCCAGTATGTGCCGGCGGGCAGGTCGCGCAGGCTGGCAATCGGATGGCCGAAATCGCTGACATCGATCGTGGCGGTCTGTCCCGGCGCGAGCTGGTCGATGGCGCGCGAGAACAGCGGCGCGCCGGTCGGCGACGCCTGCTGGATCGGCGACCGGTCGTTGGTCCGCGAGATGGCGACGTAGACGCGGCCGGTGATCGCCTCGGCGCGCGCAGCGGCCGGAAACGAGATCTCAAAACGCGGCCCCGCCGGTTGCTGGCCCGCGCTCAGTTGTCCGACCGACGCGAGCGCTGCAGCGACGAGAAGGCCGGCGGAACAACGACGGAGCAGCGATGTCATCCGCGCATGGTAGTCCGTGTCGGCTTGTCGGACATGTGGTCACATAGTGGTATAATAGTGACTACATAAGGAGAAGCCATGACCGTAGGTGTCCGTTCGTTGAAGGCCGAGCTGAGCCGGTACCTCAAGCATGTCGAATCCGGTGGATCCCTGACGGTCACCGACCGCGGCCGGCCGATCGCGACGATCGTGCCGATTGATCGGCCGCCGATTCCGGGATGGATCCGCGGATTGATCGCCGAGGGGCGCGTGACCTGGAGTGGCGGCAAGCCGTCGGGCTTGAATCCGCCGGTCAAATCACGCGGCAGGCTGGCGTCCCAGATGGTGCTTGAAGATCGGCGATGACGCTCTATCTCGATACGAGCAATCTCGTGAAGCTGTACGTCGATGAGCCTGGATCAGACGAAATCCGGCGGCTCGTCCAGGACGCCGCCGCGGTCGCGACGTCGTCGATTGCCTACGCCGAAACGCGCGCCACCTTTGCCCGTCGTCGTCGCGAACGTGTGTTGACGGCCTCGCGCTGCAAGGATGCCGCCGACGCGTTCGATCTCGACTGGGCGCGATTTGTGGTCATTGCCTTGAACGATGAGCTGGCGCACGCTGCCGGCCGTCTGACGGACGCTCACGACGTCCGTGGGTGTGACGCGATTCATCTCGCGTCATTCGAATGGCTGCTCAAGCGCAACCCCGAAGACGACGTGCAGTTTTCCTGTGCCGACGACCGATTGACACGCGCCGCGGCGACGTTCGGCTGAGCTGGGGCGCCGGCCCGGCCGCTGGCCGTACAAAAAAGCCACCCGACGGCTTTTTCCGTCAGACAATAGCATCCCATGTTTGTCGTTGTGTGGGCGTTGCTGCTGTCTGTCAATCAGGGCATGCCGGCGCAGGCGCCGCTCGATCCGAAGCTCGTCCGCGTCTATGTCGGCACCGACGACGGCGGTCATCCGTCGGAACTGGCGGCGCGGCGGGAATCGATGAAGCACTTGATCGCAGCGCTCGCGAAGAAGAAGCCGCTGGCGATCGTCGACGACGAAGACAAGGCCGACGTCGTCGTCGAGGTGATCGATCGCGGATTGACGGTGCCGCGTGTCGTCTTCGGATCGTCGACGATGACCGGTGGCGGCACACCCGGGCCGGTGCCGCCGCCGACCAGGGTGGTGCATCTGCGCGTCACCGCACGCGCCGGGCGCGTCGTCGATCCCGTCGAGATCACGAACAAGAATCGGCCGGTCGAGTCCGAACCGGGATGGAAAGCAGCGGCCGACGACATCGCCAAGCAGGTTGACAAGTGGATCGCCGATCATCGGGCCCGCATCATCGACGCTCGCCGAAGCTGATCGCGCCCGACGCGACGACGCGCCGCGCCAGCACGGCGTTCCTGCCGGCGGCTGGATCGCCGCCGCTGCTTGCCGCCGGCGAGGTCGTGACCAGTCCCGAGAGCGGGATCGCGTACCGGGTCGAGCGCTGGCTGGGCGCCGGCGGCTTCGGACAGGTGTTTCTGGCTCGGCGGCTCACGCGATCGCGCGATGTCCCGCGGGTGCTGTGCCTCAAGGTCAGCACGCGCATTGACGGCTGGCTGCGCGAGGCGTATTTCGGCCAGCTGCTCGCCGATCATCCGCGCGCGATTCGCGTCTTCGACACGTTCCCGCTCGCCCGCGACGGCAAGCGCGGCCTGTATTGCCTTGCGCTCGAGTACGCGCGTCACGGCGACCTCAGCGCCTTCCTGCATCGCGCGAAGAACGGCCTGCCGGAGCGCACGACCCGGCGTGAGATCGTCGGCATCCTGCAGGTGCTGGGCCGTTTGCACCGCGGCCAGCTGCTGCATCGGGACCTCACGCCGCTGAATGTCTTCGTCTGCGACGGCCGGACGCTAAAGCTCGGCGACTTCGGCATCGTCAGGCAGCAAAGCAACCGCCGCGGCATCACCGCGCACACGCTAAACGCGTCGATGGTGCCGAGCGACATGCTCGGCGGCGACGCGCCGAAGTGGCGGGCGCGCGACGACGTCTATCAGGTCGGCCAGCTGATTGCGATGCTGGTCAAAGGCGACGCGCGGGCGCGCATCCGCACCGGTGAAGTGCGGCGGCTCGCTTGCAGCGATCATCTGAAGGAGATCGTGCATCGCTGCATCGGCGAGCGGCGCAAACGCTACGAGAGCGCCGACGAGCTGATCGAGGCGCTCGGCACGCCGCCGTCGAAGCTGAAAGCCGGCGCCCTGCGCACGCTCAAAGGGGCGCACGTCGCGTTTACCGGCATCCTCAGCCGCACCCGCGCCGACGCGGTAAAGGCGGCGCGCCGCGCCGGCGCCACCGTGCACAGCGGGCCGTCGGCGAAGACGACGGTGGTGGTGCGCGGCCGGCCGAATCCGCTGCAGGTGGCGGGCCGCGAAGGCGGGCTGAAGCTGATGGAGATCAAACGGCTGCGCGAAAAGGGCCAGCGCATCACGCTGCTGAACGACGCGCAGTTCTGGCGCCTGGCGGGGAAACGGTCGTGAGCCTTCGCCTGACTGCGGTCGCCGCGCTGTTCGCGGTCGCTATCGAGGCGACAGGTCCGGCCGCCGTCGCGCAGGCGCCAGCGCCGACGTCGTTCGCAGCACGCGTCGCCGCGCTTTCGGAGGAAAGCGGCTACTTCGACACCGACAACCTGATTTCGAACGAGCGATCGTACCTGCATGTCGTCCCGGTGCTGCGAGCGTTACCGAGAGGCGGCGCGTACGTCGGCGTCGGACCGGATCAGAATTTCTCGTATATCGCGCACGTCCGTCCCGCGATCGCGTTTCTCGTCGACATCCGCCGCGACAACTTGCTGCTGCATCTGCTGTTCAAGGCGCTGTTCGCGCAGGCGACGACCCGCGTCGAGTACCTGGCGCTCCTGACCGGCCGGGCGCCGCCGTCGCCGATCGCCGGTTGGGAGTCGAAATCGATCGACCAGCTGGTGCAGCACATCGACCGCGCGCCGCAGCGGACCGCCGATCAGTTGAAGGCGATTGACGCGCGGATCGTGATCGCGATGCGAGGCTTTGGCGTGCCGCTGTCGCCCGAAGATCTGCAGACGATTGCCGGCTTCCATCGCCAGTTCATCGACGACGGCTTGTCGCTGCAGTTTCACAGCGCCGGCCGGCCGCCGCAGTTCAACTACCCGACGCTGCGCGATCTGCTGCTCGAGGTCGATCGCGCCGGCACGCGGCGCAGCTACCTTGCCTCCGAGGACGATTTCCAGTTCGTCAAAAGCCTGCAGGCGCAGGACCTCGTCATTCCGGTGGTCGGCGATCTCAGCGGCACGCACGCGCTGGCGGCGATCGGCCGGCTGATGACCGAGCAGAAGCAGACGCTGTCGGCGTTTTACGCGTCGAACGTCGAGTTCTATCTCTTCGACGGCAGCGCCCGATTCCGCGCCTTCATCGCCAACCTCGGCAAATTGCCGCGCGATGCGCGCAGCACCATCGTCCGCAGCGTCTTCACCCGCGGCGTCGCCGATCCGGGCTACAACAGCGCGTCGATGACGCAGTCGATCGAGGACCTGCTCACCGGCTACGCCGGTGGCCGTTACCGGCAGTACGGCGAGCTGATCGCGGCGTCGCGGTAGACAAGGTAGTCGTCCGGCTATTACACCGCCGGCACCTTGCCGAGAATCGTCCGCAGAAAGTACGGCTCCCAGAAGTTGCACGCCTGTTCCCGTGGCCGCTTGTCGGCGCGCGCGCCGCCGTTGAAAATGAGGAAGCGGTTGGAGCCCCGCCCCTGACCCGTCGGATCCTTGAACAACGGCCAGTGCACCACCGTGTCGTCGTCGACATTGGGCGACCCGGTGGCGGCAAACCGTGACCAGTAGCCGGCCATCAGTCCATGCAGCGCGAGGTCGGCGGGCGTCAGCGGGTGATTCGGAAACTGCATTGGCGCGTAGGCGTTGCCGAAGATGATGTTGGACTCGACGCCATGCACGACGTAGTCGGGCGAGAGATCGTCGATGACGTACTCGTACGAAAACAGGAACACCGGCATGCGCGCTTCGTCGATGAACCGCGCCAGGCGGCGGCTCTCGCATGCGAATTGCGCTTCACCGACGACTTGCGCCATCGCGTCGAACGGCGACGCGAACGCCGCCGCTGGATAGCGGCTGAGGACGGCAGGCGCATCGCTGCCAAATTCGGTGCTCACCCAGGCCTGATATTGAGCGGAGGAGACGCCGCCGGCGAAGCTCCGCGTGACGAAGCTCCCTGCCGCCTCGTCCCGCGTGTAACCGATGATCGTGGGCACGGCGGAGAACCTGCCGGCGGCGAACAGGGCGCGCGGCTGATCGGGCAGCTCGACGCCATCGACGACCGGCGTCCAGAAGGCGCGCGTCGGTGTCTCGACGACCTGCTGCGATCCGACCGGCATCGCACTCACGATCTGATTGGCGGTCTTCGATCGCAGACAGGTGAGGACCGTCGCGGCATCGAGGCATCCGAGCGCCGCCGCCAGCGCCGCGCCTTGCGCGAGACTCTCGGCATGCGTCGGCCATTTGATCGTGGGCGTGCCGCTCTCGATGATCGCGCGATGAAACAGACCCGAACTGGACGGCGAAACCAGGTGAAGGCCGGCGCTGTCGCCGCCGGCCGAGGTGCCGGCAATGGTGACGTTGGTCGGATCGCCGCCGAACGCGGCGATATGCTCGCGCACCCACTCCAGCGCGCGCCGTTGATCCTGCAATCCGTAGTTCCCGGACACGCCGCGCGGATCTTCCGTCGCCAGCGCGCTGTGCGCCAGAAATCCAAGCGGCCCGAGCCGGTAGTTCGGCGCGACGACGATGACGCCGGTTTCTTCGGCGAGCCTGCGGCCGTTGTGCGACGCGAGGTTCGCGGACGCCGCGACGAACGAACCGGTATGCAGCCAGACAATCACGGGGGCCGGCGCCACCGGGCGCGGATGCCTGACCCAGACATTCAGTCGAAGACAGTCCTCCACACCGGATGGTGAGCCGGTGTTCACGTTGGGACAGCTCTGAGGATTGGTCGTGGCAGGGAGCGTCCCTGCCCATGGCGCCGCTGGCTGCGGCGCCTTCCATCGCAAGGCGTTGATCGGCGGGGCAGCGTACGGAATGCCCAGGAACGTACACGACTCGGTCCCCACCGCACCCTGAATATCGCCGCTGACCGTCGACACAAAGCACGCCGGCTGCGCGGAGGTATCCCGCGTCACAAGTGGGGCAGTCAAGACACAGGCAACGAGAATGCCGGCCGATCGCATCAATGGACTCGCCATGTTTCGCTCCCGAACGGCCACGGTGGCCGAAAGAGCCGGATGATTGCGCAGCGTCGGGCAGCGGAGAAACGGGTAAGGCGGGGCAAACGAACGCATTGAAGGGCGTCCGTTGAAGACGTAGAGTGCAGATTCCGAAATCCAGAGGACCCACCATGTCTACCCGCCGCCGGCTGGACGCGTGGAAGGAGATCGCCAGCTATCTCAATCGGGATGTCACGACAGTCCGTCGCTGGGAGAAGCGCGAGGGCCTGCCGGTGCATCGGCACCTGCACGGCAAGCTCGGATCGATTTACGCCTACAGCGATGAGATCGACGCCTGGTCGGAGCGCCGATCGGTCGCAGCGGCGCCGGCGGTGCCGCGATCGGCCGCCGACGCCATAGCGCCGGCCGCGACCGTGGCGCCTGCCGCGCCCGGCCAGCGCTTCTGGCGCGCTGGCGTCAGCGCGGCGCTCGTCACCGCGATTGTGGTCGCCACGGCGAGCGGGCCCTCGGTTCCGAGGGCGCATCCGAGTCCCGACGTCACCCCTCGATCGAGGTTCGCGGTACCGGCGCCGCCTGGGACGCTCGTCGAGACGCTGACACTTTCACCCGATGGCGAGCAGGCCGCGTTCGTGGCGGTCGACGCTGGCGGCCCGCAGCTCTGGATTCGCCAATTCGACTCCACTGACGCGCAGCGAATTCCGGGGACCGAAGGCGCGTCGTTTCCGTTCTGGTCGCCGGACGGCCGGCAGCTCGGCTTCTTCGCGGAGGGCCGTCTCAAGAGCCTGGGGATCGCCACTCGCGATGTTCGCGATCTCGCGGCCGCGGCTGACGGCCGCGGCGGCGCATGGAGCGATCGTGGCGAAATCATCTTTGCGCCGTCACGAGACACGGCGCTGTTCCGCGTATCCACCGACGGCGGGCCGGTCACTGCCGTAACGACCATCGACCAGCGATTCGTCGGTGGGCACGCCTGGCCCGAGTTCCTGCCGGATGGCCGGCACTTCCTGTTCACCGATTACACCGTCGACCCGAAGCGGTTCGGGATCTACGTCGGCGATCTGGCGACGGGTGACACCCGGCGTCTGCTCGCGAAGTATTCCAGCGCCAGCTATTCGCGGGAGGGACTGTTGCTCTACTCGGATACCGGCCTGGTGGCGCAGCGCTTCGACGCCGGGGGTCTTGAAGTGTCCGGACCTGTCCTGACGATTGCCGATCGGGTTCGCCATCGCTACGGAATGGCGCACAAAGCGGAGTTCTCGTTGTCGGCGACCGGACTGCTCGCGGTCCGCGGCGGAACCGAAGACACCAACCGACTGGTCTGGCTCGATCGCTCGGGCGGCGAGCCGATCGCGATTTTCAGCGACGGCGCCTGGCACTCGAATCCGACGCTGGCGCCAGACGGCGCGTCGTTTCTCGCGACGATCTCGAGCGGCAGGGGGCAGGACAGCTTGTGGCGATTCGACGTCGCCACCGGCGAGAAAGTACGGGTGACGCTCGCCGGCGCGATCGACGTCGCGCCGGTCTGGTCGCCGCGTGGTGATTCCGTCCTGTTCGCGTCGATTCGTAATCGGCACATGCAGGTGTTCGAGCGCTCCTTCGCGACCGGCGCCGAGACGCTGGCGCGGCGCGCCGCGTCGACACAAGTGCCGGAGAGCTGGAGTCGCGATGGACAGTACCTCACGTTCTCGATGATGACACCCGGGAGCAAGCATGGTGTCTGGGCGCGGCGCCTCGATGCGGATGCGGCCCCGTTTGTCATCGCCGACACGGCCGCGAACGAAGGACAGAGTCAACTCTCTCCAAATGGCCGTTACGTGGCCTATACCTCGGACGAGTCCGGTCAGTTCGAGATCTACGTGCAGTCGTTTCCAGATCCGACACAACGCTGGCAGCTGTCCGAGGGCGGCGGCGCCGATCCGCGATGGCGCAGCGACGGCCGTGAGCTCTACTACCTCGCGTCTGACCGGCGGCTCATGGCGGTCGACGTTCACTCCCAGCCGTCGTTCCGGCGCGGCCGGGTGCGCGCGCTGTTCGACAGTCATCTCGAAGACCTGTGGCAGGACACCCGCAATCACTACGACGTCACACCGACCGGCGATCGATTCGTCTTTCTGCAGCCGAGCGTCGATCGGCGGGCGGCGCCGTACGTGCTGATGTTCAACTGGCTTCACATGCGGTGAGCGATGCCGGCGCGCTGAGCCCGGTTTTGTCGTCGGCCTTGCAGTTCTGTGCGCCGGAGATCGATTTCACTCGTGACCGCGGGAAAACAGGCCTGATTCCGGGAATGCATCGGCACCGCGCTTGCAGTCTGAGGCCGCGATGTCCACCGCCTCCTCAGCCGTACTACGCGTGTGTCTCGGAGCCTGCCTCGCCGCCGGCGTCGGCGCGTGCCGGATGCCGAGCCTGCCGTCTGCTCCCACCGAAAACGTCGGCGGCGCGGGCGGCACCAACTTCGACGCAGAGATCGCCTACTGTGTCAGCGAGATCAATTCGTACCGCGGCCGCGCCGGCAAGGCGCCGCTGGCGCATCTCGCCGAGGGCCAGGATTTCTCCGCCGAGGCCGCGCGCGTCGATGGCGAGCACCACGAAGCCCATCGTTACTTCCGCGCCACCAACGGCGGCAACGGCCTGGCGATGGCCGAGAACGAGATCCCGTGGTGGACGTTGTCCCGCTATGGATCAGTCCGCACCGTCATCCGCGAGGGCCTGGCGATGATGTGGGCCGAAGGCCCCGGCGGCGGCCACTACGAGAACATGATCGCCAACTACCGCGCGGTCTCATGCGGGATCTCGATTGCCGGCGGCGAAGTGACAGTGACGCAGGATTTCAGATAACACGCGCCGATTGCGCGACAGATCAGCGCCCACTGATGCGCGTCGAGGGTCTGGTCGTCGAAATTGTCGAGCGTCGTCCCCGGAATTGCGGTCAGCTCCGCGCCTCCGCGCCCTTCCTCTCAGTGAAAAGTAGGAGAATGAGTGTCGTATGAGTGTGCTGGGCAAGACGATCCTCGTCAAAGGCGAGCTGCGTTCGACTGAGGATCTGACAATCGAAGGCCGAATTGATGGGCCGATTACCTGCGTCGATGGCGCGGTCGTGGTGACGGCGGAAGCGGCGGTGGCCGGCGACGTCATCGCGCGTGACATTACCGTCTTCGGTCGCAGCCACGGCCAGCTGATCGCCACTGAAGTCGTCGACGTCCGGGCGGGCGCCACGGTCACCGGCACCGCGATGTCAAAGCAATTCATCCTGCATGACGGCGCGCACTTTACCGGCCGGGTCGAGCCGCAGCATCTCGATGCGGCGCTGCGCGTCGCCAGATTCAATCAGCAGAAACGCGACGCCAGGGCATAACCCAGTGCCCAGTGCCCAGTGCCCAGTGCTCAGTGCCCAAGACCCAAGACCAAAGACGCAAGACGACGTCTTCTAAACGCCAAACTGCCTGAGATGATGGTCGAGGTGTTTCGCGTGCAGTCGGCTCTGCGCGCGACCGCTCATGGTGCCGAACATCGGGTGCTGATTCGGCGGATGATCGAGTGACCGGGCGGTAATTTCGCCGATCAGGTTGCGACAACGCGTGAGCTGTTCGGTGAAGTCATGCTCCGCCGTTGCCTCGAACGCTTTGTTGGTCGGCGCGCCCTTCGGCCAGGGCATGTTCAGCACCAGGAACCGCATCACCGGGCGCGGCAGCGGCGCCCGGTCGATCGGCGGGGTGATATAGCCGAGATCCGCGGCCATCGCCTGGTTGACGTGCCACAACATCTGATCGACCGACATCTTTCCCCAGATCGGACGCGACGTCGGCTCGAGCTGGCCGAGGCGCGCGTCGATCGATGTACGCGTGGCGGCGTCATGGAGGAGGACGGGCATAGCGTCAAAGTCTACAAGCACACATGAAGGATTTGAAGGAGTGAAGGAGCATGAAGGAGATCCCGGGTTTTCAAAAGCCTGGAGCTCCTTCCGTCCTTCATTCCTTCCCAGATCCTTCATGTGTGCTCCTAGACACGGCGCCACACGAGATGCGTTATCCGCCAGCCTCCTGCGCGTTTCGCGAGCAGCATCAGATATCTGTCGTGCACCTGCCGGTCGCCGCCGCCGAGACGCGACACGAAACGGCCGGTAATTTCCCCCTCAATCGTCGCGAGATCGCCGGACACGATCACGCGCGTGGTCCGGTTGGCCAACTGAGGATTCGATGCGCGGAAGAGTTCCTCGTAGCGCGGCCGGATCGCCGCGTGACCCGTGACCGGCGCGGCGTCCGGCGGCCACAGCGTCGCGTCGTCGTCGTAGCAGGCGAGGACGAGCGCCAAATTTCGAGCGTTGTCGGCGGCGATGATCTGGCTGCCGACGGCCGCGGCTGCGACGCGATCGGCTGAGGATGTTTGTGCGCCTTCGCCGGCGGCGCCGGCTCCGATCGCGGCGACGAACGCGATGGCCCGGGTTGCAGCTGATCCGGTCATGGCCGGAGATCCTGGCGATTCCGCCGGCGAGCCCGCTATCAGTTTCTTGCGCCGTGCAGTTCACGGCCGGCGCGCACCACGATGTCCGGCAGCGCGTCGATGTCGCCGGCATCGGTATGGAAATTGACGATGCAGGCACGAAGCACGTAACGGCCGTCGACGACGGCGTTGGAGACGAAGGCCTCGCCGCGGCGCTGCAGATGATCGAGTACCTTCGCGTTCAGATCGTTCAGGTACTTGACGTTGGCGGGTTCCTCGGCGGCGGCGCGGAGGTCGGCGGGCACGAAGCGGAACGTCGTGATGCTGAGCGATTGCGTGAACAACTCGAGTTCCCCGGTGCGGCGGACGGCATCGGCGAGCCGCCGTGCCAGGGCGATGTCGTCGGCGATCATCTGCCGATAGCCGGCAGCACCGACGTGTGACAGCGCCAGCCACACTTTCAGGGCGCGAAAGCCGCGCGAGTTCTGGAACCCGAAGTCGACGAAGTTTTCGACCTGCTCGCCGAAGTGGTAGTAGGGCGGATGATAGGCGAACGCGTCGCGGAGCGCGTCGGCGTCGCGGACCAGCGCGCATCCCGCTTCGAGCGGCGCGTACAGCCATTTGTGAGGATCGACCGCGACGGAATCCGCGCCGGCCAGCGCGCGCAACTCGGCCGGAGCCTCGGCCGTCGCCGCCGCGAAGGCCCCGTAGGCGCCGTCGACGTGAAACCAGAGATTCTGGGTCTTGCAGAACGTCCCGATCTCGTCGAGTGCGTCAATCGCGCCGGTGCTCACCGATCCGGCGGTGCCGACGACGAGGAAGGGAACGTAGCCGGCGGCGCGGTCGGCGTCCACCTGCCGCGCCAGCGCCCCGACGTCCATTCGCAGCTCGGCATCGGTCTCAATCCATCGGATCGACGCAGTACCGAGACCGGAAAGGTCGGCGGCCTTCTGGATCCAGGTGTGCATCTCGGTTGAGCCGTAGACGATCAGGCGTTTGCCGTTGCCGCCGGTCATGCCGGTTTCCCGAATCTTCCACGGCGCCTTCGCGGCGCGCGCGGCGAAGAAGCACACGAAGTTCGCCATGTTGCCGCCGCTCACCAGCAGGCCGCCGGCCGAGGTCGGGAAGCCGATCAACTCCGCGATCCAGCGCACCGTCTGCAGTTCGATTTCGGTGGCCGCCGGCGCCAGCCGCCAGCTGCTGACGTTGGGGTTGAGCGCCGCGGCGAGCAGATCGCCGAGCACGCCGATCGGCGCCGGCGGGGCGGTGATGTAGCCGAAGAAGCGCGGATGCTGGTTGAACAGCGAATGCGCGAACAGCTCGGTGGCGGTCTTTCGCAGCAGCGCCGCGGGGTCCGTCCCCGCTTCGGGGAGCGCGCGCGTCAGATCGAGCGCGGCGCGAATCGGCGTCGCCGATTCGTCGCGCGCGACCGGTCCCGACGGCACGCTCGCGATCAGCGTCGCCAGGTGGTCGACAAGTTCATGGCCGAGCGCGCGGAACGTCGCCGCGTCCATCGCGATGGGGGCAGAGCGGGGTGGATGCGTGGGCACGGAGGGCATTGTAATGAACCTGCCTCCCATCGGCGATCTCGCGATCGGGCGAACGGCCAGATACGACCACACGTCCCGCGCTCAGGTCGGTGTGACTGATTGCATCCTTCGGGCGACGGCGCGATCGCACGATGCTCTGCCATCGCCGGATCGCCCGATCGGCTATCGCCTATGGACGAGCTTCCTCAACACGAGGACGTGTCCAAACAACGCCGCCGGCACCAGCACGCCCGGCAGCCAGACGTAGGGCGCATCCGCGATCCAGGTGTTGAGATGATCGGCACCGAATGCGGCGATTGGCGGCGTCGAGACGATCGCGATCGTGACGATGTTGAGGAGGAGGAGCAACCCGCCGACGTTCCAGAACGTGATCAGCCAGCGCGGCGCGCGGCCGGCGGCGGCAAGAAGCGCGACCGGAATGGCAAGCGCACCGGTGACGATGTCGAAGTTCCAGCCCGTATAAGTCATCTGGACCGGCATCACGCCGTCGCGCGCCGCCTGGTGCATGACGAGCTCGAGTGGCAGCCGGAAGGCCTGAGTGCCGATCAGCAGCGCGAAGGAGGCGCCGGCGGCGACACGCGACCCGGGCCCGCGAAGCGCGATGGCCATCGTCGCGGCGAACACGGCCGCCATCATCATCATGAATGGCGGCGGCCGCAGCGACCAGCGCGCCAGAACCCCCGACGCCGCCAGGCTCCACTCGACCGCCATCGCCAGGCCGATGCCGCCGATCGCGGCGACCGTGGAGGTGCCGCCGTGGGCGACGAGAATCCAGGCCATGCCGGCGCCGACAATCAGGGCGATTACGCCAATACCGAAGGCAACCGACACGCGAGCGAGGATACGGTAAGCTCAGCGCGGAAGCGACATGAATCAGAAGCGCTTGTCACAAGAGCCCTTAACCTTGGAGATCATGGAGAAGGGCGCTTGTTTGAAAAGAAACCCGAAGGTCTTCTCCATGTCCTCCAAGGTTAAAAGCTTTTGCGGCGTGTGCGCGTCACTCATCTCGCTGACACTCGTCCTCGGCGCCGCTCAACAGACCCGTCTCACCGTCGGGAAGTCGCAGTTCCTGCTCGACGGCGCGCCGATTCAGATCCTCTCCGGCGAAATGCATTACGCCCGCGTGCCACCCGAGTATTGGCGCGATCGCCTGCTGAAAGCCCGGGCGATGGGGCTCAACACGATCTCGACCTACGTGTTCTGGAATTTTCACGAAGCCGTTGCCGGCACGTACGACTTTTCCGGGCCGCGTGACCTCGCCGCCTTCATCCGCACCGCCGCCGATGTCGGCCTCCACGTCATCGTTCGGCCCGGTCCGTACGTCTGCGCAGAATGGGAGCTCGGCGGCTATCCGGCCTGGCTGCTCGCCGATCCGAAAATGGTGTTACGCGGCACGGCCACGAACTTCACCGCGCCCGCGGAACGCTGGCTGATGCGCCTCGGCCGCGAGCTGGCACCGTTGATGTCGTCGCGCGGCGGGCCTATCATCGCCATCCAGGTCGAGAACGAGTACGGGTCGTTCGATCAGGACAAGGTCTACATGACCTGGCAGCGCGACGCCCTGAAGCGCGCCGGTCTCGACGGCGGATTGCTCTACACCGCCGACGGTCCGCCGCAACTGCCGGCCGGCACGCTGCCCGATCTGCCAGCGGTCGTGAACTTTGGCACCGGCGGCGCCGAGGGCGCGTTCAGGACGCTGGGGGCGTTTCGTCCGGACGGGCCGATGATGACCGGCGAGTACTGGGCGGGCTGGTTCGATCAGTGGGGCCGCAATCACCAGGTCACCAACATGGCGCGGCAGACCCGCGAACTCGAGTGGATGCTCGAGCGGGGCTACTCGCTCAACCTCTACATGTTTCACGGCGGGACCACGTTCGGCTTCATGAACGGCGCAAACATCGACAACAACCGCTACTTTCCGCAGACCTCGAGCTACGACTACGACGCGGCGCTCAACGAGTCCGGCCGGCTGACGCCGAAGTACTTCGCGTTTCGCGACGCGATCGCGCGGCACACCGGCGTCGAGCCGCCGCCGGTCCCGGCCACGGAGGCGCCGATCGCGGTGCCGGAAATCACGCTGGCGCGGCGCGCGTCGATCTGGAGCGTGCTCGGCCGCGGCGTCAAAGTCGAGCGGCCGCGCAGCATGGAGACGTTCGGCCAGGCCTATGGCTACATCCTCTACCGCACGACCGTCCGCTATCCGTCGTCGGGCGAACTGGTCATTCGTCACCTTCGCGACTACGCGCAGGTCTACGTCAACGGCGCGCTGGCCGGCAGCGTCGATCGACGCCTCGGGCAGGATCGCGTCAACGTGTCGGCGCCGGCCGGAGCGCGGCTCGACATCCTGGTGGAAAATTCCGGTCGCGTGAACTTCAACAGAGCGCTCCGCGAGGAACGCAAGGGCATTACCGAAGCGGTGTGGATCGGAGAGCGTGAGCTGACCAACTGGGAAGTGTTTACGCTGCCGCTGTCGGCCGCGGACGTCGGGCGCGGTGTCGCCAGAGCGCCGGACCGTTCAGCGACGCAGGCACCGGCGTTCTATGCCGGCTCCTTTACCGTGGCCGTGCCAGGCGATACGTTTCTCGATACGCGCGGCTGGGGCAAAGGCACGGTCTGGGTGAATGGTCACCACCTCGGCCGTTTCTGGGACATCGGCCCCCAGCAGACGCTCTACATGCCGGGTCCGTGGCTGCACGCCGGCAGGAACGAGATCGTCGTCTTCACGCTCTCACCGGTGGCGGCGCCGACGATGGCCGGCATCACGGCGCCGGTCTACCAGCTCAAGTAATGCGCGGCGGCGACCTGCGAACCCTCATTCGCCCATCATTCACCCACTCACGCATTTCACCCATTCACCCATTCCCTCATTCACCCATTCCCTCATTCACCCATTCTCATAAACGCGAAGCGCCACGCGTACGGGCGCGCCGACGGACTCGATGAGAATCCGCAACCGGCGCGTCCGCATCGGCGTCACCGCGTCGATGCGCGCGTGACCGATCGTCGTGCCGCGGGCGATTTCCCGCCACGAATCCAGGGCGCCGAGCGCTGAGACGATGTACCGCGAGACGGCCTGGCCTTTGGTGATGTCTTCCTCGAGGCGGACGTGGCCGATGGTCGCGTCGCGGCCGAGATCGATCTCGCCGGTCGTCGCGTTGGGTCCCGTCCAGCGCCAGGCGACCTTGCGTCCGCGAGCGACGTCGACGGCGAACGCGGCGCGGCGGCGTTCGGCGAACTGCATCAGGCACGAGACGTCGGTGTGGTGGAGGACGCCGTCGCGCGTCGGCGGCACGTTCAGCAGCAGCTTGGCGTTGCGGCCGACCGATCGCAGGTACAGGTTCATCAGCGTCTGCGCGGACTTGACGCGCGTGTCCTCCGCCGGATGGTGGAACCAGCCCGGCCGGATCGAGACGTCAGCCTCGGCCGGCCGCCACACCGTGCCCGCCGGGTCGCCGTGTTGCAGCGCGTCGATCACGCCCGGACCGCTGACGCCGGGAAACGGCACTCGCGCCGGATCGACGGTCGACCAGTTCGGATCGCCGGCGGTGCCGTTCTCGTTGCCATTCCAGCGCACATCGGGTCCGGCGTCGGAAAACATCACCGCACTCGGCTGCAGTCGGCGCACGTGCGCCCAGACGCGCGGCCAGTCGTACTGCTGCTTCTTGCCGTTCGGACCTTCGCCGTTGGCGCCGTCGAACCAGACCTCGGCGAGCGGCCCGTATCGCGTCAGCAGTTCGGTGAGCTGATCCGCGTAGAGGTCGTTGTATCGGGGCGAGTCGCCGTAGTGCGGGTTGTTGCGATCCCAGGGTGAGAGGTACAGGCCAGGCCGCAGACGCTCGGCCCGGCACGCGTCGACGAACTCCCGCACGAGATCGCCGTGACCGCCGCGCCACGGACTTGCCGCCACGCTGTGCGCCGTCGTCTTCGTCGGCCAGAGACAGAAGCCGTCGTGATGTTTCGCGGTCAGGATCACGGCGCGAAAGCCGGCTGCCCGCGCGGTCCGCGCCCACTCTCGCGCGTCGAGCGCCGGCGGATTGAAGATCGCCGGCGATTCCCTGCCGTCGCCCCACTCGCGATCGGTGAAGGTGTTGACGCCGAAATGCAGGAACATCGCGAGCTCGTCGCGCTGCCACTCGAGTTGGGCGCGCGACGGCAGGGGCCGCGGCCGCGGCATCAAGCCCTGCGCGATGGCGAGCGCCGGCGTCAGCAGGAAGTCGCGACGATTCATTGCGGTCCGTGGATCTGGCGGACTGTCACCCGAGATGCCGTGGCTGCTTCGGCGCGTTCACGTGGGTGGTGCGCGCGGCCTTGCGGTCTTCGAGCTGCTCGATCTCGAGCCGCTCCTCACGGATCTCGAGCCGCAGCCGTCCGAACGCGCTCATGTAGAAGTTGGCGACGTAGACCAGCGCAAACAGCGCGAGCACGTAGCCGCGCCAGTCGGGATAGATCAGGTGATAACGCGTGCCGATCAACGCGATCAGCGCCACCCAGTGGCTGAAGCAGTACTCGCAGGTGAACAGGTAGAAGAACTTCCGTTCGAACATCGACCGGCAGGTCTTGCTCTTCCGGGCGCACCATTCACGCGGCTCGCGGAAGATCTCCTCGTGGGTGACCGTCCAGGCCACCGAGGCGATCGGGATGCCGAGGATGAACAGCACGGCGACCTGTTCGCCGAG
>DASUGM010000079.1:0-16054 GCA_036274055.1 Vicinamibacterales bacterium | reverse complement strand
GGCTTTTTCTCACCGCAGCCCCAGCAGCACCCGCTCGAACTTGGCGGAGAAGTCGGCGGCGGGGTTGTCGACGTGGTAGTGGATGACGTCGCGACCGGCGGCGACAAGGGCTTCGAAATCGCCTAGCGCCTGCGCGTGCTTGAGCGTCGCGAACGTGTAGTCGGTGTCGGGGATTGGCGTCCCGCTGGCGTCCGCTGCGGTGAACAGCAGGAACAGCCCGGTGTTCGGCCCGCCCTTGTGATACTGGCCGGTCGAATGCAGATAGCGCGGGCCGATGCCGTAGGTCGTCGCCAGTCCGGTACGGCGCCGGATCGCGGCGCGGAGGCGTTCGATGACGTCGCGGCGCCGCGCCTCGGCGGGAAAATAGTCGAGGATCGCGACGTATCGACCGGTCTGGGGATCGGCGTTGGACTCGAGCGACGGGCGAGACTCCCGCCGCTGGTAGCCTTCACCGGCTTCGAAGGGCGGGTCCAGTTTGAAGATGCCGGTCGCACGCCGGGCGTCGAGCTGCGCCTGGGTCCGCAGCTTTGCGTCCTTCACGTTCGGTTCGTCGAAGGGATTGACGGCGATCCCGGCGCCCGCGACCGCGGTCGCGAACTCCCAGCGGAAGAACTCGCCGCCCAACTCCGCCACCGACGTCTGCAGGCGAAACACCGGGTGGCCACGCTGCTCGAGCCGAGCGCCGGTGGTCTCCGTCCACGCCGAGTCGGGGGTGACCACCGAGACGATCGCGCGATCCTTCCCGTACTCGTTCGGCATCCCGATCGGCTCGCCGACCACCGGAAGAATGCCACGTCCGTTTTTTCCAGTGCTTTCCGCGACCAGCTGCTCGATCCAGGCGCCGAGCGGCTCGAGCGACGGCGGCAGGATCACCGTCATCTTGTCGCGGCCGGCGCCGGCGTGGTGCGCGAGGAACGCGCCGAGGGCCAGGCCGGGATTCTCGTCGCTGTCGGCCCGGCAGCGGTCGGCCATGGCCGCGGCACTCCGCAACAACGCGGCGATGTCGATGCCCAGCAGCGCCGCCGGCACCAGCCCGAACAACGACAACGCCGAGTAGCGCCCGCCGATGTCCGGCGGGTTGACGAACGTCCGCCGGTATTGCCGCGCCGCGGCGTGCGCGACCAGCGACGTCCCGGGATCGGTGATCGCGACGAAGTGCGCGCCCGTCAGGTCGTGTCGTTTCGCCGACATCACGCCCCAGAAATGCCGCTCGAGCGACGTCACTTCGATCGTCCCGCCACTCTTGCTGGCGACGATGAACAGCGACTGAGCCGGGACGAGCGCGTCGGTGACTTCGCGGATGGCGCGCTCGTCGGTGGTGTCGAGGACCGTCAGCCGGGTCTCGCCGTCGCGAACGAGCGGCACGTCGCGCATGACCTCCGCGCACAAGCTGCTGCCGCCCATGCCGAGCAGGTAGACGTGGGTCAGTCGATCGCGCCGCGTCTCGGCGGCGAAGGCGGTGAGATCGGCGACGTGCCCGGCCATGCCCGCCGGCGCATCGAGCCAGCCCAGCCGTTGGCCGATCGACTGCACGGCGTCGGCAGACGGCTCGGCCAGGAACGCGGTGGGCTCCCGCGCCCAGATCCGGGTTGCCCGGCGATCGTCGACAAAGGTGGTGAGCAGCGGGTTCGGCGTCATCTGGCGTTGCTATAGGTATACCCGGGACGGTCGCGTCGGCCGGAAAAGACTTCTATAATAAAGACATGATCAACGTCACCGAAATGGCCGCAGAGAAGATCACCGAACTGCTGGCCGAAGAGAACAAGATTGGGGCCGGCTTGCGCGTGTTCGTGCAGGGCGGCGGCTGCTCGGGATTCCAGTATGGCCTGATGATCGACGAGGGCGAAGGCGATGCCCAGGCGGATCAGGTGTTCGAAGTGAACGGCGTGCGACTGTTCGTCGACCCGATCAGCCTGCGCTACTTGAAGGGCGCCGAGGTCGATTTCGTCGACAACAACATGGGCGGCGGCTTCACCATCAAGAACCCGAACGCCAAGTCCACCTGCGGCTGCGGCTCCTCGTTCAGCGCCTGACGCCGGCACGGCCGCCGCGCGCGGCCCGAGCCTCCCATGCTGTCCGCCACTGAGTTCGTCGAACAGCGCCGGCCCGCCGGGGGACGTCGCTCGGGCAAACGCGATTTCATCGTCAAGGTGTTCCTCCGCCAGGAGGGGCACATTGCCGCCGACGAGTTCGTCGATCTGATTCGCGGCGAGGATCCGCGGCTCAGCCGCGCCACCATCTACCGCACGCTGCAGTGGATGGTCGACGCCGGGATCGCCCGGCGCGTTGATTTCGGCAACGGCCGCTTCCGCTTCGAGCATGCGTACCGGCATCCGCGGCACTTCCACCTCATCTGCAAGAGCTGCAGCCAGTCGTTCGAGTTTCTCAGCTCGGACATCGAGGCGCTGATCGAAGAGGTCGTCGCGGCGCGCGGCTTCGCGCCGACGCAAAGCGTCATTCAGATTTACGGCACCTGCAGCGACTGCCGCGAAGGACGGCCGGCGCCGCCGGCGGCGATGCCGACCGAGGCGGTCTTCGCGCGCGACGCCCTGCGAATCGCGATCGCCACCGAGCGCAGCGGGCTGGAGTTCTACACCCGGGCGACCCGGCTGGCGAAGGACGCGCGCGGCAAGCGGGTGTTTCAGAAGCTCGCCGCAGAGGAGCAGGAACACCTTGGCACGCTCGAGGCGCGCTACCGGCAGCTGGTCGCCGGCCATCCCAATCTCGAAGCGCAGCCGACGTTCCTGTTTTTCAAGGGCGCGGCCAACGGCTTGTTCGCGGCGGGCGCTGAACAGCTGAAGGAGAAGGGCGTCGACGATCGGCAGGCCCTGCTCATCGGCATCAAGTGCGAGCGCGGGTCGCACCAGTTCTTCAAGAAGTACGGCGAGCGCTTCGAAGAGTCCGAGGGCAAGCGCGTCTTCCTCGAATTCGCCGACGAAGAAAAACAGCATTTCGATTTGCTGGTGCGCGAGTTCCGGGCGCTGACGGAGCGCGATCGGCAGCGACGACGCGGGCGGCGCGGCCCGGTGCCGCCGGCGAAGAAACGCGCCGCGCGCCGTCGATCGGCGTGATCGATCTTCACCTGCACACCACGGCCTCCGACGGCCGTTCGACGCCGCAGGCGCTCGTCGACGAGGCGTTTGCCGCCGGCGTACGCACCCTTGCGGTGACCGACCACGACACGATGGCTGCGGTGGCGGCAGTCGCCGCGGCGGCTGCGGCACGCGCGATGACGTTCGTGCCGGGGATCGAGATCACCGCGGTGGCGCGCGGCCGCGACGTTCACATGCTCGGATATTTTCTCGACGCCGGCGCCAGCGAGCTGGCCGAGTTTCTCGACGCCCAGCGCGCCGATCGCCGCCGCCGCGTCGTCGAGATCGTCGGCAAGCTGCGCGAGCTCGGCGCGCCGGTCGCGGTCACGCCGGACGACATCGAGGGCGGCGCCGGCGGCGGCCGGGCGATCGGCCGGCCATTCGTCGCTCAGGCGCTGGTCCGCGCGGGACACGCGCGCGACATCGCCGACGCATTCGACACGTTTCTTGGCGACGGACGACCGGCGTTCATTCCGCGCCGCGGCGCCTCGCCCGCCGAGGTGATCGGACTGATCGCGCGGGCCGGCGGGGTGTCGTCGCTGGCCCATCCCGGCAAATTGCGGCTCGACGCGATCATCGACGAACTCGTCGCCGCCGGCCTGACCGCGATCGAGGCCTATCACCCGGATCATCGCGACGCCGACGTCGAGCGCTACGCCGCTCGGGCGGCGTCAGCGGGCCTGCTGGTGACCGGCGGCTCCGATTACCACGGCCCGGGCAGCGGCCGGACCAGCGGACTCGGCCAGGTCGGGCTGCCGGCGCCGGATTTCGAGGCCCTCGTCGCGCGCGCCGGGCGCCGCCCCCCGGCATGACCGCGGCTGCCATCGCGCCGCTGATCGAAATCAGCGGCGTCCTCAAACACTACCCGGCGCTGCGCCCGCTGCGAATCGCCGCGCTCTCGGTCGCGGCCTCCGATCGGCTGGTGCTCGCGGGGTTCGATGCCGCGGCGGCGGAGGTCTTCATTCATCTGGTCACCGGAGCATCGCTGCCGGACGAAGGGGACATCCGCGTCGACGGCCGCAGCACGCGCGACATCGCCACCGACACCGAATGGCTGGTCTCGCTCGACCGCTTCGGCATCGTCACGCACCGCGCGGTGCTGATCGACGCGATTCCAATCGCGCAGAACCTGGCGTTGCCGATGACGCTGTCGATCGATCCGATGCCGGCCGAGATCCGTGCGCGGGTCGAGCAGGTGGCGCGCGACGCGGGTCTCGACGTCGCGCGGATCGACGAGCCGGCGCGGACGCTCAGCGACGCCGAGCGGCTGCGGGTGCACTTCGCGCGCGCCATGGCCAACAGTCCGGCGCTGATCCTGCTCGAACATCCGACCGCGGCGCTCACGGAGCGCGCCGAGTCCGAGGGATTCGGGCAGACGCTCAGGAACGCGTCATCAACGCGAGGGTTTGGGTTCGTGGCGTTGTCGGAGGACGAGGAGTTCGCGGCCGCGTGCGGAGGGGAAAAACTGCGGCTGAAGGCGGCGACCGGCGCGCTCGGCAAGAAGCGATGGTGGTCGGCGGGATGAGGCCAGCGAGCTGATCGAAGGGCACCCGCCAAGAGCGATTCACAGGGAGAAAGCCGAGAAAACCAAGAGAACCTCTAATGTTCTACCTCGTGGCTTTCTCGTGCTTCTCCCTGTTGAAAGCGCTTTTGGCAAGCGCAATTCACTCAGGCCGCGCTACTTCGTGATCACTCCGCAGGCAACTCTCGGCCCACCGCTCACCCCCGACTTCGCCTCACCCGTGATTCCCTGGTCGGGGTTTCCGTGCACGATGATCGCGGATCCGTCGGCGTCGAAGAGCGACACCGGCCCGTCGCCGATGGTGACGCGGCTGGTGACCGCCTTCAACGTCGCTTTGCCGCTCGCGTCGGCGACCAGGTTCGGCAGGTCACCCATGTGGAACGGGTGATTCATGTCCGGATCCATGTTGCCGGCCGGGCCGGGATCGAAGTGGCCGCCGGCGGTGGTGAAGCCGGGCGCTTCGCACTTGCCGACCGCGTGCAGGTGCACGCCGTGCGCGCCGGGCTTGAGGCCGGTGACCGTGATCGTCACTTCGACGGCCTGCATGCCGGTCATGTACTTCATGTCGTGCGCCGGCGTCAGCTGCGCAGGAACCTCGCGAAACTCCGCGGTGCCCGTAATGCCGTCGCCCTTGATGTCGGCCTTCGCGCGTGTGCCCTGCGCCACCGCTCCAGTCGTCATCGCCGCCGTGAGCGCGAGCGCCGCTGCCAGTGCCAGTCTCTGTCGATGCATATCCAGGCCCCTTTCGATCAAGGATTGTAGATCGTCCTCATGTCCGCCTCGCCGCAGATACTCGTTCTGTTCGACATCGACGGCACGCTCATCCATACCGCTCGCGCCGGCCTCCGCGGGATGAACGCCGCGTTCCGCCGGCTGCATGGCCGCGACCACGCGCTCGACGGCGTCTCGTTCGCGGGCCGGACCGACCGCGCGATCGCCGCCGACGTCTTCCGCAACGTCGGCCTCGAGCCGACCGACGCCGCGATCGTGGCCCTGCGCGACGCCTACCTCGAAGACCTGCGCATCGAAATGGCGCGGCCGGTCGCCGATCCCGGCGGTGTCTTCCCCGGCGTTCCGGGCCTGCTCGACGCGCTCGAGGCCCGCGACGACGTTGCGGTCGGTCTGCTGACCGGCAACTTTGCCGGCGGCGCGGCGATCAAGCTCGGGCACTTCGATCTCTGGCGGCGATTCGCCTTCGGCGCATTTGGCGACGATCACCACGATCGCCGCGATCTCGTGCCAGTGGCGCTGACGCGAGCGCGCGAATTGGGCTATGCCGTCGACGCCGCATCGACGGTGATCATCGGTGACACGCCGCTCGACATCGACTGCGCCCACGCGCACGGCGCGCGCGCGATCGCCGTCGCCACCGGCCCCTTCACGCCGGCGCAGCTCGCCCACGCCGATCTCGTCGTGGAGACGCTCGAAGCGGTCGACGCCGCGGCCGTGGCGCGGCGCTGGCGCTAGCGCGATTCCTTGTACGGCGGGTTCTTCGGCGTCGTCGGCGGCGGCGCGTTGCAGTCGTCGCGCGCGTCCTCCTGTTCCGGCCGGTCGCCGGGCTCGGCCGCAACCGCGCACGACGGATCGTCCTGCTTGTGTTCCGGCAGGTTGTCGGGACGATACGGCGCGTCAGGCTTCAAGCCGATCTCGAGCTTGTCTTTGATCGACATCAGTCCTCCCGGGGTCGCATGCAGCGACACCCGGAAAGGATCAGCGAAAGCCGTACCAGGGCCGCGCGGGCCAGGTGGGTCGCGGATGACTGAAAATGTGGCGGAAGCCGGAGGGAGTCGAACCCTCCCTTCCCGCAAGGCGGGAAGCGACCGGTTTTGAAGACCGGGAGGGCCACCGGGCCCCGTTGGCTTCCTCGATCGCGATCTGGAGTGAGAGGGCGAGCGGGATGGTACAAGCCGGCCTGGGGGTAGCAGGCCGGCCCGATGTGTGGGTGCGCTAGCTGTCGAGCAGCCGGACTTCCGCTGCGCGTGGACCCTTCGGAGATTCTTCGACCTGGAACTCGACGCGCTGGCCTTCCCGAAGCAGTTCGAACACCGCGCCGCGAACCGAAGAGCGATGGAAGAAATGTTCGACGCCGCTCTCGTCTCGAATGAACCCGAAGCCTTTATCGATCAGCAGTCGTGCAATCGTGCCGCTGGGCATGATTGATCCTCTATCGTCTGAGGGCGGAAGGCCCCCAAAGTGTTGCGTAATGGGCGATTCGACGCCAGTCTAGGCACTTAGGTTGCTGTCCGTCAAGCTGAGCCGCGGAGCGTCACCCACATGACCCGAGCGACATTTGCCATCACGCCGCCCGTCGAACCGATGCTGGCGAAGCTCGCGACCGAGATTCCGGCCGGTTCGTTCCTCTACGAGCCCAAGTGGGACGGCTTCCGCGCCATCGTTTTTCGAGGCGATGACGACGTCTACATTCAGAGCCGCGACTTGAAGCCGCTGGACCGCTACTTTCCGGAGGTCCATGCGATGTGCCTGGCGCAGCTGCCAGCCGGCTCGGTGGTCGACGGCGAGATCGTGATCGCCACCCCTCGCGGACTCGACTTCGACGCGCTGCAGATGCGGCTGCATCCGGCGGCGTCGCGGGTCGAGAAACTGTCGCGCGAGACGCCGGCGTCGTTGGTCGCCTTCGATCTCCTCGGCGCCGGCGGGAATGATCTCCGCGAGGCGCCCCAGCGCGACCGCCGCGCGCGTCTTGAAGGGCTGCTTGCGGCCGCGGTGCCGCCGTTGCACCTGACGCCGATGACGCGCGACATCGCGCAGGCGCGCGAGTGGCTGGCGCGCTTCGAAGGTGCCGGCCTGGACGGCGTCATCGCCAAGCCCGAAACCGGCATTTACGAGCCGGGCAAGCGGGCGATGATCAAGGTGAAACACGTGCGCACCGCCGACTGCGTCGTCGCCGGGTTCCGCTGGCACAAGGCGGGGAAGAACGAGCTGATCGGATCGCTGCTGCTCGGCTTGTATGACCCGCGCGGCCGGCTTCATCACGTCGGCGTCACGTCGTCGTTCACGATGGCGCGCCGGCGTGAGCTAGCCGAGGAACTCGCGCCCTTGCGCGCGCGCGCGCTCGCCGATCATCCGTGGCGGGACTGGGCGGGCGGCGAGGGAGGCGAGATGACCCGCATGCCGGGCGGCCAGAGTCGCTGGAGCGCCGGCAAAGATCTCTCGTGGGAACCAATCCGCGCCGAGCGCGTCTGCGAAGTGAAGTACGACCACATGCAAGGCGATCGTTTCCGGCACGCGGCGATCTTCCAGCGCTGGCGGCCAGACAAGCCGCCACGCGAGTGCACTTACGAACAACTCGAGGTCACGACGCCGTACGAGCTTTCGCGCGTGTTTGGGGCGCTCAGCTCGTAGATCGTGGTCTTGGGTCTTGAGTCTTCGGTCTTGGGGTACCTCAAGACTCAAGTCTGAAGACTCAAGACCGCGCTCTGCCCGCCCCGCGCGCCCGCGAGGGCGCCACGCGCGGCCCCTCGCCTGCCTGCTTCCGGTAGTGCGGCGGCCAGGGCGCGTCGCCGAGGCCTTCTTTTTCTTGCCGTGCCGACAGCGCGAGGAGCGAATCAAGTGTGCAGATACTGCGATCGATGGCCGCGTGCGGGTTGGCAATTTCTGCAAACCGCTTCGGCATGGTTTCGAGCGTGAAGTCGGCCGGCTCGCAGGCGGCGACCTCGCTCCAGTCGAGCGGCGCCGAGACGCGCGCGTCTGGCGTCGGGCGCACCGAATAGGCGCCGGCGATGGTGCGGTCCTTCGCGTTCTGGTTGTAGTCGAGAAACACGCCGTGCCGTTCTTCTTTCCACCACTTGCTGGTGGCCAGCTTTGGCGCGCGCCGCTCGACTTCACGGGCGAACGCCAGCGCGGCGCGTCGGACTTCCGGGAACGTCCAGCGCGGCTCGATACGAACGTAGATGTGCATGCCGGTCGCGCCCGACGTCTTCGGCCAGGCGACGAGATGCAGGTCATCCAGGGTGGCGCGGACCACGGCCGCGACGTCGCGCACCTGCGGCCACTCCACGCCGTCGACTGGATCGAGATCGATGCGGAGTTCATCGGGATGATCCAGGTCGTCGGCGCGCACCGGATGCGGGTGCAACTCGAGACAGGCCAGGTTCGCCATCCACACCAGCGACGCCGCGTCGCGCGGGACGATTTCTTCAGCCGTCCGTCCAGAAGGGAATTTCAGTTGGACAACGTCGATCCACGCTGGTCGTGCGGTCGGCGCGCGCTTCTGATAGAAGAACTCGGCGTCGATTCCATTCGGGTACCGGACGAGGACGTTCGGCCGGTTGCCGGAGCCCTGCAGCGCGCCGTCGGCGACCGCGATGTAGTAGTTGGCGAGATCGAGTTTGGTGTAGCCGCTGGCCGGGAAGAGCACCTTGCGGGGATTGGTGATCGTGACCTCGCGGCCGGCGACGGTCAGGATCTCCGTTTCAGGCGCTGACGCCATGGTCCGGCTATCAGCATGCCCGATCACGCCGCGCGCAAGAACCGCCTCCTCTGGATACCAGCGTTTTGGCGCTTTCCCGGCGTCCGGTATAATCGATTGTTCGTCCTTCCCAAGATGGGCCAGTAGCGCAGTTGGGAGCGCGCATGAATGGCATTCATGAGGTCACCGGTTCGATCCCGGTCTGGTCCACCATCTTTTCATTTCGATCCTCGATCGTCGGCAAGTAGCTGAAGGCCGGTGCGGTTACGCGGGTTCCAACAAAGCCTTTTCCGTCGAACGCGATTCCTTCCGAAAAGAACAGCTGTTGGAACCGCTGCCGCTGTTCGAGTGACTCCTGCACCCACAAGTCGGCGGCGCGCGGTAGAACGCGTTCGGCGAAGGCCAGGATGCCCTCTACGTCGCGTTCTTAGAGTTGGCACACTTACGCCGTGCGCGCGCGGTCAGCAACTCGCACGCGGTGAGCGGAAGAAGCCTCACTGCCGAGCTGTCCACGTGGGAACATCTCGCGCGAGGGTCCTGTTCCCACTCCCTGTTCCCCCTCCGAAGCGCCAGATTGGACGACGGTCGCTCAGCGCAGCGCCTGTGTGGGCCGGCGGGTTCTTCGTGCCGCGGCAGACGGGTTCGCCGGCGCTTCTGATCGTGCGGCGGGTGTTACGATCAACCCTGCCCCGGCCTCTATGCCGACCTTCCCAGAATGGTGGAATTGGGACCTTTCGTTCACCAGTCACGCCGAATTACGCATGGAGCAACGAGGCGTGACCGAGGTTGAAGTCCGCGCTATGCTGGAACGAGCCACCGGGTTCGAGGCCAGCGTTGTCGCGGGCAGGTTCATGATCCAGACTCGACACGACCAAGGCGCGTGGATCGTGATCGTCGAGCCAGACGCCGAGGCGAGCTTGCTCGTAGTCGTGACCATTTACGAGGTGTCCCAATGACGGAACGCTCGCTGCAGGTGACCTATCGAAAGGGCCGGACATTCGCCGCGTACCTGCACTTCTTGCACCCAACCGGTGAGAAGAGCGCGCGGACCGTGGCATCGTCGGATGGGCTGCTCATCGTCGATTACGCCTCGTCGGGCCGACCGCTGGGTGTCGAGATCACCGCACCGCAGGCGGTGCCTTTAGATCGCCTCAACGATCTCCTCGCAGAACTTGGCGAGCCGCCCCTCGCGGAGCAGGACTACAGGCCGGCTCGAGCCGCATAGACTGAGAAAGAAGCGGCGATCCCCTCGCGAAAGGACTCGCTCAGGCCTTGAGGCACCGTGGCCATCAGGCCCGACGCAGTGGCGAACCACGCGACTCCGCCTGTCCAGAGTCTCACTCGGATCAGGCCTGGCCGATGCGTGCAGCGGGCCACCAACTCCGCTCCAACGAGGCCACGTCACCGAGCCGTATCCGTCAACTGACGACGTTGCGGCCAGAACCCGGCGACATACGCAAGGCCGACCACGATCACTGCGGCGATGAAAATGGCTCTTTTCATCTGGCCTCTGTGGTTCACAGTTCCGCGGAGAGCGTGTTCCCGCCGGTCGTCGTCAGGGCGCCAGCCTCACCGGCTCGTACCAGCGCAAACCGCGTGCTGGCTGGTCCAATCATTTCAAACACGGCGACCGACGCGAGTACGACCGTCGTGACGACCGGCGCCAGTTGCGGATATCGCCCATTCACGGCAAGTGTCAACCCAACCGCCAGGCCCGCCTGCGCCTGTAAGGCGAAGCCCAGGAACTGCCGCACGCTCGCCGAGAGTCCCAGCCGGCCGGCCGCGAGTCTCGCGCCCGTGAACTTGCCCACGGCTCGGCCAGCAACGTACACGACACCGAGCGCACCCATCGCGGGAATGCGGCTCACATCGAGTTCCGCGCCGGCAATCACGAAGAAGATCGCATAGAAAGGCGGATCCGTGTTCGAGAGTGCGCCGAACAGGTGACGGCTTCGGCCGGAGAGATTCACCATCGTCGCACCGACCGCGAGACTCGTGACCAGCGGCGAGAGATTCAGGGCGCGGGACACCCCCACGCACAACAGAATCGAACCGGCCAACAGGATCAACATTTCGCCGCTCTCGACCACGTGGGCGGACCATCCGGCGACAAGCAGGCCGACGAGGTATCCCAGCGCGGCTGAACCGACAATCTCCCACAGGAACCAGAAGGCCGCCCGGTAGAGCATCTCGCTGGACGTCACTCCTTCGAGGCCATGCCGCAGGTCGATGCCCGCGGCCACGAAGCCGAACAGCGAAATACAGAGCAGGTTATTGACAGCGATGATGCCCAGCAAGTGATCCGTGAGCGGGCCGGCACTATCGACTTCACGAATCACCATCAGGGTTGACGCTGGCGCCGTCGCCGTGGCGATGGCGCCGAGCAACAGCGCCACTGGCCACGACTGTCCGAACCACAGGGCCCCTCCAGTCACGAGCACGGCGGCGAGCGTGGATTCAGCAAGCGTGACGATGAATACTTGACGGCCGATCCGTCGAAACAGCGAGAACTCGAACACCGACCCAACCGAAAAGAGGATGAGTCCCAATGCCACTTCACTGAGCACGCTCAGCGCGACGAGATTGTCCTGGCTCAACCACCCCAGCACGGAAGGCCCGAGCGCGATACCGACGAGAATGTATCCCGTGACCTCCGGAATCCTCAGCACCTTTACCAGGTGCCCGGCCATCAACGCCAGCAGGAGAATCAGACCGATTGAGGTCAGCTCGTTCACGTCGTCACACCTACCGCAGGAGGAGACCGACCCGGCGTCCGTCGCGAATCAGCTCCAGCCACGCTGGACGCGGCTGGTCCGCATCGATGATGCTTCCGATTTGGGCGATGGTTCGAGGTTCAATCTGATTGATTCGAACGAGCCGATCTCCCGGCTTGAGTCCGGCATCGGCAGCGCGGCTACCCGGTCGCACGGACTTGATCGGGTACATGGTCGGCGACGAGTTCTCCAGCATCAGACCCGCACCCGCCGACGCGACGGGTGCGTTTGCGTCGCCGGGCGCTAGTGCGATCGTCAGGCGCTTCCGGCCACGCTGGACCGTCACCTCCCGCGTGGTGTCTGCAGCGCCGAGGCCGGATATCAGATCCGACACCGTTGTCACCACTTGCCCATTGACCGCGGTGACAATGTCGCCGGGCCAGATGCCGGCCTCGTCAGCCGGATAGTCGATCCAGACGTCTCGCACGAGCAGGCCTTCTGTGCTCTTGAAGTATTCCCGCTCCTCGACCGAGATCGGCCCCACGGTGAGGCCGTATCTCGCTTCGAGCTGCTGTTCGGGGCCGGTTTCACGCTGGAGGATCGCGTCGACGCTCGTCGTTGCGACAGCGACCAGGCGCGCCTGGCATGGCAAGATCACCGCGAGCAGTCCGCCATTGAGGTCGAACACGCCGCCACCCGTCATCGTGGCCGTCAAGGACAGACTCGAGATGAATTCCTGCACGGGTATGTCGCCGCATGTGACGGGCGACGCCTGACGGAAATTGCCGACGCCGTAGGCTGGCGCTGTTCCAGCCCGCCAGACCGCGACCATCCAGTCACCGGTGGCCGGCATCACCTCGGACCGCCGCGCCGGAATGAGAGCAGCCGCGTCGCGCCGGATCGTGAGTACCGACAATGGCAGATTCGGTCCCCAGGTCGCAGGTTCGGCTTGGATTTCCGTCGCGGCAATGAGGCGTACTGTGCCGCCATTCCATGCGAGGTGATGGGCCGACGTCACGACACGCGAGGTATCCCACGCAATGCCACTGGCCGCGGCACTTGGGATAGACACGATCGACGAACCCGCCTCTTTCGCCACGCCCGCGAAGAACTGCTTCATGTCTTCCAGCGTCCGGCGCTCGACGCGCCGCGCGAGCTGCTCGAGTTCCGTCTCGGTTGGAACGGGTGCAGGCGCCTGCGGCACATCCTGCGGGCGAGCCCACCATCCCCCGATCAAGATGACGGAGGACAGGGCCGCCAGAATTGCCACGTATCTTCGGCTTCTGGGCTGGGAAAGCTCCACGACCAAGAATAACGCGAGCGTCTACGAGGCGCGGCAATCGACGTCGTTATGGGGTCGCCGTGGTGCGCCTGCACGCCCGGCGTATGATGGCAACGCCGGTCACGGTTATCTATCTCGTCGATGGTCAGCGTGTGCCGTCCTATAATGTGCGAGTCCGTCCCGGCCGCAGTGATACACGCACAAGACCTCGTCAAGACCTTCGGCACCGTCAAAGCCGTCGACGGCGTGACCTTCGACGTCCGCGAAGGAGAGATCTTCGCCTTTCTGGGCCCGAACGGCGCCGGCAAAACGACGACGATCCAGATGCTGACGACGCTGCAGGCGCCGACCAGCGGAACGATTGCGATCGACGGCCTCAACCCGCGGACCCATCCTCATGAAGTCCGGCGCCGCTTCGGCATTGTCTTTCAGGACCCGAGCCTCGACGGTGAACTGACCGCCGCTGAAAACCTCGAGCTGCACGGCGTGCTCTATCACGTCCCGCGCAAGCTGCGGATCGAGCGGGCCGAGATGCTGCTCAAGCTGTTCGAGCTCTGGGAAAAGCGCGACGCCATCGTCAAGACGTTTTCCGGCGGGATGAAGCGGCGGCTCGAGATCGCCCGCGGGTTTCTGCATACGCCGCGCATCCTCTTTCTCGACGAGCCAACGCTCGGGCTCGACCCGCAGAGCCGCAACCAGCTGTGGACGCACGTCAAACGCCTGAACGAGGCCGAGAAGGTCACGGTGTTTCTGACGACGCACTACATGGACGAAGCGGACCGGGTCGCGCAGCGGATCGCGATCATCGATCACGGCAGGATCGTCGCCCAGGGATCGTCGGCGGAATTGAAGCAGCAGACCGGCGCCGAATCGCTCGAGCAGGCTTTCCTGGCGCTGACCGGATCGACGATTCGCGACGAAGCCGCCGGCGGCGCCGATCAGATGCGCGATTTCATGAAGGCGTGGAGACGCTGACGTGAGCGCGATCTTCATCCTCTGGCTGCGGCAGATCAAACGCTACTCGCGGTCGCGCGCGCAGATCATCGCGTCGCTCGGCCAGCCGATGCTCTATTTGTTCGTGCTCGGCTTCGGCCTCGGGCCGGTCTACCAGGCCGCTGGCCGGGGCAGCTATCTGCAGTTCGTCGCGCCGGGCGTCGTCGGCATGTCGGTGCTGTTCACGTCGATCTTCTCGGGCATCGGCCTGCTCTGGGATCGCCAGTTCGGTTTCCTCAAGGAAACGCTGGTCGCGCCGGTGCCGCGGCTGCACATCATGATCGGCCACACGCTCGGCGGCGCGTCGATTGCGATGCTGCAGGGCCTGCTCGTGCTGGTGGTGTGCCTGATCGCTGGATTCCGGCCCGAACATCTCTCGACGTTGCCGCTGGCTGTCGTGTTCATGGCGTTGATTGCCATTGTGTTCTCGGGCCTCGGCACCGCGATCGGATCGACGCTGCAGAACATGCAGGGTTTTCAGCTGATCATGAACTTCCTGGTGATGCCGATCTTCTTTCTCTCGGGCGCGCTGTTTCCGCTCAACAACATTCCGACGGCGCTGTCGATCGTCACCAAGCTCGATCCGCTGACGTACGGCATTGACGGCCTGCGCGGCGCCTTCATTGGCCTGTCGCATTTCGGCATGGCCACCGACGCGATCGTGCTGTTCGGGGTCGCATGGATCTTCCTGGCGCTGGGCGCCTGGTCGTTCTCGAAGATCCAGGTCTGAGTGCTTTTCTGGCAAGGTGCACGCGCCGAGCATGATCAGCGGGGGCCGTGGCGCGATCAAGTTGATCGCCGAACGGCTCGCGATTTGCGATTTGCAATTGGCAATTGGCAACTGCACTGGCGATTGCGCGATTGGCAATTGCTATTGCCGACTGGCAATTGCGCGGCAATGAGTCAGCCGAAATCTCCAATAGGCAAACAGCAATCGGCAATCGCCAAATCGAAAATGCAATTGCCAACCGCAAATTACAAATCGCCAATTGTGTCGCTCAGTACTCCCGGAACATCCGCGCGATCTGCGCTACGTCCGTGGTCGTCGCCAGCGCCAGCATCAACAGAATCCGCGCCTTCACCGGCTGAAGGTCGTCGCCGCCGACGCGCAGGTTCGGTTGGCCATTGCGGCCGGGGCCGCCGCCGCCGGTGCCGGCGCTGCCTTGTCCCGTCCGCGTTGTCGTCACGACGACGACGCCTTTGCTGTTCGCGTAGGTCGTGCCTTCGCCCTGGGTGCCGCTGATCGCGCCGACGCCGGCGCCCGCGATGACGATGCCCTTGGCACCGTTGTCGACCGCCGCCTTGATGAGGTCGCCCGGCGCCCCCTGGTAGGTCAGGAGCACGTCGACGCGCGGCAGCGCCTCGATCTTGCTGACATCGAACTCGCTTTGCGCGGTGTGGCGGCGCACCGGCTTGCGGAAGTAGGTCACCCGATCGAACACCGAGCCGAGCACGCCGTAGTCGCGCGACGAGAACGTGCTGAGCAGGCGGGAGTCGGTCTTGGTGGCTTCACGCGCCGAATTGATCTCGTCGTTGAGCACGACCAGCGTGCCCATGCCGCGCGAGGCTGGCTCGGCGGCGACCCGAAACGCATCCTCGAGGTTCGCGACGCCTTCGTATCCGGTAGTGCTTGGATTCCGCATCGAGCCGACGACCACGACCGGCCGCTCGTCGCGGACGGTCAGGTGGAGGAAAAAGGCGAGTTCCTCGAGCGTATCGGTGCCGCTGGTTACGACCACGCCGGCGATGTCGGCGTCCTTCTTGAGGCGCTCGTTGATCTGCCTCGACAGGTCGAGCCACTGTTCCATCGGGATTGGGCCGCTGGCGCCGTTGGTGAACTGGGTGCCCTCGGCCCGGACGCGCTGGTCCAGGCCGGGCACCGACTGAATCAGTTCCTCGACCGTCAAACGACCGCCGGTCTTGTTCGAGATGGTGCCCCCGGTCGCGAAAAGGACGACCTTGGGCAGAGGCCCCGGAGCTGCTGCTTGCTGGCCGGCGGGAGCGGCCTGGGACGGCACGATC
>DASUGM010000078.1:0-4581 GCA_036274055.1 Vicinamibacterales bacterium | reverse complement strand
ACCCGCGACGGAAACGACGAGGCGCCAATCGAGCCGGGGGCGCGATGGAACATCGATCCGTGGGTGGCCGCGCCGCCGCCGAAGTGGTGGCGCTTCACCACGCCCTGAAATCCCTTGCCGCGGCCCTCGCCGATCACGTCGACGCGATCGCCGGCGTTGAACATCGTCACCAGCACCTGATCGCCGGGTTTCGGCGCATCGCCGCCGGCCGCGACTTTCACCTCGCGGCGGATCCGCGTCGCCGGGACGTTGGCCTTCTTGAAGTGGCCGACCGTCGCCTTGTTTTCCTTCGTCGCCTTGGCGTCGACGAGGCCGAGCTGCACGGCTTCGTAGCCGTCGCTCTGCGCCGACTTGGCCTGGACGACGACGCACGGCCCGGCCTTGATGACCGTCGCCGGCACCACCGTGCCGTCGGTCTCGAAGACCTGGGTCATGCCCAGTTTTCTGCCGATGATTCCATTCACCATAAGAGCCACCTGGCTCAAGGCTTAGGGCTCAGGGCTCGGAGATACCGAGCCCTGAGCCGTGAGCCCTGAACCCTATTTGTGTTCCTTCCCGAAGGCCTTGATCTCGACGTCCACGCCGGCCGGCAGATCCAGCTTCATCAGCGCGTCGACCGTCTGCGGCGTCGGCTCGAAGATGTCGATCAGCCGCTTGTGGGTGCGGATTTCGAACTGCTCGCGGGACTTCTTGTCGACGTGCGGCGACCGCAGCACCGTCCACTTGTTCTTGTCGCTCGGCAGCGGCACCGGGCCGGCCAGGCGCGCGCCGGTGCGCTTCGCCGTGTCGACGATTTCCGCGGTCGACTGATCGAGGATGCGATAGTCGTACGCCTTGAGGCGAATGCGGATTTTTTCGGAAAACGCTGTGGCCATAATCGACTACCTTCCCTGAACTTTCTTGATGACCTCGTCGGCTTTCGACGGCGGCAGCTGCTCGTAGCGATCGAAATGCATCGAGTAGGCGCCGCGGCCCTGGGTGCGCGACCGGAGATCGGTCGCGTAGCCGAACATCTCGGCCAGCGGCACGCGCGAGTTGATGATCTGCGTGCCGCCGCGGGCTTCCATCGACTGCAGGTGGCCGCGCCGGCTGGTGATGTCGCCGATGACGTCGCCCATGTACTCCTCGGGCACCGTCACTTCGACGCGCATCACCGGTTCGAGCAGGACCGGGTGCGCCTTCTTCGCCGCGTCCTTGAACGCCATCGAGCCGGCGATCTTGAACGCCATTTCGTTCGAGTCGACGTCGTGATACGAGCCGTCGTAGAGATCGATCAGCACGTCGTCGATCGGGTAGCCGGCGAGGACGCCGGTGGTCATCGCCTCGCGGATGCCCATGTCGATCGGCTTGATGAATTCCTTGGGGATGCTGCCGCCGACGACGTTGTTCTCGAACAGATAGCCCTCGCCCGGCTTGCGCGGCACGAGGCGGATCTTCGCGTGGCCGTACTGGCCGCGGCCGCCGGTCTGCTTGATGTAGCGGCCTTCGCCTTCGGCGGCGCGCGTGATCGTTTCCTTGTAGGCGACCTGCGGCGCGCCGACCGACGCCTCGACGCTGAACTCGCGCTTGAGGCGGTCGACGATGATCTCCAGGTGCAGTTCGCCCATGCCGGCGATGACGACCTGTCCGGTCTCGACGTCGGTCTTGACCCGGAAGGTCGGGTCTTCGGCCATCAGCTTGGCCAGGCCCATGCCGAGCTTTTCCTGGTCGGACTTGGTCTTCGGCTCGATCGCCAGCGAGATGACCGGCTCGGGGAAGTCCATCGCTTCGAGGATCACCGGCAGCTTCTCGTCGCACACCGTGTCGCCGGTCGAGACCGACTTCAGGCCGACCGCGGCGGCGATGTCGCCGGCGTAGACTTCCTTGATTTCCTCGCGCTTGTTCGCGTGCATCTTCAGCAGGCGGCCGATGCGCTCGGACTTCTGCTTGGTCGAGTTGTAGACCGCCATGCCCGACGTCATCACGCCGGAGTAGACCCGGATGAAGGTCAGCTGACCGACGAACGGGTCGGTCATGATCTTGAACGCCAGCGCGGACAGCGGCTGGTCGTCCTTGGCGGCGCGTTCAGCGGTCGCGCCTTCGGCGCCGTTCGGATCGATGCCGGTCACCGGCGGAATCTCGAGCGGCGACGGCAGGTAGTCGACGATCGCGTCGAGCAGCGGCTGCACGCCCTTGTTCTTGAACGCCGAACCGCAGATGACCGGGACGAACGCGGCTTCCTCGTTGCGGACCGACGAAATCGTGCGCTTGCGGATGGCCGCCTTGATTTCTTCTTCGCTGACTTCCTGGCCGTGCAGGTACTTGTCGAGGATCTTGTCGTCGATTTCGCTGACCTTTTCGATCAGATGCTCGCGGTATTCCCTGGCGAGATCCATCATGTCGGCGGGAATGTCGGTGACCTTGGCCTCAGACCCCATCGCCGCGTCGGCCTCCCAGACCAGGGCCTTCATTTTGATGAGGTCGACGACGCCGAGGTACTGGTCTTCGATGCCAATCGGCAGGTGCAGCGCCACCGGATTGCCCTGCAGCTTGCTCTTGATCTGCTCGTAGGTGCGGATGAAGTCCGCGCCGATGCGGTCCATCTTGTTGACGAAGCAGATCCGCGGAACGCGGTACTTGTCGGCCTGGCGCCAGACCGTCTCGGACTGCGGCTCGACACCGGCGACCGAATCGAACACCGCGACCGCGCCGTCGAGGACGCGCAGCGATCGTTCGACCTCGGCGGTGAAGTCGACGTGGCCGGGCGTGTCGATGATGTTGATCTTGATATCACGCCAGGTGCAGGTGGTCGCCGCGGACGTGATCGTGATGCCGCGTTCCTGTTCCTGCTCCATCCAGTCCATCACGGCCGTGCCTTCGTGCACCTCACCAATCTTGTAGGTGATGCCCGTGTAGAACAGGATGCGCTCGGTAGTCGTCGTCTTCCCGGCATCGATGTGGGCCATGATGCCGATGTTGCGACAACGGTTTAGTGGAACTTGACGCGGCATTGAATTCGACTCTTCCCGGATCGGCGACTACTGCACTTACCAGCGGTAATGAGCAAAGGCCTTGTTGGCCTCGGCCATGCGATGCGTGTCTTCGCGCTTCTTGACGGCGCCGCCGCGCAGGTTGGCGGCGTCGAGGAACTCGTTGGCCAGCTTCTCCTGCATCGTCTTGCCGTCGCCGCGCTCGCGCGCGTAGCTCGACACCCAGCGGATCGCCAGCGACAGGCGGCGGTTCGGGTTGACCTCGACCGGCACCTGGTAGTTCGAGCCGCCGACGCGGCGCGACTTCACTTCGAGACTCGGCTTGACGTTGTCGATCGCCTTCTTGAACACCTTCAGCGGATCGTCGGCCGACTTTTCCTTCACGATGTCCATCGCCTTGTACATGATCCGCTCGGCGGTCGAGCGCTTGCCGCCGCGCATGATCGTGCTGATGAACTTGGTGACCAGCGAGCTCTGATAGATCGGGTCGGCCGGAATCTCGCGTTTGGGGATTTCTCGACGTCGCGGCATGACTCAGTCCTTTACTTCTTCGGGCGCTTGGCGCCGTATTTCGAACGACCCTGCATGCGGCCGGCGACACCGACGGTGTCGAGCGTGCCGCGGACGACGTGGTAGCGCACGCCGGGGAGATCCTTGACGCGGCCGCCGCGAATCAGCACCAGCGAGTGCTCCTGCAGGTTGTGGCCGACGCCCGGAATGTAGGTCGTCACCTCGATGCCGTTGGTCAGCCGCACGCGCGCGACCTTGCGAAGCGCCGAGTTCGGCTTCTTCGGCGTCTGCGTGAACACCCGCACGCACACGCCGCGCTTCTGCGGGCTGCTCTGCAGCGCCGGGCTCTTCGTCTTGGTCAGGACCTTCTCGCGTCCGCTGCGCACCAACTGGCTGATTGTCGGCATAAGCTCGTCGTCCCAAAAAACTGTCATCGCGCCCGCAAAATTGACGACGGCATACGCCGGCGCCGCAAAGCGGGCTTGGTGTCGCCTCGAGCCTGGGAGCCGAAGCTCGGCGCTCGAGACATTCCCCTATTGCTGATCTGTTCAGCGTGGCGACTGGAAGGCGCCCGCGTGACGGGCGCGCTGAATCGCTCGGAAACAGCCAGGAAGCGTTGCGCTTCTACTGGACGCGGCGCCTAGATAGGGTGTCCCAGGTACCGAAGAACCTTGCGAGCTTAACACGCTCGAATGCCGGGCGCAAATTCGTCAGGGTGGCTACGGGCTGATTTGGTCGAATGCCAGATTTCCTAGGAGCCGCCGCAGGCCCGAGTTTCCTCGGCCATTTTCCCGAGGCTCGAGACGAATCCCGGCCCGCCGCGGCCAAAACCACCTCGGCCGGATGCCGACCGGATGAACGTGCTCGCCGGGGTCAACGGCAGCGCAGCGACGTTCCGGCAGAACGCATCCCATTTGCCGTCCTGAACCAGATACTGCTCCACGTTGGAGAGATAGAACGCGGCGACGGTCGCTCCCCGAGCCTTGAGCCACGCGCCGACCGAACGGATCGCCGTCCGGCCGCCAAAGTCGCCGACGACCGGGACGACCAGATTGCGGGTCTGCAGGTCCTTCAGGACCGTGAAGCTCGCCTCGGTAGCCAG
>DASUGM010000077.1:0-4542 GCA_036274055.1 Vicinamibacterales bacterium | reverse complement strand
GATCAAGAATGATTTCGGCAATCGATCAATTGGACAATCCAATCGGGCAATGCCCTCGATACGGCAATTCGGCAATTGACGAGGACCGATGAACACTCTTCTGCTATCGATGCCCGACTCGTTTGAGCATACGCCGACGTTGACGATGCGGATGCCGAATGGCGCGTTGGCGTCGCTCGCCGGCAATGTCGACGCGCATCATCGGGTCGCGATCGCGGATCTGGTTCTGGCGCAACACGATGTCGCCGGCACGGTCCGGCGCTTGATCGCCGCGCACACGCCCGACGTCGTCGGCCTGTCGGTGATGACGTTTCAGCGCAAGACGGCGCTGAAGCTGATCGCGTTGATTCGCGCGCTGCGGCCGGCGGCGAAGGTGGTGGTCGGCGGCTACGACCCGAGCCTGGCGCCCGAGGCCTACACCCACGCCGCCTCGGGTGTGGACTTCATCGTCTCGGGTGAAGGTGATCTGACGTTCCGCGATCTGCTCCGTGCGCTCGAGAGCGGCGGCGATCTCGCAGTCATTTCCGGCCTGTCGATTCGGCGCGGCGACGAGTTCGTGCGCAATCCACCGCGGCACGTGAGTCACCTCGAGGGCGAGATCAAGCTGCCGAATCGCGGCGCCCGGGTGCTGACCGGTTACACGCTGCTCGGCCGGCCGATCGACATCGTCGAGACGTCGCGCGGCTGCACCTATGACTGCAGTTTCTGCTCGATCATCGAAATGCGCGGCCGGAACTTTCACACCTGGTCGATCGAGCGCATTCTCAGCGACATCCGCGACGCCCGTGACCGCGGCGCGCGCGCGATCTTCATCGTCGACGACAACATCTCGTTGAACGTCGCGCGTTTCAAGGCCCTGTGCGACGCGATCGCCGCCGCCGGCCTCAACGACATCGACTACGTCGTCCAGGCGATGACCAGCGCGATCGCCAGTGCCGGCGACGACCTGGCGGTGTCGATGCGCGCCGCCGGCTTCCGCTACGTGTTCCTGGGGATCGAGAACATCCTCGACGAGGATCTCGCGTTCCTCCGCGCGTCGGCGAAGAACGCGCAGCGGCAGGGCGGACGCAGCGTCGGCAACGCGACCGCGCGCGCCATCGACGTGCTGCACCGGCACGGCATGCTCGTGGTCGGCGGCCTGATCGTCGGCAGCCCCGGCGACACGAAGGAATCGATCGAGGCCAACCTCGCGTTCGCGCGCGAGTACGTCGACTGGCCCTACATCCAGCACCCGACGCCGTATCCCGGCACGCCGATGACCAGGGACTTCCGCGAGAAGGGCCTGATCGTCAGCGAGGACGTCGAGGAATACGACGGCACGACGGCCGTCGTGCGCACCGAGCATCTCTCCGCCGAGGACATCGAGTTCCTGCGCTGGCGCGCCGAACGGTGGATGAAGGTCCGCCATCTGCCCGCGGTCGTGAAACACGATCCGGGTTTCGTCATCGCGCACGGACTGAAGATGCTCCGCCACACCTTCCGCGGCACGACGCTGAAGACGTGGCTGGGACTGGAAGATGAGCGCGTAGCGTTCAAACGCTACAAGCAAATCAGACGCGCTGAGCGGGAATACGTGTCCGATCGACAGCACCGTGAAGGAGCGTGAAGGGTTCTTAAGGAGCATGAAGGAGACCAGGTCTTTCAAGAAAGCCAGCTCCTCAACGCTCCTCGAGATTCCTGCACGCTCCTTTACGGTGCTGTCGAGTGTCTAGTCAGCGCGCAGTGCGTCTACCGGCTTGACACCCAGGGCCCGCCGCAGCGGCACCCATGAGGCCGCGACGCCTGCCGCGGCGAGCGTGAAGATCACCGTCGGCAGCGCCCAGTCGCCACCGTCACTCAAACGGAACACGAAGATGCCGCGCGCCTCGAGTAACAACCGCGCGAGCAGGCCCCCGGCGAGCGCGCCCAGGCCCAGTTGCCAGACCGTGCGGCCGACGATCGTCCGGACGATTTGTGCGGTCGGGGCGCCGAGCGCGACGCGAATGCCGATCTCGCGCGTCCGTCGCGTCACCATCAGCGACAACATCGCGTAGACGCCGGCGAGCGCGAGCATCAGCGTTGCCGCGCCGAGCGCGATCAGCGCGACCCCGACGGTGGCGAACATCGCGCGTTCCTCGCTCGCCGCTTCGTCAAGCGTGAGGAGGCGATTCGGGATGATCGGCGGGGTTGTCGACGCCAGTGCGCGCCGCAGCGCTTCGGCGTGGCGCCGCGGTTCGCCCGGGACGCGAATCACCGCGTAGGCAAAGGACATGTTTCTCATCGGCACGTAGTAGCCGCCGGCCATCGCCGCGTCGCCGGGACTGAGGCCGAGATCGGGGACCAGGCCGACGATCTCGCACCACGGCGCCGGCTGTCCGCTGCCGGTCGCCGCCGTCGATCGGAACCGCCGGCCGATCGGCGACGCGCCGGCGAAGAACTTGCGCGCGAACGGCTCGTTGATCACCGCGACCGCCGGCGCCCCCGGCGCGTAGTCCGCGGCGCGGAGCAGGCGGCCGGCGATCGGCCGGGCGCCGATGGCTTCCAGCGCGCCCGCGGTCACTTCCACGACCGGGGCGCGGTCCTCGATCGGCGTGCCGCCGCTCAACGCCTCCGTGACGATGCGCTCCAGTGGCGGGCTCTGGCGCGGCAGCGACGACGTCACGCCCGACGCACGGACGCCAGGAATGGCGCGTAGCGCCACTTCGATCTCGTTTACCGACACGCCGTCGACGGCCAGCGTGGCCGCGAGCACCTCTCGATCGGGGAGACCGGGATTTGCGGCGCCGAAACTGCGGAAGCTGTCGGCGAAGATCGCGGCTCCGTACAGCGCGACGATCGACAGCGCCACCTGCATCATCAGCAGCAGCGACGAAACGCGGCCGAAGCGCGCATCGCCGGCGCGCGCGCCTGACCGCAGATCGTCGGCAGCGTCGCGGCGGGTAGCGCGCAGCGCCGGCCAGGCGCCGGCGACACCACACGCCAACAGCGTCACGACGACGACGAACGCGGCGCTGCCGGCACCCGGCGTGAAGTCCATCCAGAACGGCGCGTCTTCAATCCACGACGCCACGTAGATCGACGCGGCCGCGGACGCGGCCAGGCCGAGGGGCGCGGCGACGGCGCCGAGGACGCCGACTTCCAGGAAGACCTGCGCGATCAGGCGCCGCCGGCTGGCGCCGAGGGCGGCGCGCACCGCAAATTCCCGGGCGCGCGCCAGCGATCGCGCGAACACCAGGTTGGCGATGTTCGTCGCGATCACCAGCAGGATCATCGTCAGCGCGCCGACGACGATCAGGAGCGGGGCGGCGATGTCGTAGTCGGTGTAGCCGCGCACGTCGAGCCGCACCTCCGGCGCGCGCGGGTTGGCGGCGGCGACTCGCTGAGAGACGCCCTCGGCGTCGGCGTCGGCCTGCTCGATCGATACGTCGTCGCGGAGGACGCCGATGATCCGCGTCCCGCCGTCGATCCGTCCGGCGGCGCCCGCCGCCACGGTGCGCACGTCGAGCGGCAGCCAGAGATCCGGGCGGTTCGGAAACCGCATCGTTTCCGGCGCGATGCCGACGACGGTGACGGACGTGCCGCCGATCTCGAGCGAGCGGCCGATCGCGCCGTCATCGGCGGCAAACTCGCGCCGCCAGAATCGCTCGCCGATCATCACGACCGGCCGGGCACCGGCGCGGGCGTCGCTGTCCACGAGCAGCCGTCCCCGCACCGGCCGGAACGGCGTGTACGCAAGCGTCGCCGGCGTCATCGCGACGGCCGTCACCGCGTCGAGCCGGCCGGACGGCAGCACGACGTTGACGACGCGATTGGCGGCGACACCGACGTGTTCGAAGATCTCGGTCCGCGCCTGCAGCAGCTCGTAGCGCGCGAGGTCCAGACCGGTGCGATCGCCGCCGGGCGCTGCGTACGCGTAGATGCGCACGATCCGATCGGCCGCTGGGTAGGGCAGCCGGCTCCCCAGCAGGGCCCGCGCCGCCGTGAATCCCGCGGTCGCCAGGGCGATCCCGAGCGCGAGCGCGAAGACCGAGGTGAGCGAGACGATCGGGTTTCGGGCGAGCAGGCGGACGCCGGAGCGGAGATCGGAAGCGAGGCTCACGCTGAACTAATACGTTGCGAATTGAGAATAGTTATCGAGGGTGGCGAGATGAGTGACGTGCACTTGCCAAACGCGAATTCACAGGGAGAAGAATGAGAAAGCCCTCCCGCTCTCCTCGGCCTTCTCCCTGTGATGTCGCTCTTGGCCAGTGCACGTCACTCAGTGCACCGAGATCACGAAGCTCGTCGAGAACACGTGATTCATCTTCGCGATCTTGCCGTGGCCGGGGCTGAACTGGTTCAGGTAGCCGCCCTCAATCCGGGTCTTCGCATTGACCGCGTAGCCCAGGCCGCCGAAGATCCGGTTCTGATCGATGCCGCGCGCGTAGCGGGTCGTCTTGTTCAGGTGCACGAACAGCTCGTCGTAGCCGATCGCGGACATCCGGCTGCCGTTGCGAATCGCGTGGCCGTAGCGGACCTGCTGCCGGAAACGATTCTGCACGCCGCTGTTGTCCTCGATGAAAC
>DASUGM010000076.1:0-32711 GCA_036274055.1 Vicinamibacterales bacterium | reverse complement strand
CGACCCCTGTCCCCAAAATAGGCAAAACTGTGGAAAACACCCCCGTCCCCCCAATGCTGATCGCCCGACACCTCGCCAAGACCTTTGACACCCGCGGACCGCTGGCGATCATCGACGACGTGTCGCTCGATGTGAAGCCGGGCGAATCCGTCGCGATTCTCGGCCCGTCGGGATGCGGCAAGAGCACGCTGCTCTACATGCTTGGCGCCCTCGAGGCGCCCTCCGCCGGCACGGTGACGATCAACGGCACCGAACCGTACGCGCTCGACGAGCGCGCGCAGGCCGCGTTTCGCGGCCGGACCATCGGCTTCGTGTTTCAGGATCACCTGCTCCTGCCGCAGCTCACCGCGCTCGAAAACGTGCTCATCCCGACGGCGGTCGACAAGCGTCACCAGCCTGCCGCCGCGGCCGAGCGCGCCCGGGCGCTGCTCGCGGCCGTCGGCCTCGAGCAGCGCCTCGACCATCGACCCGCCGAACTTTCCGGCGGCGAGCGCCAGCGCGTCGCGATCGCGCGAGCGCTCGTCCGAGCGCCGGCGCTGTTGCTCTGTGACGAGCCGACCGGCAACCTCGATCGGGCTGCCGCCGAGAGCGTCGCCGATCTCCTCGTCTCGCTGCACGAGCAGCAGCACACCATGCTGGTCGTCGTCACGCACAGCCCGGCACTGGCGGCGCGGCTCGGCCACCGCTACGCGCTGGCCGATCGCCAGCTGCAGGCCCAGGCGTGACGACCTTGCGCCTCGCGCTCGCCGGGTTGAAACACTTCCGGCGGACGCACGCCGCGGTCGCGTTGGGCGTCGCCGCGGCGGTCGCGGTGCTCGCCGGATCGTTTCTCGTCGGCCACTCCGTTCGTGCGAGCCTCGCCGACCTGACCGAACGGCGGCTCGGCCGCGTCGACGTGGTCGTCACCGCCGAGAATCCGTTTCCGGCAGAGCTCGAAGCTCGCCTTCGTCCACGTCTGTTCACGACGGAAACCGGCGGCCTCTACTCGATGCTCATGCTCGAAGCGACGGTCGCCCACGATTCGTCCGGCCGGCGCGCGCGCCGGATCCAGCTCTACGGCGTCAATCGAGGCTTCTTCGCTTTCAACGCCAGCGGCCGCTCGGTGGCTCCGCCGGCGCCAGGCGATGTGCTGCTCAGTCCGGATCTCACGCGCGAACTCGGCGCCGCCCCCGGCGACTCCGTCGTCATTCGCGTCGCGCGACCCACGGACATTCCGCTCGATTCGCTGCAGTCGGCCAAAGACGACGTCGGCCAGTCGATGCGACTGAACGTTCGCGCGACGCTGATGCCCGAGGAGATGGGCGAATTCTCGCTCGCGCCCGGCCAGGGTCCCGTGCGCGCTGCCTTCGTCGACCTCGAGCGTCTGCAGGAGCGCCTTGAAATCCCGGGACGCGTCAATACGTTGTTGATGCGCACGGCAGAGTTCGGCGTCGACGCGGACGCAGTCAAGGCCGCGCTGCGTGACGCGGTCGGCCCGGCTGACCTGGGACTGAAAGTTTCCAAGCTCGCCGAAATGAACACAATTGTCGTCGAGTCGTCGGCGGGATTGATCTCCGACACGACCGCCGCCGCGATCCGACAAGCTGCGGATGCGCAGCAGTGGCCGTCGATGTCCGTCTTCACCTGGCTGGCGAATCGCCTGACGATCGGCGACCGTGTTCTGCCGTACTCGATGGTGACCGGCCTCAGCGGCGCGCCCGCCGATCCGGACGGGATTGTCCTCAACGACTGGGCGGCGCGCGATCTCAGCGCCCACACTGGAGACGAGGTCGAAATCGAGTACTTCCGCTGGGCCGATGAAGGCAGGCTGGTCACCGAGCGGACGAAGATACGCGTCGCCGGCGTCATCCCGATGCAAGGGATCGCCGCGGATCGCCGGCTGTCGGCGGAATATCCCGGCGTCACCGAATCCGCGACGGTGGCCGACTGGGATCCGCCGTTTCCGATCGATCTGAAACTGGTCAGGCCCGGCGACGAGAAGTACTGGGATCGCTTTCGCGCGACGCCAAAGGCGTTCATTCCCCTCGAGCTGGCACAGCGGATCTGGCGCACTCGCTATGGCGCCGTGACGTCGGTGCGCGTCGGACCGCTGCCGGTCGGCGATGACCTGGACGCGGCGGCAACGCAGTTGGCGGCGCGGCTGACCGGCCACATCGACCCGACAACGTCGGGCTTCACCGTCGTCGACGCGCGCCGGCAGAATCTGTCGGCGTCACAGGGCGCCACGGATTTCGGCGCGTATTTCTCGTACTTCAGCTTCTTCCTGATGGTGTCGGCGCTGCTGCTGGCGGCGCTGTTCTTCCGCCTGAGCCTCGAGCAGCGTCTCGCGGACATCGGCGTCCTGCGCGCGATCGGATTTTCGATCGCCGACGTGCGACGTGTCGCGCTGATCGAGGGCGCGCTGGTCTCGGTCGCCGGTGTCGCGACCGGCATCGCGTTCGCGGTCGCATGGGCGGCGCTGATGGTCTACGGACTGCGTACGTGGTGGGTCGGCGCCGTTGGCACCACGTCGCTGACGCTGCACGTCGACGCGGTCTCGCTGGCAATTGGCGCGATCGGCGGTCTCGCCGCCGCGTTCACTTCGATCTGGCTGACGGTGCGCGGGCTCGCGACGCTGTCGCCGCGCGCGCTGCTGACCGGCGCGGCGTTGGGTCCCGGCGTCACGCGGCGGCGCGGCGGTGGTATCGCCGTCGCCGCGGTCGGCGCAGCGCTCGCGCTGTCATCGGCCTCACTCGCCGGGAAGTTGCCGGCGGCCGGCGGATTCTTCGGCGCCGGTGCGCTGGTGCTGATCGCCGGGCTCGCGGCGCTCCGCTGGTGGCTCGGCCGGCCCGGTCGTGCGGCGGCGCCATCGAATGCAATCGGCCTCGGCATCCGTAACCTTGGCTGGCGCCCGGGCCGAACGCTCACCTCTGCCGGTCTGGTCGCCGCGGCCGTGTTTCTGCTCGTGTCCGTTGATTCATTCCGCAAGCGAACCGACGTCGATGCCGGGAAGACGTCGGGCATCGGCGGTTTCGCGTTGATCGGCGAATCCGCGCTGCCGCTCGTTCACGATCCGGGCACCGACGACGGCCGCGTGGCTCTCGGCCTCGATGCCGGCGGCGGCGGCCTGCCGATCGACGGCGTCACGCTGTTCCCGGCGCGCCTGCGGCCCGGTGACGATGCCAGCTGCCTGAACCTGTACCGGCCGACACGTCCGCGCATCCTCGGCATGCCGCCCCGGTTCATCGAAGCGGGCCGATTCCGGTTCGCGCGAACGCTCGCCGAATCGGACGCCCAGCGTCAGAATCCCTGGCGTCTCCTCGGTCCTGCCGGCAGCGACGGCGCCGTGCCGGCGATCGCCGACGCCACGTCGCTGGAGTACGTGCTGCACGCCGGCGTCGGCGACACCATCACGATCGACGCCGATACGGCGCGGCCGATTCAGCTCAAGATCGTCGCCTCGCTCGACGACAGCGTCCTGCAGGGCGAGCTGATGATTGCAGAGTCCGCGTTCCTGGAACTGTTTCCGGACACCGAGGGCTATCGCGTGCTGTTCGCCGACGTGTCGACGCCGACGCCGGCGCGGCTCGACGCGATTACCCGCGGGCTCGAAGAGCGTCTCGATCAGTTCGGCGTCGACATCGAGCAGAGCGCCGTCCGGCTCGAGGCCTTTCATCGCGTCGAAAACACCTACCTGTCGACCTTCCAGTCGCTCGGCGGTCTCGGCCTGGTGCTCGGCACGCTTGGCCTGGCCGCGATCATCGCCCGCAACGTGCTCGAACGCCGCCGTGAACTGGCGCTGCTGGGCGCCGCCGGCTTCACCGCCTCGGATCTGCGCGCCGTCGTCCTCGGCGAGCAGCTCGCGGTCGTCGGCGCCGGCATTGCGATCGGCATCGCTGCCGCCATCGTCGCGATCGCGCCGGTGCTGGTCGCCCGCGGCGGCGCGATTCCGGCGTTGCCGTTTACCTGGGTCGCGGCCGTGGCAGCCGCCGGCGCTCTCTCCGCGATCGGCGCGACAAGGTCGGTCCGGCGGATGAATCTGGTGGCGTCACTGAGATCTGAGTGATGTCCAAAGAGCACACATGAAGGAGCACGAAGGTGTTGAAGATTGCGAAGGTGCTCCTTGATGATCCTCCACTCCTTCGTGCTCCTTCATGTGTGCTGTTTGGCCTGACACCGCCCTTTTTATAGAATCTCCCCGGGGAGCCTTTTCAAATGCGCAAGTGGGTTTCGTCGCTGGTGGTGTGTACCTGCCTCGGATCGGTGGTGCTGTGCGCGGATAACTGGCCGGCGTGGCGCGGGCCGACCGCCAACGGCGTCAGCGCCGAGACCGGACTGCCGGTGAAATGGAGCAGCACCGAGAACGTCGCCTGGAAACTCGCGCTTCCCGCGTACAGCGGATCGACGCCGATTATCTGGGGCGATGTCATCTTCCTCAACGTCGCCACCGCGAACGCGACCGGTGAACTGGAACTCTGGGCGGTCGATCGCAACAAGAAAATGCCGGTGTGGAAGCGGCCGATCGCCGGCGGCAACCACATCGAGCGCAAACAGAACATGTCGTCGCCGTCGCCGGTGACTGACGGCCGCAATGTCTGGGTGATGACCGGCGTCGGCGTCCTGAAGTCGTTCGACTTCAGCGGCAAGGAAGTGTGGTCGCGCGATATTCAGACCGACCACGGCCGTTTCGGCCTCAACTGGGGCTACGCCTCGTCGCCGCTGCTGCACGAGGACGCCCTCTACGTCCAGGTGCTGCACGGCATGAAAACCGACGACCCGTCGTACGTGCTGCGCATCGACAAGGCGAGCGGCAAGACGCTGTGGCGCGTCGAGCGGCCGACGGCGGCGCAGCGCGAATCGCCGGATTCGTATACGACGCCGCTGCTCCTTCAGTACAACGGCAAGACCGAGATCGTGATCTCCGGCGGCGACGCGGTCACCGGACACGATCCGGCAACCGGCAGGGAACTGTGGCGCGTCGACGGCCTGAACCCCGAGCAGCGATTCGACTATCGGATCGTCGCCTCGCCGACGGTCATGGCGGGCCTGATCGTCTCGCCGAGCCGGAACAATCCGCTCACCGCGATCAGACCCGGCGGCAGCGGCCACATCAACGCCACCCACATCGCGTGGCAATTCGATCGCGGCCCCGACGTGCCGACCCCGGTGAGCGACGGCAAGTACGTCTACGTCGTCGGCGACAACGGCGTCGTGTTCTGTCTCGACGTCAAGACCGGCGCGCAAATCTACGGCCCCGAGCGTCTGCCGCCCGGCACCTACAGCGCCTCGCCGATCCTCGCCGACGGCAAGATTTACGTGACGACGGAACAGGAGGGACTGACGTCGGTGTTCACGGCCGGACCGAAGTTCGAACTGCTCGCATCGAACTCGCTGGGCGACGGATGCAGCCCTTACTGTCTCAGCACGGTCGCGATCTCGGACGGACAGTTGTTCATCCGCAGCAGCTCGCATTTGTGGGTGATCGGTGAGAGAAAAACAAAATAGATGCTCGACATGAAGATAGTGAAGCAAGTGTGGGCAGTGTAGAAAACCTCTGGTTTTGAAAAACCGAAGCTCTTCTTCACTCGCTACACTTGCTTCACCAGCTTCACGTCAAGAATCTACTATTGAGGCTTGTAGTACAGCACCGTTCCCGCGCCCGCGGCGACGAGGACGAACCCGACCCACAGCATCGGATTCGGTGCCGCCTTCGGCGGATGAAGCGCCATCGACAGCAGGACGTTGACCACCGGCGCGCCGCCGAACACCAGCGGCATCACGTAGGTGGGCACACCGCCGGCACGAAAGGCGTAAATGATGAACACCGCGCCAATCGCGCCGAGCGCGCCGCCGGCCAGCGCCGCCGACGCGCCGGCCATCGTCCAGCCGCGCGCGTCGAGCTGACCCTGAGAAGCGAGCGCGACGACCGGCACGAGAACGCCGACCAGCATGTACGCGAGCCCGACGCACAGGAGCGCGCGAAACGGATTACCGAGCGTGACCTGCCCGTAATGCAGAATCGGCCCGTAAAGTCCCCACGCCAGCGCCGCACCCACAGCAAAGACAATCCATGGCATGCGCGAAGCTTACCAGCGTCGGTCAGAATCCGTTCACCGTTTGCCGATCGGGATGTCGCCGGGAACGCCCCACTGAAACACCGTCGTCCCGGTGTAGCCGAAGGACTGCGACGAGTACCGGGTGAACCACTCGCCGGTGGTCGGCCGCCACACGGTCAGATCGGCGCGGCCGTCGCCGTCCAGATCGTTGGCGATCGGCACGTCGGTCGGCCAGCCCCATTGATACACCTTCACGGTCGCGTAGCTGTATCCATCCCCCGAAAAGCACAGATACCAGCTGCCGGTGGACGGCCGGAAGACGGCGAGATCGGCCTTGCCGTCGCCGTCGAAATCGCCGGCGATCGGCAGGTCGCCGCCCCAGCCCCACGGATACGTCGTCGCCGTTGAGTAGTTGCTGATCGATGACTTGACGAGCCACTCGCCGGTCGACGGACGAAAGACGACGAGATCGGCCTTGCCGTCGCCGTCGAAATCGGCACTCAACGGCACGTCGCCCGGCGCGCCCCACTGATACGCCTGCCAGCCGGGCGAGCCGTTCTGCGCGGACGAGAAGCGCACGTACCACGTCGCCGTCGACGGCCGGAAGACCACGAAGTCGCTCTTGCCGTCGCCGTCGAAGTCCGCCGACAGCGGCAGGTCGTCCGGCCATCCCCATTGGTACGCGATCCAGCCGGCATATCCGTACTGCGACGACGACAGGCGCGCGTACCAGGTGCCGTTACCGGTCCTGTAGACGGAGAGATCCATGCGGCCGTCGCCGTCGAAATCCGCAGACAACGGGCGATCGCCCGTCGCTCCCCACTGGTACGACGTCCATCCCGTGTAACCGAAACCCTGTGAGGAATAGGACGTGAACCACTCGCCAGTCGACGGCCGGTAGACGGTGAGATCGGATCGCGCGTCGAGATCGAGGTTCGCCGGCACCTGGGCCGGCGGCTGATAACCGAGCTTGATGATCTCGAAGTCGCCGCCGCGGATCGCCGCGAACGCCGGATTGAGCACGTCGTTGTTCCAGCGGGTGTCGAACGTGCCGCTGACGTAGAGGTCGCTGCCGTTGTCGGCGACGATCAATCCGTAGCGCTGCATCGCGCGGAAGATCTTCTGCATCGGCGCGCTGAAATCGGCGAGGCTGACCGACGACTTGAGGCGCAGCCGTGCGCCCATCGGCAGCGCGCCCGCCGTCGAGCCGGCGGTGTGGGAGGCCGGAAAGACGTAGCCGTTGGTCGCCCGCACCGTGACGCGCAAGGCGTGCGTGATCTCGTCCGGGCCGTAGACGTCTTCGTAGGTCAGCAGACCCGGCAGAATCGCCAGGCCGGCCGCGTCCGCCGAGGTCCAGCCATCGGGCCGCCGTCCGTTGCTGTTGAGATCGAAGAACGCCCCCGATCCCGCATTCCATTTCGTGCCGTCGAAGAAGACGTTGTAGAGCTCGTAAAGATGGCGACGATCGCGATCGACGATGATCAGGTGGCGATCGCTGGTCGATCGCAAATCGACGTTGCCGGGTTGGCCGCCCTCGATCCAATGGGCTTGCGTCGCGGCTTCGGCGGGAATCGGATAGAACGGAATGCTGGTGTTGGTCGCGCGATCGACGCCGTCGCTTTCGCCGGGCCAGCGGAACTGGACCGCCTGCTTCGGCACCGCGCTGTCGACAACGGCATAGGGAAAGCCGTAGATCGCGACGCTGCCTGGTGATTCCTGGCCGCCGAAATCCGGATGCATCCGTCGCGTCGTGCCGACGAACGCGATGTAGCTGGCGGAATTCTGGTCGACCGGCGCGCTCGACACGTCGAGGTTCCACCAGTTGTTCCGCGGGAAGATCGGCAGCGGCCCGGGCAACGGACCGCCAAGCGTGACCTGATACGCCGCGCTCGCAAGCCCGAGCGAAACTGTAACCGCCAGTGTGGCGACGACGAATCGATTGGTCGGTCGCGGCATGCGCAGGAATGGAGCAAAAGCCGGGCCGCACGGAACGCGGCCAATGCGGAGTCAGGCGCGGGAGGGACGGACGATCTTCGCCACCGACGGACGAAATCGAAACTGCAAAAACGAGATTACAAGATCAGAAACACAGGGAAAAGCATGAGAAGAGCATGAGAACCTCTCTTGCTTTTCTCGCGCTTCTCCCTGTGCTTCGCTCCTGGCAAGCGCTCTTCACTCAGCTCTCAGTCAGCACTCCCTCTACCAGTCATACCGCAGCCCGAGCTGCATCCGTCGCGGCGCGCCGGCCGAGAGAATCTGCCCGAATGTCGGCGAACCGAGAAAGTTATCGGGCAGATCGAAGTTCGTCCAGTTGAACACGTTGTAGAGCTCGAGGCGAAGCTGGAACGAGCCCCGGCCGAGCGCGGCATTGCGGGTCAGCGCGAGGTTCAGGTTCTTGTAGCCCGGACCTTCGAGCGTGTTGCGGCCGACATTGCCGAACGTGCCGAACTCGGGAAATGAAAACGCCGCGGTGTTGAACCACTGCAGCTCATCGGGGGAGGCGACGTCGGCGTCGCCCGACTGATTCGGCCGATCGTTGAAGCCGAAGCCGAGGCTCTTGCGGCCGGTGTTGCTGCGATCGATGTCGGGATGGACGGCGACGGTGAACGGCCGCCCGGCCTGCAGCGCCAGGATCGCGTGGATATCCCAGTTGCCGAGGCAGGTCGCCGCGAGGCCGCCGTCGTTGAGCCATTTCCGATCGGTGCCGAACGGCAGCTGCCACGTGCCGCTCATCGCCAGCCGATGGCGGACGTCGAAGTTCGAGCGCGCCCACTCCGAGGGGTTGTTGCTGTCCTGCGGGAAGTTCGGATCGCCCGTGCTCGAGAAGAACCCCGAGGCGTCGTCCATCGACTTGCCGAGGGTGTAGGCGGCGGTAAACGCGACGCCGCGATTGAGGCGCTGGTCGAGCTGGACTTCGAGTGCGTTGTAGCTCGATCTGGCCCGCGACTCGATCGCGATGATGTCGGCGAAGAGCGGGTTGGGGCGCAGGTTCGGGACCACCGGGCTCGGCGCCGGCTGGTTGATGTCGCGCGCGGCGATCAGGTTTCTGCCGCGGGTGGCGACGTACGACACCTCGATCGACCGGGTGGCGCCGAGCTGGCGCTGCACGTTGAGGTTCCAGTGATGCAGGAAGCCGGTCTTCAGATCGCGCTGCACCGACGTCGCCGAATCGGGCACGAACAGCGGGAAGTTCGCCGGAAACGGATCGTTGAGCGTCAGCAGGTAGTTCACCGGCGCGCCGACGGAGAAATACGTGTTGAGGTCGAAGTAGGGCGAGTTGAAGTAGAGAAACTCGTTCGGCGCCAGCGCTGCCTGATCGTAGGAAATGCCGTAGCCGCCGCGGACAATGGTGTCGGGCCGCACCGACCACGCGGCGCCGAGGCGCGGCGCGAAGTTGTTGGTGTCGGACACGTAGCCGCCGCGCGGCATGCCGTTGGTGCCGGCCGGCACCAGCTGTCCGGTCGCCGGGTCGTAAAGCGTGACCCGATCGTTCTCGTCTACGGGAGGCGTGTTCAACTCGTAGCGCAAGCCGGCCGTGACCGTCACCGTCGGCGACAGCGATACCGAGTCCTGCAGGAAGAAGGCGGCGCTCGTCGTGCTCAGGTTCTGCGGATTGTCGAGCGTGGCGCCGACGGTAACGCTCGGCAGCCCGAGGAGCAGGTCGGCCAGCGCGTTGCCCGTGAACGCGAAGTTGGTGAAGTTCAGCAGTCCGCGCGCCTGGACGTCGCGGAACGCCTCCTGATTGATGACGCGCAGTTCGCCGCCCATCTTCAGGAAGTGTTTGCCGCGCGACCAGGTCAGCGTGTCGCCGAACTGCCACAGGCTGGTCGTGTTTTCCTGGGGGTTGTTGTACTCGTGGCCGAGCGGCGAGAAACCCTGGACGCTGATGAACGACAGCCCCCAGTCGCGCGGATCACTCGACAAGTCCGGCAGGCCGACGAGCTGGTTGATGCTCGTGCCCTGCCCTTGCTGGGTGACGCCGCCGGAGATGTGCGTCATCCCGACGCGAGCTTCGTTGAGGATCCGGCTTCCGAACGGACGGGTGCCGGTGACGACCAGATTCTGCGCACGGCGCGGCACGTCGTTGCCGTAGCCGGGTACGGCCGAAAACGTCGAGCCCGCGAACGGCTCGAAGAAGTTGCGATCGGAAAAACTGTAACGCGCGGTCAGCGCCTTGCCCTCGCGCCGGGCATCGACGCGCAGGTCGAACTGGTTGACGTCGTCGGTCGACTCGGGCGACGACACGTAGTTGGCGAACGGCGTGCTGCGATTCGGCTCCGGATACAGCGCCGCGATCGAGCGGCCGATCGGGTTCTGCGCGAAGTCAGGAATGAACGGCAGCGGCTGACCGGTGAACGGATCCCGCGGCGTCGGCAGCAGCGACTGCGTGAAGTCGCCATTGCGCTCGGCGAGCGTCGGCACGTTGGTGACGCGGGTCAGGCCTTCGGTCAGCCGCGTGCCCTCGTAGTCGGCGAAGAAGAAGAGGCGATCCTTCTTGATCGCTCCGCCCATCGCGGTGCCGAACTGGTTGCGGTTGTAATCGGGGGCGTCCTCGTCTTTCGGCGCGAAGTAGTTGCGGGCGTTCAACGCGCCGACACGGACGTAGTCATAGGCGGCGCCGCGAAACATGTTGGTGCCCGACCGGGTCACCACGTTGACTTGCGCGCCGGCCGATCGCCCGAACGAGGCGTCCGGCGTACTCGTCACCACTTCGAATTCGCGGATCCCGTCGACGGGCGGCCGCACGGCCACGCCGTTGAGCTTCGGATCGACGTTGTAGGCGCCGTCGAGCAGATAGACATTGGCGTCTTCGCGCGCGCCGCTGACATTGAGCGCGAAATCGCCGCGTACCGATCCCGCCGATCCCTGCGCCGCCGGCGCCGTTCCCGGCGCCAGCAGCGTGAGATCGAGAAAATTGCGTCCGTCGAGCGGCAAGTTGGCGATGTGTTCCGGGTCCATCCGGAAGGCCAGCATTGGCGTCACCCGATCGAACGACGCCGACGCCGCGTTCACCGTCACCGTCTCGACGGCGCCGCCGACCTGCAGCGCGACGTCGAACCGCAACGCCTGATTGACGCGAAGCGTCGCCGTCTGCACGTGCTTCCGGAACCCGTTCTGACTGATTTCGACGCGATACGTGCCAGGCGCAAGCGCGGCGACGCTGAACCAGCCGTTCTCATCGGTTTGCGTGGTCGCGCGCACGCCGTTGCCGTCGCCCTCGACCATGACCTGCGCCCCGGCGATGACCGACCCCTGGGTGTCAATGACGCGGCCCTGGATGCGGCCGTTGGTCTGAGCCGATGCCGGCAGGGCAACCGCCAGCAGAAAAGTGAAAACCATCGACATTCGCGCGCGCCTGAGCATTACCTCTCCCGGTGACGAGTGGTGTGATGAACCGCTCGGAAACGATTTTTGGGCCCTGCAAGTATAGTGAGAAAGGAATGTCCGAGTCTGAAACCCCTGGCCTCGCCGTCGGCGAGGTCGGCAGTTATTTCGTCGCCACCTACCCGCCTTTCTCGACGTGGACGCCGGATGCCGTGGCGGCGGATGCTCTCCCCGCGCTGGCGAGCCGCCCGGCCGTGGTTCCGCTCGGTCTCTACCTGCACGTCCCGTTTTGCCGCAAGCGCTGTCATTTCTGCTATTTCCGGGTCTACACCAACAAGAACGCCGCTCAGGTCGAGGGCTATCTCGATCTGCTGGCGCGCGAATGGGACCTGCTGCGGGCCCGACCGGCGATTGCCGATCGCAACATCGACTTCGTTTACTTCGGCGGCGGCACGCCGTCGTTCCTGTCGTCGTCGCAACTGCAATCGCTGGTCTCGCGACTGACGGCGCATACGCCTTGGACGAACGCCCGGGAGATCACGTTCGAGTGCGAGCCGGGCACGCTGACGGGAGCGAAGCTCGGCGTGATCCGGTCATTGGGCGTCACCCGCCTGAGCCTCGGGGTCGAGAACTTCGACGACAAAATTCTGGAAATCAACGGCCGCGCCCACCGCTCCGGCGAGATCGACCGCGCCTACGACCAGGCCCGCGCGCTCGACTTCCCGCAGATCAACATCGACCTGATCGCCGGCATGCTCGGCGAAACCGACGCCAACTGGCAGCGCTGCATCGAGCGGACAGTGGCGCTCGATCCGGACAGCGTGACCATCTACCAGATGGAGCTGCCGTTCAACACGACGATCAGCGCCGACATCCTCAAGGGCGCCGGACAGTTTCAGGAACACGTCGCGCCGTGGGAGACGCGGCGGCGCTGGGTGCGTGAAGCGTTTGCGGCGCTCGAACGGGCCGGCTACACGATCGGCAGCGCCTACACGGCGGTCAAGGATCCGTCGCGGACCAGGTTCCAGTACCGCGACGAGCTCTGGCAAGGCGCCGATCTCGTCGGCACCGGCGTCGCCTCGTTCGGGCACGTCAACGGCGTCCACATGCAGAACCTCGATCAGTGGGACGCCTACGAAGCGGCGATCAACCGCGGCGAACTGCCGCTCGGCCGCGCCTACCGTCCGACCGACGATGAGCGGCTGATTCGCGAGATGATCCTGCAGCTGAAGCGCGGCAGCGTCCGGCCGAGCTACTTCGCCGGCAAGTTCGGGGTCGACATCGCGGATCGTTTTGCCGACATCTGGGCGTCAATTCGCCACGACGGCTTCCTCGCGCCGCCGGCGGACGATCGCATTGGCCTGACGCGCGAAGGTCTGCTGCGCGTCGACATGCTGCTGCACCGGTTCTTTCTCCCGCGTCATCAGGGGTTGCGTTACACATGAGTCAGTACGACGCCATCGTCATTGGCGCCGGGCCGGGGGGCTCGACGGCGAGCGCACTGCTGGCCGAGCACGGCCATCGCGTGTTGATGCTCGACCGCGAGATCGTTCAGGCGTACCACATCGGCGAGTCGCTGATTCCGTACACCTGGTTCACGCTCAACCGGCTCGGCGTGATCGACAAGCTGCGCAACTCGGCGGATACCAAGAAATACAGCGTGCAGTTCGTGTCGATCACCGGCAAGGTGTCGCAGCCGTTCTACTTCTTCCAGACGATCAAGCACGAGTGCGCGCAGACCTGGCAGGTCGTGCGCAGCGAGTTCGACGGCATGCTGATCGAGAACGCGCGTGCCAAGGGCGTCGAATTGCGGCGCGGCGTCTCGGTGCGCGACGTGATCATGGAGGGCTCGCGCGTCGTCGGTGTCCGCGCCGACACCAGGGACGGCGCGAAGGGCGAGGAGATTCGCGCCCGGGTCGTCATCGACGCCAGCGGGCGCGACTCGCTGCTGTCCCGGAAATTCGGCTGGAAGGATCGCGACAAGGACCTGAACAAGATCGCGGTGTGGAGCTACTACAAGGGCGCCAAGCGCGATTCGGGTCTCGACGAAGGCGCGACGACGGTCGCCTACGTCCCGCAGAAGGGCTGGTTCTGGTACATCCCGCAGCACTCCGACATCGTCTCGGTCGGCGTCGTCGGCGAGCCCGGATATCTCTACCGGGAGACTCGCGATCCGAACGAGATTTTCGCGCGTGAGGTACGTAACTGCCAGTGGATTCAGGAGCGGGTGGCCGTCGGCACGCAATGCGATCAGGTGCGCGTCACCGGCGAATACTCCTATCACTCGAAGCAGATCGGCGGCGACGGTTTCTGTCTCGTCGGCGACGCCTTCGCGTTCCTCGATCCGTTGTTCTCGACCGGCGTGTTCCTGGCGCTGAAGAGCGGCGAGATGGCCGCCGACACGATTCACGCCGCGCTGGCCGCCGGCGAGGACGTCTCGGCGCGGCATTTCGAGACCTACCTGACGCAGCAGCGCCACGCGGTGACCAGCTTCAGGAATCTGGTCACGGCGTTCTACGATCTCTCGTTCAGCTTCCGCGAGTTCCTCGACGTCTACCCGCAGCTGCACTCACTGATCGTCGACACCCTGGTCGGGAATGTGTTTACCGACCTGGATCCTCTCTACAATGCCCTGCGCGAATACGAGCGGCGGGGAAAGAAGCAGGAAATCGGCGTCGCAACTGCGTAGTCTGAGGCCCTAGGGGCTAGGCCCTAGGCCCTAGTGGGTTCTCGAGACACCGAGCCGTGAGCCCTGAGCCGTGAGCCTCTGAATGCCTCGTGAGTTCCGCCACCGCCGCCGGGTTCAATTCTACGAAACCGACCTTGCCGGCATCGTGCACTTCAGCTGGTACTTCCGCTACATGGAGGAAGCCGAACACGCGCTGTGGCGCGCGTCGGGACTGAGCATTGCCGACCCGGCGTCAGCGGTGGGTTTCCCGCGCGTCGCCGCGACCTGCGACTATCAGGCGCCGCTGCGCTTCGAGGACGAAGTCGACATCGTCGTCCGTATCGAGTCGATCAACAAACGATCGATCAAGTACGTGTGCACGATCGTCCGCGGCGAAATGACGGTCGCGACCGGAACGCTGACCGCGGCGTGCATCGACAAGACGTCCGCGTCACCATTTACGGCAGTGGCGATTCCAGAGGAGATCGTTCGCAAGCTCACGGCTTAGGACACGCGGTCTCGAGAGCCCCGTTGCATATAATCCCGCCATGCGCCAGAAGCTGACCCCGACGCAGTGGCTGATCTGCGCCATTGCCGCGCTCGGGTTTGCATTCGACATCTACGAACTGCTGATGATGCCGCTGATCATCGCGCCGGCGCTGCGCGAGCTGGTCCAGGTGGCGCCGGGATCGCCGGCTTACAACCAGTGGGTCGGTCTGCTGTTGTGGATCCCGGCGATCTGCGGCGGCATCTTCGGCTTGCTCGGCGGCTACCTCACCGATCGGTTCGGGCGCCGGCGCATCCTCACCTACAGCATTCTGCTCTACGCGTTCTCGGCGTTCGCGGCCGGGTTCAGCACGACGATCTGGCAGTTCATCTTCTTCCGCTGCCTGACGTTCATCGGCGTCTGCGTCGAGTTCGTCGCCGCGGTCGCGTGGCTGGCCGAGCTGTTCCCCGAGCCGAAGCAGCGCGAGAAGGTCCTCGCCTACACCCAGGCGTTTTCGTCGGTCGGCGGCGCGATGGTGACCTACGCCAACTACCTCTGCGTCACGCACGGCGCGTCGTTCCCGGCGATCTACGGCGCGCACGAAGCGTGGCGATACACGCTGATGTCGGGCGTGATTCCGGCGCTGCCGCTGATCGTGATCCGGCCGTTCCTGCCCGAGTCACCGGCGTGGCAGCAGAAGCGCGCCGCCGGCACCTTGAAGCGTCCGAGCGTCGCCGAGCTGTTCAGCCCCGACCTGCGTCATGTGACCGTCGTGACCACGCTCATGTTCATGTTCGCGTACGGCGCGGCGTTCGGCGCGATCCAGCACATGCCGCGGATCGTCCCCGGCCTCGCCGAGGTCGCGTCGCTGCCGCGGCCGGCGCAACAGCAGATCGCGGCCAGCGTGCAGTGGTGGCAGGAAATCGGCGGCCTCGCCGGGCGGTTCACGCTGGCGCTGCTCGTCCTCGCGATTGTCAGCCGACGCTCGCTCCTGCGCGTGTTTCAGGTTCCCGGCCTGATCGTGGTGCCGCTGGTGTTCTGGTTCGCGGCGTCGACCGACGTTTCGACGTTGAAAATCGGGATGTTCCTGGCCGGCTTTTTCACCGTCGCGCAGCTCAGTTTCTGGGGCAACTACCTGCCGCGCATGTACCCGACGCATTTGCGCGGCACTGGCGAAGGCTTCGCGGCCAACGTCGGCGGCCGCATGCTCGGCACTTCATTCGCCTACGTCACGACCACGTTGGCCTCCAGCCTGTCCGGCGCGCCGCATGTGGCGCTGGCGACGGCCGCGGCAATCGTCGGGTTCATCGTCTACGCTGGCGGCGTGGTCATGAGCACGCAACTGCCGGAGCCGAAGAGCGAACATTTGCCAGAGTAGGTTCCGGCAGAGCAATTCCTGAAAAGGATGACCGCAGAACCCGGAGCCTCGGAACGAACCCCGGAACCCGGAACGATGCGGAACCCCGGAACCATGAGTAGGAGGTCAAGATGCTTCGTCTCGTCATGGCCATTCTCGGCGTGGCCGCCGTCGCCACGGCAAGTGACTACGTCTGGTACGAGATCGGCGTCGGCCACACGCGACTCGCGGGCGTCATCACCGGCGCGCTAATGCTCGGCGCCGTCGGCGCGGCGCTCGGCTGGAGCGCCGGCCGCCTCGTCGCCGGCCTGCCGCTTGGGATCTTCGCCGGCGTCGGCGGCGCGCTGGCCTACTATGGGATCGGATCGATGATGGGCCGCGGCAATTACGGCCCGATGATTCCGGCGTGGATGCTCTGCTGGATCATCCTCGCCATCGGCGAAGGCAAGATCCTGCGCTCGCGTCCGTGGGGCGAGATCTTCACGCGCGGGATCGCCGCGGCGATTCTCAGCGGTCTGGCCTTCTACGCCGTCTCGGGGACGCTCTGGGGTCGTCCGCCGGCAGGCGGGCGGAACTACCTCGTGCAGTTCGCGATGTGGGTCGGCGCCTGGGCGCCGGGCATGCTGGCGATCGGGCTCGGCGGCGCATCGAAAAAGCGCTGAGCGCTATTTCGCGAGCATTGCCGCCACCGATGCGATGGTCGCGGCCTGCAAGGTGACCATCAGCCCGACGAGCCACATGAACTGCTTCGACATCCGCTTGTCGATCGCGTCGAAGCGCGCGTCGACGTGCTCGAAGCGGCGATCCATCTGGTCCCGCAACGCCCGGAACTGTTCCCGCAAGTCGTTCATGGTGTCACTCTGCTCCCGGACGCGCCCGTCCAGAAACGCTACCCGCTCCTCGATACGCAACACGCTGACCTCCTCACCATACCGTCGTCAGAAGGACGACGGCAAGCCCCACCTCAACGCATGGAGCGTGCCAGCGCGAAGCGCGCGGAATTGTGCGAGCGCGTGACGGAATGTTGCAGAAATTGCCAGTTGCCGCGGGTGTGAGGTTCAATCCGCGCGAAGCGTGCGGGCGGGATCGATCCGCGCGACACGCCGCACCGGCACGGCGACGGCAGCAAAGGCAGCGGCAGCAAGGACGCTGACAGCAGCCGCAATCGCGAGCGGATCGCGGCTGCTCACACCATAGAGCGCGGCGGACATGAACTGCCCGCCGGCCAGCGCCAGCGCCAATCCGATCGTCAGGCCAATCGCCACTGGCCGCAGGCTGTCGCGCAGCATCTGCCGGCGGACGTCGGCGATCGTCGCCCCAATCGCCATGCGCACGCCGATCTCGCGAGTGCGCTGGCCGACCAGCAACGACGTCACACCGAACAGACCGATCACCGCCAACGACAGCGCCACCGCGCCCACCAGCGCCGCGATCGCCGCGAAGGCCCGCGGCGGCTGCAGTTGCGCCGAGAGGCCGTCAGTCACCGCGTAGGCCTCGACACGCACGTCGGGATCGATCGTCCGAAACGCGCGCTCCAGTGGCGCCAGCACTGTCCCGGGCGCGGCGGCACGCACCATGACTCGCGCGCCCAGCAACTGCGCGGCCATGAGCGGCCGGTAGAGCATCAAGCCGGCGCTGTCCGTGAGGCGCATCGTGATCGCGTCGGCGACGACGCCGATGACGCGGACGCCCCTGGCATCGCCGGGCACCCGATCCAGCACCTGGCCGATCGGATCGGCCCCAGGCCACAGTGCGCGTGCCGTCGATTCGCTGACGACGGCGATGCGCTCCGCCGTCTCCGCAGTCGTGAACCCGCGGCCGCGGACGAGCCGCATCCCGGCGACGTCGAAAAAGTTCGGCGATACGTAGTTCCAATAGAGAACAGCCGGCCGGCCCTCGATGGTGAGCTGGCTCGACTCGCTGACGCCGCCGAACGGCGGGTAGGCAGCCAGCGTCACCGCCTCGACGCCAGGCACCGCCCGGGCGCGGGCGATCGCGGCGTCGAAATAGCCGCGCTGCACGATCGTCTTATGACGATCGCCCTCGCGCGGAAACGACGGCGTGATGATCGCCAGCGACTCGGCCGCGAACCCGACGTCGACGCGCGAGATGTGCACCATCGCGCGGGTGAGCAGCGCCGCCAGCACGAGCAGGAGGATCGACGCGGCCGCCTGGCCGCCGACCAGCAACGACCGCAACCGCGACGGTCGTTCGGCGATGCCGCCGCGCATCGCACGGCCCTGTGCGGCCGACAGCACATCGGCCCTTGCCGCGAGACGAGCCGGCATCAGTCCGGCGCCGAGACCCGCGGCCACCGCAGTCGCCGCCAGGAACAGGTAGACGCGCAGATCCGGTGAGACATCGAACGACTCTGGCGCCGATGCGAGCGTTGCGAAGAGCGGTAAGACCCACCACAGCAACAGAAGACCGACAACACCGGATACGGCGCCGAGCAGGAGGCTTTCCGTGAACAGCTGACGAACGAGCCGGCCGCGGCCGGCGCCCAGGGCGAGTCGCATGCCGAACTCGCGCCGGCGAGCGCTCGCGCTCGCGACCTGCAGATTGGCGACGTTCGCGCACGCGAGCAGCAGGATCAGAGCGACAACCACAAGCACCACGCCGAGCACCGCGACGACGGCGACGTTACCGTTTGCATCTCCGAACCGGTCGTCGGCGGGATCGAGACGCGCCAGCAGCCCCTTGGTCGGAGCGGCATCAGCGGCGAAGGGCGCCGCCGCCAGCGCCGTCGACACGGCCGCGAGTTCTGTCTGCGCGCGCTCGCGCGTGATGTCACCAGGCAGCCGGGCGTACACCGATACGCCTTCAGTGCTCGTCGCCGTGAACGAACCGGGCACGCGGTAGATCGTTTCGTACGCGCTCAGTGGCAGCCAGAACGCCGGCGGGCGATCGGTGGGGCCGGCGATACCGCGGGCGGCGACGCCGACGACCACCGACGGCGTACCTGACAGCCACACGGTCTTGCCGACAATGGCTGGGTCGCTGCCGAACCGGCGCTCCCAGTACGTATGCGAAACGACTACCGCGGGCGGCTGCCCCGGGGCGCCGTCGCCGGCCGAGAAGAGCCGGCCGTGCGCGGCCGTCGCACCTAGCATCTTCAGGTAGTTGTCGCTCACGAATAACACCGGTTGCGACGAGGGCCGCTGTTCGTCCGCAGACGTCGCGACGAGGACGCCATCCGAGAACGACGCGGTCAGATCGACGACCGACGTCGCCGCGCGCAGCCGGAGGAACTCTGCGTAGGTCCACCCGGTGGACATCCCCTGCTCGTAGGTGCGGCTGACGCGGTAGACGCGATCAGGATCGGTCATGCCGTAGGGCCGCAGCGCGATCGCGTAGACCAGGCTGAAAATGGACGTGCCGACCGCGATCGCCAGCGCCAGGCCGGCGACCGCAACCGCCACGGCGCCGGGTTGACGACGGAACACGCGGAGGGCGTAGCCGAGATCGGCGGCCGCATCGGCCGGCCAGCGCGATGGCCGCGGCCGGCTGAAGGCGCGGCGCGGCGTGTCGATGAACACGCTAATCACGTCGCGGTAATAGCCGCGACGGGCTGCTCGCCCGCCGTGGCTGCCGGCGCGGCGCAGGAACGCCTCGCGCAGATCCGCGGCCACTTCCGGGCGACGTTCGCCGAGGGGCACAAACTTCAGCAGCACTCGCCCGAAACGGGGTGGGTGCTCGGCGTTCACGAACGACGTCCTTCCTCGATCGTTCGCCAGATCTTGTCACGGGTTTTTCGCGCGTCCCTGAGCGCCTGCATCCCCGCCGGCGTCACCGCGTACAGCCGTTTGCGTTTGCCGCCGCGCTCCGGTGTCGCTTCGCCCATCGACGACTTCAGGAACCCCTTGCGCTCGAGCCGCTCGAGCGACGCGTAGACCGCACCCATCGCCGCCGGCCGGTGCGTTTCATCCTCGATGAACTGCTGCACCGGCACCGCGTAGGTCTTGTCGCCCAGCGCGCGCACCGCGAGCAGCGTCAGTTCTTCGAACTCGCCGAGATGGTCGCCTTTCATCGTGAGATCGAGCCTATCACGATTAAATCATGTTTGAATAGATAATATGGACTGAGTGAACAGCACTTGCCAAAAGCTGATGCACAGGGAGAAGAATGAGAAAACCAAGAGAGGTTCTTCTCTAGCTCTTCTCGGCCTTCTCCCTGTGAATCCGCTCTTGACGGGCGCTCTTCACTCAGCTCGCCTCAGGATCCGAAGGCGTACACCCGCCCGTCCATGTCGGCGACGACGATCTTGCCGTTGACGATGGCCGGCGAGGCGAGAATCCCGGAGGTCGCGTCGAATTCCCAGACCTTCTTGCCCGAGGTGAGATCGAGAACGTAGAGATGCCCGTCGCTCGAGCCGACGGCGACGCGGTTGCCGGCGATCGCCGGCGACGAATCGACGCGGGCGCGGGTCGCGAACGCCCAGCGCGGCTTGCCGGTCGCGAGGTCGATGGCGCGGACGTTCTTGTCGCGGCCGCCAATGACCACCAGACCGCTCGCGATCGCGGGCGACGAATAGTACGGAAACTGCCGGTCTTTGTCCTCGAACCGCCACTTCACTTTCTTCGCGGCGATGTCGACGGCGACGACGTCGTTGTTGAACGTCCCGAAATACGCGATCCCGTTCAGCGTCGCCGCGGAACCGGCGGTGTAGGCATCGAGACGCAGCTCGACCACTTGCGTGCCGTCGCTGACGCGGATGCCATGAAAGACCTCGTCGCAGCCGCCGAAGTAGGCGATGCCGTTGACGATCGCCGGCGTCGCATGCACGTAGTTCTCGGTGCTCGCCTTCCACGCCAGCTTGCCCGACGCCGCGTCGAACGCATAGAGGTTACCGTCATAGGAACCGATCAGCACCTTGCCGTCGACGATCACCGGCGATGATTTGATTTCCGATCCGGTCTTGTGGGTCCACCGCGCTTTGCCGCTCGCGGCATCCACGGCGTGGAACACGCCCTGAAGGTCACCGACGTAGACCACTCCGTTGGCGACGGCGGGCGATGACGACCCGATGCCGTAGTCGGCCGACACCGCCTGGTACTTCCACTTCGCCGTGCCGCTGGCCATGTCGATCGCGACCAGTTCGCCGCCGGCCGTGCCGACATACGCCACGTCGTCGACCACTGCCGCCGTCGATTCGATCGGCTGGCCCGCGTTGTAGGTCCAGAGCAGCTTGAGCGCCGACGGCAGCGTGGTACCAGCGACGCCAGTGTTGGCGGAGTTCTGGCGGAACTGCGGCCAAGACGCGGTGGGCGTTTGCGGCGCCGCGAAGAGCGCGGCGCCTGTCACTAGCCAAAAGCACACATGAAGGAGGTGAAGGAGTGAAGGAGCATGAAGGAACTTCCCGGACTTGAAACCGGACGTCGCTCGAGGGTGCTCCTTCATGCTCCTCAATTCCTTCACGTTCCTTCATCTGTGCTCTTGTGACTACCGCTTCAGCTGCGCGCCTTCCTGGATCGCCCACAGCTGGTTGCGCGTCATCAGGAACATCACGCCGTTCGACGTCACCGGCGTCGAGTAGACGGAGCTCTCCATGTTCACCTCTGAGAGAATCTTCTTCTCGCGGCCCGCCTGCATGACGACGACGTCGCCGTCCTCGTCGCCGAGGTAGACCTTCCCGTCCATCACCATCGTCGAGCTCCACATCGCGGCGAACATGTCGTGCGTCCACACCGGCTGGCCGGTCTTGACATCGAGGCAATGCAGAAAGCCGCTGAAGTCCGGGTAGTAGATCAGTCCGTCCTTGATCGACGCCGTCGAAATCGACCGGCGGATCTTGTCGTAGTGCCACAGCATGCCGCTCTTGGTGATGTCGCCGCGCTTGGTCGCGTCGATCGCGTAGAGATGGCCGACGCCTTCGCCATGCTCCGGATCCTGGCCGTTGGCGATGTAGACGACGTTCTCGTAAATCACCGGCGTCGCGATCAGCTCGTTGCGGGTCTTCGGCCACACCGAATCTTTCGGATTGCTGTCGAACTCCCACAGCTTCTTGCCGGTGAGCGCTTCGTAGCCGCGCACCCAGCCGTCGCCCTGGCCGTGCACGACCTGCATGACGCCGCCGATCATGCCGACCGACGGCGTCGACCACTGACCGTGCAGGATCTTGTCGCCCGGCGACGCGTCTTCCCACGCGAGCTTGCCGGTCGTGCGGTCGATCGCGATGATCGCCGGCGCCCGCGGCGATGGAATGTTGACGTGGCTCTCGTCCTGGCCGTTGCCGGTCGAGAGGTAGATCAGATTCTGGTAGTAGTTCGGCGACGAGTTGGCGAGGTTGTGCGGGAAGACGCCGACCTCTTCCATCATGTCGAACGTCCACAGGATGTCCGGATCGTTCTTGCCGGTCAGCTTCTCGTCTTTGAACGGGCCGTCGTTCTCGTTGTCCTGGAAGCCCTGGACGTCGACCGCCATCAGCACCGCGCGGTTTGACACGAAGTACGCGACTCCGTCGAGCACCAGCGGCGACGACGCGATCCCCTGGAACGGCCAATCGTTGGCGCGGCCCGAGGAAAGCTTTTCGAATGTCGCCTGCCACATGAACTCGCCGGTCGCTTCCTTGAACGCCATGACGACGCCGCGATCGCCCGGCTGCTTCGGATCGCGCGTCGCTTCGTTGTTGGTGCCGACCAGCACGACGCCGTCGGAAACCGTCGGGTTGCCGTAGCTCTGCGATCCCAGCGACGCCACCCACTTGATGTTCTTCCCGCTCTTCACGTCCCAGGTCGTCGGCATGCCGGTGGCATCGGAGACCATGTTGCGGTCAGGCGACCCGCCCCACATCGGCCAGTTGGTCAGGCCTTTGCCGGCGGTGGACGACGAAACCGTGGCCGCGAGGACGCCGACGAGACTCAGTAAGAGAAGTCGCTTGTTCATGTGATTTCCACTTCGGCGATCGGTCAATCGGTCAACCCGTCAATTACTGATTCTTGTAGACGCGCACGTTGTCGAACTGCATGTCCGCGTAGCCGTCCGCGTACAGCCCGGGCGATCCCTTAGTGTGCGGGACCTTGTCGATCTTCTGAATCGTCCACGCCGCCGGCTCGGCGTCACCGGCCTTCCAGACTTTGCCGCGGACCAGCGTGGTGCCGTCCGGGCGATTGTCCGCGCGCAGTTTCATCCGGTACCACGTGTCCTTGTCCCACGTGAACGGCACGCGCACCGTCATCTCGTCGGCGGCCACCCACGGTTGCAGCTCGAGCTTCTGGCCGTTGCCGAAGAGCACGAGCACGTAGCGCTGGTTGATCAAGCCGATGTCGCCGCGCTGGCGGCGCGACTCGGTGCCGCGCACGTCCGACTCGATGGTGTAGCCGCTCATCTCGACCGGGCCCATGATCAGCTTGGCGCGCCGGCCGACGGTGTCGTCGCGCGGCCGGACCAGCACGTTCTGGCCGTCGATCTGCCCGATGACGCCCTTCGCATTCGCGTTCCACCACGCCGGCGAGGTCTTGTCGGCGTTGAAATCGAACGTCCACGGCAGCGGTGGAATCACACGCACCCGCGCCTGGCCGGTGGCGTCGCCGAGCGTCGCCTTGACGTAGCCGGCGCTGCCGCCGGTCGCGGCCGCGGTGTACACGCCGGCGTCGGCGGTGCCGGACAGCTGATCGACCGACCACTTCGCGTTCGCCGCCGGTTCTTCGCGGATGAAGTTGCCCTTGGCGTCGAACAAGCGCAACGTGAACGTCTGCCTGGCGCCTGGGACGAGCAGCGCTTCGTACGGATAGATCTGAACCTGGGCGACGGGACCACGAACAGTGGCCGGCGGCGTGGCGACAGGCGGCGCGGCTGAAATCACCTGCTTCTTCGGACCGATCGCATATACATGCCCATGCGACCCCCTCATCTCCTCAACCGAGTCGGTGGTGACGACGAAGATGCGCCCATTGGCCGCGATCGGCGAGGCGATGATGGGCTCGGGATTCGCGGCCGATCCAATCAGGTCTTCGTCGAGCACCTCGACGCCGGTCGCGCTCGGCTTGAGGATGAAGAACTTCCCGTTCTCGGTGCCGATGTAGAGCTTGCCGTCGGCGAGCAGCGGCGATCCTTTCTGCAGCGTGCCGAGCGACTTCTTCCACAGCTCCTTGCCGTCTCTCAAATCGAACGCGCCGACAATGGCGCTGTTGTCCACGGTGTAGAGCCGGTCGTTGTCCATCACCGGCGACGCGAAGGTCGGCAGAAATCCGCGCGTCGTCCACTTCACCGCCGCGCCGGTCAGCTGCCCCGATCCGGTGGCGTCGATCGCGGCGATCATCCCCATTTCGGTGGTGTCGATGTTCTCTTCGCCGTGGGTCAGATACACGGTGTTGTTGCGGTAGAGCACGCTGTTGAGAATCGCGCGCTTGCTGACTTCGAGGCTCCACTGCGGCTTGCCGGTCTCGGCCTGCAGCGCGTGGAACACGCCGTCGGTGCCGCCGACGATCATCAAGTGTGCGCCGTTGACGTCGGCGACAATCGGCGTCGAATAGTTGGTGTCGTAGTGGCGCGCCTGCGGCGAGCTGACCCAGATCGTCTGGCCGGTTTTCTTGTCGAACGCGAAGTAGCGGTTGCCAGGCCGGGCGAGATCGCCCCAACCCATCAAGAGCGCGTTGAGGATCACCTTGTTGCCGTCGACGATCGGCGACGTCGTCCGGCCGCCGTGGGTGGTGATCGCGCCGTACTCTTCCGGCAGCGAGCGCTCCCACAGGATCTTGCCGTCGGGCGCGAAACACAACAGTTCGGCCGAGACCGTGAACATGTAGATGTTGCCGGTTTCACGATCGACAGCCGGCGATGCCCAGCCGGCGCGATGCTGCGGCACGTCGCTCAGGTACTGGCTGACCCGTTTTTCCCAGATCACCTTGCCCGAGTCGACGTCGATCGAAAGCAGCCGCTCCTGCGTCTCCGAAATGTCGCCGGTGGTCGTCGTCTGCAGATACAGCCGGTTGCCGAACACGACCGGCGCCGAGCGGCCGCCGAACGGCAGCGACCAGGCCACGTTCTCACCCGCGGGCGACCATTTGGACGGAAGGTTGGTCTCGGTCGACACGCCGTCGCGATTCGGGCCGCGCCATTCCGGCCAGTCGTTGGCGTGCAGCACGGCGCCGGCAACCAGTGCGGCGACGAACGGCGCGAGAATCCGGGTCCGCGAAACCGTCGAGGTGGGGTGAGGCATCGTCATGGCTCTGGAATGAGGAACGAACACGGTGATCATGCCTCGCTGCGGCGAATGCGGTCAAACTCGTGGCTTCGTCCCACTGTCCGTCCCGGAAAATAACGCCGGGCGTTATTTCCGTGTCGATCTGTCGGAAATAACGCCCGGCGTTATTTTCCCTGCGCTACATTGAACCGCATGAGAGACGACGTCCGCTTCGCCCTCCGGCTGCTCGTCGCCCACCCGGGCTTCACCGCGGTGGCCGTGCTCACGCTCGCGCTCGGCATCGCCGCCAACGCCGCGATCTTCAGCGTCGTGCACGGCGTGCTGCTACGCCCGCTCCCCTACGCTGACGCCGACCGCATCGTCGCGGTCTGGACGTACAACGCATCGGCCTACGACACCAGCGGCGTCGATACTGGCCACTCATCGGGGAACTACCGGCTCCTCCGCCAGATGCAGCGATCGTTCTCGCATCTCGCCGGATCGCGTACGAACGCGTTCACCGTCATGAGCAGCGGCGGCCAGGCGATGAACACCGCGGGCGCATGGGTCACGAGCGAGTTCTTCGACGTTTTCGCGACGCCTCCGGTCGTCGGGCGGGTGTTCTCCGCGGCCGCCGACGCCACCGACACCGATGCGCCCGTCGTCATCAGCGAGCGGACCTGGCGGGACGCGTTCGGCGGATCGCCGCAGATCGTCGGGCAGCGCATCAAGATCGACGGCACGCTGCACACGGTGCTTGGCGTCGTGCCAGCCGCGTTCAGTTGGCCGCGCGAAGCGGAGTTGTGGCTGCTCTCGCCGCGGCCGACGCCGCCCTCGCCGGTGCCGGCGGCCGACGATGACCGCAACATCCGCTATTTCCAGATCACGGGGCGGCTCGCGCCGGGCATCACGCTGGAGATGGCACAGGACGACCTGGCGCGCGTCAACAGCGAGTTGCTCAAAGACGCGCCGCCGGCGGCGCAGGGCCTGATGCTGCGCGGCGTCGCACTCGAAGAAACGATCGTCGGCGACGCGCGTCCCGCAATTCTCATCCTCCAGGCAGGCGTGCTCATCGTGCTGCTGGTCGCATGTGCCAACGTCTCGAGCCTGCTGATTGCGCGGACGAACGCGCGGACGCGCGAGCTGGCGATTCGCGCGGCGCTTGGCGCCGGCCGCGCCCGGCTGATCCGCCAGTTGCTGACCGAGAGCCTGATCATCGGCCTCGCGGGCGGGATGGTCGGACTGCTCGCCGGGCGCTGGCTGATTGGATTTCTGGTCCGGTTGATGCCGTCCGCCGTACCGCGCGCGGCCGAAATTTCGCTCGACGCGACCGTGGTCGTGACGACGATCGTCGTGGCACTTGGTGCGGGAGTGGTGTTTGCCGCGATGCCGGCCTTGCATGCCGGCCGCACCCGCGCGGCCGCCGCGATGCGCAGCAGCGGCGAGCGCGGTTCGACATCCGCCGGCCGATCGGGCAGCCGAGCGGCGCTGGTGATCGGCGAGATCGCGCTGACGCTGGTCCTGTGCGTCACCGCCGGACTCCTGCTCAACAGTTTCCTGCGGCTGCAACGGGTCGACTCGGGCTTCGTCAGCGAACATCTGCTCGTGTCCGGCATCTCGGTGCCAGCCGCGCGTTACGGCACACCGGAAGATGTCGTGCGCTATTTCGATCGCCTGCAGGCCGCGCTCAGCGCCCGCGCCGAGTTCGATGTCGCCGGCATCGGCTTCCCCGGGCCGTTTCACGGCGACAACGTCAGCGGCAATTTCGACGTCGAGGGTTACAGGCCGCCGGACGGCGGCGCCCGTCCGTCCGGCAACCTGGGAACCGTCTCGGGCAGCTACTTCGCGTCGATGGGCATGAAGCTCGAAGCCGGCCGGACGTTCACCGCGGGCGACACAGCGGATTCGCCCGGCGTCGTCGTTGTCACCCAGGCGCTCGCCGAAAAGTACTGGAAGGACGGTGATGCGCTCGGCCGCCACGTCAAGTTCGAGGGCGACGCGAAATCTCCGTGGCTCACCGTCGTCGGCATCGTCAGCGACGTGCGGCAGCTCGGCCTGAAGAACGCGCCGACGCCAATCATGTTCATTCCATACACACAGTTTCCGCTGCCGTTCACGAGTATCTCGGTGCGCAGCACGGCGCCGGACGCCACCGTCCGCGCCGCGATCCGCGCCGCCATGGCCTCTGTCGATCCAGAGATCCCGCCCGGCGACATCCGCACGCTCGACGAGATCATCGGCTTCCAGATCGCCGAACCGCGGTTCCGGTCGTTCGTGATTGCGTCGTTCGCGATCATCACGCTCGTGCTCGCCGCGGTCGGGCTCTACGGCTTGATCAGCTTCAGCGTCGCGCAGCAGACGCGCGAGATCGGGATCAGAGTGGCGCTCGGCGCGGCGCCGGCGCAGGTCGTTGGTCCGATGCTGCGCCGAGGACTGAGCCTCGCGGTGAGCGGCGTCGCCATCGGGCTCGTCGGGGCGTTCGTCGCGTCGTCGGTGGTCGGACAGTTTCTATTCGGGGTCACGGCGACGGATCCGTTGACGATTGCTGGCGTGTCCGCGCTGTTGATTGCCGTCGCGCTGATTGCGACGTGGATTCCGTCACGGCGGGCGCTGCGGGTGGATCCGATTGTGGCGCTGCGGGCTGAGTGAAAAAGCATCTGCTCAAAGAGCCTTCAACATGAAGGGCGTGAAGAAGACCACAAATTTTGGCAAACCCCTTGCGAGATGAGCGCGTACGCAGAAAACGCAATGGGAGGCACTGGAGAACACGCGGTCACGCCGTGATAGTTGTCTGGACCGCAAAGCGCCATGGCTTTGCCCTTTGAAGGAATCTTCGCGGACGTCGCAAGCTCGCCGCCCCGCTTTGTCTCTGCGATTGACGAACTGATCGCGGCGACGATCATCCCCGGCTATACGATGCTGACCACGCTCCAATCGGACCTTCAGCCCGACCGGTCTGACGCCTTTCACTCAGCCCGAGTGCTGCCGAAGAAAGCTCTTCAGGCCGTGCTTCAGCAGTGGGACATTGAAGTTGATCAGCAGGCCGTGTTTCAGGTTCAGCAGTTTCAGGTACGTCAAGACCTGAGCATGATGCACCGGAAGAATGCGCTCTACGGCCTTCGTTTCCACCACCAGCTCTGACTCGACGACGAAATCAACACGATAGCCGCAGTCGACGGTCGAGCCGTTGTACCCAAGGGGCACGGCCAGCTCGCGTGCGTATTTCAAGCCGCGTTGGGTGAACTCGCGTTCCAGACAATGGTTGTACGCCGATTCGAGCAATCCCGGTCCAAGGGATCGGTGCACGGCGATCGCAGCGCCGATGACGGCGGTGCTGAGCGGAGTGGTGTAGACAGGTGCCATGACGCCGCAGTCATGCAAGCGGCGCGCCGGCTACGCGGCGGCGAGAATCAGTTGACCGGCTCGACTAGATCGCAGTTTCTCCACTATCTCCGATTGCGTTTTCTGCTATGTCCTCATCTCGCAAAGGGTCTCCCAACGTGTGGTTTTCTTCACGCGCTTCATGTTGAAGGCTCTTGAGACACCGAAGCCTCATCTCACAAACAGATCCAGCCTCGGAAACGCGAACGTCCCCGCCGCCTCATCCACGATGTTCACCTGGCACGTATACAACCCCGGCTCGAAGCTGTTGGCGGCGACTTCGAACTGGAACAGAGCCGCCTTGCGGTCGGCCGCGTCGATCGTCTGGCGGACGACGACGGGCGTCTCCATCACCTTGATCTTGCCGCGATAGAACGCCAGGCTGGTGCGCAGCTCCGCCGCTTTGCCGTCTCCGGCGGCCGGATCGTAAACCTCGTAGTAGAAGAACAACTTCTGATCGCGCGAGACGACGTGCGTGAGGTTGGGCAGCAACTGGATGCCGTCACGGACGAGCGGATTGTCGCTCTTGCCTGGCTTGACGGCCTGCAGTTGCGTGCTCAGCACGACCGAGCTGACCTTGAGCGGTGGCGGCGCGCCGGTCGGATTGGCGGAGTTGGCGACCGGGCCAAACTGAGGGATCGTGATCGGCGCTTCGAACGTGCCCATCGCGCCGTGGGTGTTCTCGCGGACGACGACCTTGACCGAAAACCGGCCCGGCGGCAGCAGGACGCCGGACTGATAAAGCACCTGCTTGGCGACCAGCGTCGACGTCGCGGTCGCCGGCAGTTCCATCGTCTGGCGGATGCGGCCGACCGGGAAGCCGCGTTCGTCGCGGACCTCGCCCATGAAGTCGAGAATCGCCTTGTCCTTCCCTTCCGGCACCGGCACGAACGAGCCCGGCACCGCCATCGAGACCGGCACGTAGTAGAGGTTCTTCTCGGGCGAGACGCGGAAGAAATTCGACGTCACGATCACCGGCACGTCGGTCGCCGAAACCGCGGCGTACAGCTGCTCGGTCATCTGCGTCTCGCGATCGCCCTTGTTGGTGTGCGCAAAATCGCGGTCGGCGTAATAACCGGCGCGCGCCTCGACGCGCAGGCCCTCGGTCTTGACCCGGACGTTGATGCGGCGGAACCGTCCGTCCTTCGACTTGTTGCCGCTGCTGTAGCCGAGGATGTAGTACGCCGACATGTCGCGCTTGATGCGCGTGAAGACGGCGCCGAAGTCGTTGCTGTCGGTGAAGGCGCGGCCGCCGGTGTCCACCGACAACGTCGACAGCGTGCCCTGCGACTGCGACAGCTGCGCGAACTGCTGCGCGACGCCGCGGCCGGAGAACAGCGCCTGCCCGCGCCCGCTCGCCTGACGCGCGTCGCCGCCGGGCACCACCGCCTGCAGGCCGCGGGTGTCGACCGAGTAGATCGAGACATTGGCGCGGACCGCGGCATTGACCGCGGCGCGCAGCTCGACCTGGTTGTCCGATCCGCTGCGCTGCATGCCGGCGCTGAAGTAGACAATCGCCTTCTTCTGATCGATCGGCGCCAGCGTCTCGGCCAGGGTCTTGAGCACGCGCAGCCGCATGTCGTTGTTGAACAGATCGAGTTCGGCGGTTTCCGCCGCGGCTTCCTCGGTCGCCGCCGCGGCGGCTTCGTCGGTCGCCGCCGTCGACGCGTCGGGCGGCGGCGTCGCCGTGCCCTCGGTATAGGCAATCTTGTTCAACGCGCCCATCACCAGCGCCTTGTCGCTGGAGAAGTCCTGCATCACGTTGAGCAGCGAGCTGACGGTCGCGACCGAGACGAGGTCCGCCGGCGACATCTCGGTGTCGACGTACTTCTGCGCCGACTCGACGGAGCGCTGCACGTCCTCCGGCTGCATCGAACTGGTGTCGAACAAAAGGACAATCATCCGGCGTCCGGCGATGTCTTCGGATTTCAGCGGCTTGTCCTCCGCCGTGAGCGGCGCAAGCGGCACCGAGGAGGCCGCGGCAGTGGAGGCCGGCTTGTTTGCTGACTCGATGACCCTGGCGTTGACCTCGCCGAGCAGCGCGACGTTGCCGACCGGCGCGGCGTTGTCGTTGATCTCCTGAAAACTGAAGGCACGGATGCTCTGCGGCGCGCCGTCTTCACGAATCTCGAAATCCTTCTCGGTCAGGCCGCGGACGATGTTGTTGTTCCGGTCGCGGACGACGACGTCGACCGAGACGATGTCGAGCGTGGTGCGAAAGGCCGCGGGCCGCTGCGGCGGCGAAGCCGGGGTCTGTTGCGCCGACGGCATCGGTGCCGCCCAGACCACGAACAGCAGGACGAAGAGGAACAGTCGCTGCATGATCAGAACCGGACCCTGAAGTTGAGCGTCATCGAACGCATCGGCCGGACCGAGGTGATCTGGCCGAAGGTCGGCGAGTTGGCATTGGTGTCGAGCCCCGAGTACTGGACGAGGTTGAGCAGGTTGTTGACGTTCAGATCGACGGTGACGGCGCGATTGCCGCCCATCCGCACGTCGCGCGAGAAGCTCGCGTTCAGCGACTTGCTGCCCGGGCCGATGATGATGTTGCGGCCGGCGGTGCCGAACGCGTCGGCTGCCGGAATCGAAAACGCGGCGGTGTTGAAGAAGTGATCGATCGTCGGGTCGCTGAGCTGAATCGGCGCGCCGTTGTAGTCGGCGCGCAGCGTGCCGTTGGTGCCGCGCGCGACGTCACTGGCCGCACCGGACACCGTCGGCGTGTACGGCGCGCCCGACTGCCAGGCGAAGTTGACGTTGGCGCGCCAGCCCTCGGCAATCGCCGCCGCCCAGCCGCCGCCGTTGAGCCACGGCCGGTTCGGCCCGAACGGCAATTCGATGCTCGCGTTGGCCGACAGCTGGTGGCGGCGATCGAAGCTCGACAGACCCCACTCGGCGTCGAGATCCTGATCGTTCTGCGCGACCGACGTGCGGCCGCCGCCGAGCGTCGAGGCGTTGTCGCGTGACTTCGCCAGCGTGTACGAGACGCTGCCGCCGATGCCGCGCGCCGCCCGCCGCGCCAATCGCAGCGACAGGCCGTTCATCATCGACGACGCCTCCGACGACTGCCAGTTGAACGCCTGGACGTCCGGAATGCGGAGCCCGTCAGGACCGCGATTCGGCGCGCGCAACATGTCGAGCGACGATCCTTTCGTGCCGGTGTAACCGGCGCCGACGTCCCAGACCTGGCGCAGCGTTTTCGACAGATCGACGTTCCACGTCTGCACCCGGCCGAGCACGTAGTTCTTGTCGATGCCGAAGGTGTTCGTCGTCGTGTCCGGCTGGACGTTGGCGAACGGATCCTGCAGCGTCAGCGGATCGGCGGGCGACCCGATGCTCGTCGACGCCACCGCGAACGGCGGCTGCGCGATCAGGCTGCGGCCGATCGTCGCGTACGAGCCGGAGTTGTAGCTGACGCCGTAACCGCCGCGAACGATCCCGACGCGGCCGGCGCGCCAGGCAAATCCGGCGCGCGGCGCGATGTTGTTGCCGTCGAGAATGATCAACGACTTCGGAAACGCGCCGGTAAACGGCCCGCTCTGCCCGGAAATCACCGGCACCGCGGCAGTGAAGTCGGAATTGACGTCGAGGTTGACCATCTGCCCGGTGGTCTCGAGCGTCGGCCAGATCAACTCGTAACGCACGCCGAGGTTGAACGTCAGGTTGCCGTTCTTCCGCCAGTCATCCTGGAGAAACGCGCTGAGCGATCGGCCGCGCTGCGATACCTGGTTGCCGAGATACTGAATCGTCGCCTGTTGTGGCATGCCGAGCAGGAAGTCGGCGAAGTCCATGCCGGCGCCGCGCGCGACCGTGCCGCCGTCTGCCGCGTAGGTGCCGGTGAAGATGAACGTGCCGCGAGCGTTGGTGTCGGTCTTGCTGTGCGCCCAGTCGGACCGCAGATCGCCGCCGAACCGGATGGTGTGCGTCCGCACCGGCCGCGTCCAGGCGTAGCTCGCGGTCAGGCGCGTGTCCGTGCGCCGTGCCGGCGTGACGTCCCGCAGGTCGGTGTAGGTCGAGAAATTCAGCGCCGGCACCCCCCAGTCGAACGGATCGGTGGCGACGCCGCCGACGCCGGCGTTGCCGGCGACGTCTTCGATGTAGGCGTAACGGTTGAACGAGTTCGACTTGGTGCTCGCGATGTTGACGCTGATGTTGTGGTTGGTCCGGCCGTGCTGAATCGTCAACGACACCGGCACCGCCAGGCTCGAGCCCGTGGACTGCCCGCCGAGCTGGGGAAACACACTGGCGCTGTCGTTGTTGTTGCGGCGCCACTGCAGCTGCGCGGTGAGGTTGACCGTGGTGCCCCGCCCGCCCGGCCCGCCGCGACCACCGCCGCC
>DASUGM010000075.1:0-2144 GCA_036274055.1 Vicinamibacterales bacterium | reverse complement strand
GCATCGCCGGAAGACCGGCGCGCTGATCCGCGCCGCGTGCGCGCTCGGCGCGATTCTCACCGGCGCGGCCGACGCCACGGTCGCCGCGGTCGACGACTACGCTCGCGACCTCGGCCTCGCCTTCCAGATCGTCGACGACGTCCTCGACGTCGAGGGATCGAAAGAGGCGCTCGGCAAGACCGCCGGCAAGGACGCCGCGGCGGGCAAGCTCACCTATGTCTCGCTCTACGGCATCGACGGATCACGGCGCCGCGCCGCTGAATGCACCGACCGCGCGATTGCCGCGCTGGCGGCGGCGCAGCTCGGCGGCCGCCTCGCAGACATCGCCCGATGGAGCCTCGCCCGCCAAAACTGAGACTCGACGCGCTGCTGGTCGAGCGCGGCCTGGTCGCGTCACGCGAACGGGCGCGCGCGATCATTCTCGCCGGCGACGTCCGCGTCAACGGCGCCGTGGTCAGCAAGGCGGGCACCGCGGTCGCCAGCAACGCGCGCCTCGATCTGCGCCAGCCGGATCATCCATGGGTGGGACGCGGCGGACTGAAGCTCGCGCACGCGCTCGAGGCCTTCGCGCTCGACGTCGGCGGCGCGACCGCGCTCGACATCGGCGCCTCGACCGGCGGCTTCACCGACGTGCTGCTGGCCCGCGGCGCCGCCCGCGTCGTCGCGCTCGACGTCGGCCAGGCGCAGCTCGACTGGAAACTCCGCACCGACACGCGCGTCATCTGTCTCGAGGGGATCAACGCGCGCTATCTGACCGCGGATCAGTTGCCGGCTGATGCGCGTGCGTTCGATGTCGTCACCATCGACGTGTCGTTCATCTCGCTTCGCCACATCCTCCCGGTGGTGCCGCCGCTGCTGCGCCCCGGCGGCCGCGTCGTCGCCCTGGTCAAGCCGCAGTTCGAGGCCGGGCGCGATGACGTCGGCAAAGGCGGCATCGTCCGCGACCCGGCGATCCATGCGCGCGTCGTCGAAGAGGTCACGCACGCGGCGCATCAGATAGGATTGCGGCGACTGGCGCTTGTCCCGTCGCCGATCGCCGGCGCGGAGGGCAACCTGGAGTTCCTCATGCTGCTCTCGCGCGCGCCGGAAACCGGAACCGTCTGACCATGCCGCCTGTCCGCGTCTCGCTGATTGCCCGCACGGTCCCCGAAGCACTGACCGCGCTCGAAGCCGCCGCGGTGTGGCTCGAGGCGCACGGCGTACAACCCTCGATCGAGGAGGACAGCGCCGCCGCCGCCGGGCTCGCCGGCCGCTGGCCAACGGTGCCCCGCGCCTCGATCGCGCGCGACGCCGACGCGGTGATTGCCTTCGGCGGCGACGGCACGCTGCTCAACGCCGCGCAGGCGATGGTGCACTCGGAAGGCGAAGCGCCGCTGATGGGCATCAACCTCGGCCGGCTCGGTTTCCTCACCGAAGTCGGGCCCGAAGGCATGGTCGGCGCACTCGAAGCGCTGATCGCTGGACGGACGACGATCGAAACGCGGGCGATGTTGACCGGACGAGTGCGCCGCGGCGAGGCGATCGCCGGCGAGCGGCTGGCGTTGAACGACATCGTCGTCACCCGCGGCGCGCTGTCGCGGATGATCGAGATCGAAGTGTTCGTCGACGGCCCGTTTGTCTGTCACGTCAAAGCCGACGGCTTGATCGTCGCGACGGCGACCGGATCAACCGCCTACAACCTCTCTGCCGGCGGTCCGATCGTGCATCCCAGCGTCGACGCCTTCGTGCTGACGCCGATCGCGCCGCACACCCTCACCAACCGTCCGCTCGTGCTGCCCGCCGGCGCACAGATTGCCTTGCGCCCCGCGATTGCCCCGCAGTCAGAGATCGTGGTGACCTTCGACGGCCAGTTCGGGTTTCCGCTCGAACCCGGCGACGTCGTCGAGATCACTCGTGCGCCCAGGCTGCTGCGCCTGGTGCACACGCTGGATCGGACGCACTTCGACATGCTCAGGAACAAACTGCGGTGGGGAACGAGGGACTAGTTGGGCCGTCTTGGGTCTTGAGACTTGGGTCTTGAGTCTTGGGTCTTGAGTCTTGGGTCTTGAGTCTTGGGTCTTGAGTCTTGGGTCTTGAGTCTTGGGTCTTGAGTCTTGAGGTTTAGCGCGCGACCCAAGACCCAAAACTCAAGACTCAAGACTCAA
>DASUGM010000074.1:0-3513 GCA_036274055.1 Vicinamibacterales bacterium | reverse complement strand
ACGATCGCGGCCGTCGGCGCCGCGAATTCGAGCCAGTCGTAGATCAGCTCATGGGTCTCGGGCAGCACCCGATCGATCACGCCGGCCACGTGCTCGGCGATGTCGGCGCCGAGGCTGAAGTCGGCGCCGGCGCCTTCAATGGTCACGAGCTTCAGACTCCGGAGCCGTGACAAGTCTTCCAGCGCTGCGCGCATCTGCTGCACCAGCTCGAGGGTGATGATGTTGCCCTTCGGATGCGAGAACAGCAGCGCGGCGCGGGTCCGGGCCTCGTTGAAGGACAGGTCAAGCGCCATGTGCGTAAAACTCGACGATCACGCCTGAATGATGCGCCGCGGCGCCGCGGCGTCGTCGAGCTGCGCCGACAACGCGTCGGCGTCGGTGACCGGCGCATTGCAGGCGAAGTCGCGGCAGACGTACGCCGTCGCGCGCCCGTCGCGCGCGGTCATCGCCGCCAGCCACGGCGCCTGTTTCGACAGCCGAGCCGCCGCGTCCGGCGCGGCGAGGCGCACGGTGACGGCCCACGGCAGGTAATGACGCGCCAGGACCTGCTCGAGATCGGCGGCGCCCGGCGCGGCGGCCTCGCCGGCAATGACGACCTGCGTCGGCGTCGCGTGCCAGTGCACCAGGGTGCTCAGCATCAGCGGCATGACGCGCGCGACGCGGCCGATGTGCGGCCCGTAACGCTCCAGCGCCCGCCGCGCCCGATCGACGTACTGCTGATCGCCGACGAGATGGCCGAGCATGAGCAGGTTACGCACGGTCACCGACGCCGCGGATGGCTCGGCGCCGTCGTAGTCCTCCTTCAGCCTCAGCAACACCGTCGCGTCAGCCCCGGTTGTGGTGAACCAGCCGCCGTCGCGCTCGTCGAAGAACTTCGCGGTCTGCACGTCCATCAGCTCGCGTGCCCACTCGAGGTGCGCCGCGTCACCGGTCGCCTGAAACAACTCGAGCAAGCCCCAGATCAGGCAGGCGTAGTCCTCGCAAAAGCCGTCGATGGCGGCGTCGCCGTCGCGGTACCGGCGCAGCAGCACGCGTTCCCTGGCGCGCCACAGCTTGTCGCGAATCGCCGCGGCCGCCGTCACGGCGACTTGACAATAGCGATCCGACCGGGGACTGACCCCGGCGCGCGCGGCCCGCGCGAGGGCCGCAATCATCAGGCCGTTCCAGGCGGTGAGGATCTTGTCGTCGAGATGCGGACGCGGCCGCCGGGCGCGAGCGTCGAACAGGATCTGCCGCGCGCGCGCCAGCGCCGCCATCACCTCGTCGACGGTGTGACCGGACCTCGCGGCGACGTCCTCGATCGACTGAGCGACGTAAAGCAGGTTCATGCCGCGGAACTCGCCTTGCGGATCGGCGAGCGCGTTGCCCTCCGGCTCGACGCCGAACCGTCGCTTGACGATGTCGGCGTCGGTGCCGAGCAGGCGATCGAGTTCGGCGGCGCTCCAGATGTAGAACGCGCCCTCGCTTTTCTCCGGCCCGGTGCCGACCAGCGAATCAGCGTCCTCGGCTGAATAGAACGCACCCTCGGGCGAGGTCATGTCGCGGATGACGTAGTCGAGCGTGTCTTCGGCAACCGCGGCGTAGAACGCATCGCCGCTGGCCTGCGCGGCTTCAAGATATGCGAGCGCGAGCTGCGCCTGGTCGTAGAGCATCTTCTCGAAGTGCGGGACGCGCCACTCGGCGTCAACGGAATACCGGTGAAATCCGCCGCCGACATGGTCGCGCATTCCGCCGAGCGCCATCGCATGCAGCGTTTCGAGGGCCATCGTCCGCGCCTGCACGTTGCCGGTCAGCGCTCCGGCCTGAAGCAGAAACAGCAATTCGGACGGACGCGGGAACTTCGGTGCGCCGCCAAACCCGCCATGGCGCGTGTCGAACGCCTGCGCGAACTGCGCGATGCCGGCGTCGAGCGCCTCGCGGCCGGCTACCGGCGCGCGATCGGGCGCGGCGTCGTCGGCACCGGTCGCGTGGCGCAGCCGATCGACGACATCCTGCGCCGATTCGACGATCCGCGTCTTGTCGTCGCGCCAGCCCTGCGCCAGCTGAGTCAGCACCTCCAGAAACCCGGGCCGTCCCCAGCGCGCCGTCGGCGGAAAATACGTCCCGCCGAAAAAGGGCTTGAGATCCGGCGTCAGCCACACGCTCATCGGCCAGCCGCCGGCGCCGGTCGTCGCCTGCACGAACATCATGTAGACGCGATCGACGTCCGGCCGTTCCTCGCGATCGAGTTTGATCGAGACGAAATCCTTGTTGAGCACGTCCGCGATCGACGCGTTCTCGAACGACTCGTGTTCCATGACGTGGCACCAGTGACACGTCGAGTAGCCGATCGACAGGAAGATCGGCTTGTCCTCGCTCTTCGCACGCGCGAACGCGGCGTTGCCCCACGGGTACCAGTCGACCGGGTTGTTGGCGTGCTGGAGCAGATACGGACTACGTTCGTTGGCGAGGCGATTCGGCACGTTACCCTTCCCGGACCGGTGCGGCCGGCGCGGCCTGCGGCAGATGCTTGCGGAGCCGCGCGTACGCCGCCGTTACTTCTACACCGTACAGCAGGATCACCGCCTGCACATATACCCACAGCAGGAACGCCACGCCGATCGCGATCGACCCGTGAATGCTCAGCCGCGATGGATCGCGGACATACCAGGCAAACCCGGAGAATGCGACGCGCCAGAGCACGCCGGCCAGGACCGCGCCGAACCAGACGTCGCGCAGCCGCACCTGCGCGTTCGGCACGAAGTAATAGATGAAGCCGACGACGAGGATGAACATCGGCGTCGGCGCGTTGCGAACCGCGAAGCTTTGGAGATCCTGGAGCGCCGGATAGGTCTGCAACAAGCCGGCAAACCAGCTGGTTTCGGCGACCTGGATTGCGGCCATCAGAAACAGGGCGACGATCAGCAACCCGCCCGCGGCCATCAGCATCAGGAAGGCGACCAGCTTGTGCTTGAAGAACCCGTAGTTCTTCTCGACGCCCCAGGCGTGATTGACCGCCGAGGTGACCGCGCCGAACACGCCCATCGACGCCCACAGCGTGACCACGGTCCCGACCAGGCTGAGTTTGAGCGGCGTCGCCGCCATCAGGCTGATCTGGTCGACCAGCTTCTCGAAACTGCGCGGCAGCGAGCGCTCGACCAGAATCGCCACCGCCTGATCGTCGCCACCCATGGCCAGCCGGCTGACCAGGGACAGCATCAGCACGAAAAACGGAAAAAATGACAGCAGTGAGTAGTACGCGATCGACGACGCGAACGTCAGGTTGTCGCTGTTGTAGAACTCGACGAACCCGCGTGCGGCGGCGCGCCAGGCGAGGCGGATCGCACGGACCGGTTCGCTAGCGGCGGTGGTGGGCGGCGAAGGGGGCGTCACGGAGAAGAGACATTATGTTATGGGCGATCGGGTGATCGGGCCATGGCAATGCATCGGGCGATCGCGCGATCGGGCAAAGGGTGCGCTGAGTCACCTCGACTTTGGTTCAGGCCACCTCTATCTCGTCTCCGCCTTCGCCCG
>DASUGM010000073.1:0-7452 GCA_036274055.1 Vicinamibacterales bacterium | reverse complement strand
GACCGAGAAGACCAGCAGCGCGTCCTGGGCGTTCAGCCGCGAGCCGCGCAGCCAGGCGGCGTAGGCCGACTCCCAGCCGTCGTCGTTGATGCGCGCGGTCAGCTCCGAGACGTTGTCGGTCGGCGCGTAGGCCTCGAAGCCGGCGAGCTTGCGGAAGTCGTTGACCGCGTGCCCGGCGTTGCCGGCGCTGCCGCCGACGCCGAGGAAAAACAGCCGGCCGCCGCGCTCGCGCACCGCCGCGAGGGTCGTGGCGAGCCGTTCGATCGCCGCGGCGTCGAGGGCGTGGACGACGGCGATGGTTTCGTCGAGGTGCTCTCGTGTGTAGCTCATCGTCACTCCGGCCGTTGCTTCATCGATCGGACGAAGGCTCGAGTGTCTTCGAGTCCGGCTGGCGATCCGATCTCGTAGAAGCGCGTCGCCACTTCGTAGGCGGCGAGCTGGCCCTGCCGCAATTGATCCTGATACACGCGTGCGAGATCGAAACGCGCCTCGGCAGGATACGACAACAGCACCGCCGATGAGATGACGCCGAGGCCGTAGTCGATGTGTGCCATCCCGCTGGTGCCGCCGGTCTTGTCGTAGGCGAGGATCTCGCCGTCATGAAACCGTACATTGCTGCGGTCCCACTGGTTGTCGTTGGCGACAACGGTCATCAGGCAGGCGCGCGCGCGGGCCTGGTAGACGCGGGCGACATCGGCGAGGTCGCAGGTCAGCAGCGAATCGCCGTAGAGCACGAAGAAGACATCGGCCCGCCCCGGCATGGCGCGCCGGAGTGCGCCGCCGGTGCCGAGCAGCACCGGGCCGTCCATGACGAACTCGAAGCGCATGCCCCAGCGGCTGCCGTCGCCGAGCGCGGCGACCACCTGGTCGCCCATGTGCCCGAGGCAATAGACAACGTGGCGGACGCCATGACCACGGAGCCAGTCGAGTTGATATTCGGCGAACGGCCGGCCGTCGATGTCGACGAGGATCTTCGGCGTCGCCGCCGCGACCGCGCCGAGCCGCGTGCCCAGGCCGCCGGCGAGAATCGCGACCGGCAACATCAGGCGAACACGACCTTGGTGCCTTCGAAGTCGAAGCGGAAGCGGACTTCCTCGAGGCCTTCGGCGGCCATGGCGGCGCGTAGTCGCCGGTGGTCTTCGGCATAGAACATCAGAAAGCCACCGCCGCCGGCGCCGACCAGCTTGCCGCCGATCGCGCCATTCTTTCTCCCCAGTTCGTACCAGGCGTCGATCTGCGGATTCGTCATGCCGCGCGAGCGACGCTGCTTGTGCAGCCAGTGTTCGTGCATCAGCTCGGCAAACTTCGTCGGCTGCCCGGTTTCGAGCGCCGCGCGGCTCTCGAGGCCGAGCGATTTGACGTAGTGCAGATTCTCGAGCATCTCGCGATCCTGCGCCGTCGTCCTGGCACGCTGGTCGGCGAGGATCGATCCGGCGGCGCGGGTGAAGCCGGTGAAAAACAGCAGCAGATTGTCTTCGAGATCGTTGAGCCCGCTGGTCGGCAGCGCCAGCGGCACGGCGTCGACGCGTTCGTCGGGATGGAACGTGAAGCAGGTCACGCCGCCGTAGGCGGCGATGTACTGATCCTGCTTGCCGATCGGCTCGCCCAGACGGTTGATCTCGATGTCGCAGGCGAGGGCCGCGAGTTCGCTGGGGTGGAGCAGCTTCCGCCGATGGGCGTAAAGCGCGCGCAGCAGGGCGGTCGTGAAGCTGCCGGACGATCCGAGGCCGGTGCCGGCGGGAATGTCGGCGAGCGTGGTGATTTCGATTTGCGGCGTCTTGAATTCAAGTTGCCGGATGGCCTCGCGGATAATCGGGTGCTGTACGTCCCCGGTCGCATCGACGTGCTCGAGCCGCGAGTATTTCAGATAGATGCCCGGCGTGAACGGCCGCATCACCGTGACGTAGACGTACTTGTCGATGGCCGCGGAAATCAGGAAGCCGGTGTGATCGCGATAGTACGACGGCAGGTCGGTGCCGCCGCCGCCGAGCGTGATACGCAGCGGGCTCCTGGTGATGATCATGTGGCGTATCCCGACTGTCGGTAGATCGTCTCGACCACGGTGAGCGCGGCCCGCGCTTCGGCGAGCCCCGCCGACGGCGTGCGGCCCTGGCGGATGTCGTCGAGAAACTCCGCCCATTCGAGCGCCCACGACTGATCCCCGCGCGGATATTCCCACGCCGTGGTCGCCGGCGGCCCCATTTCCGGCAGCATTTTGTAGAACGTCAAACGCTCGACGCCATAGCTGCCGCCGAGGCCATCAATCGCGATCTTGCCGGTGCGCCCGTAGATCTCGAGCGAAAACAGGTTCTTCCACTCGGTGCAGCTGACGTGCAGGAACGCGCCGGCGCCGGTCGCCGTGCGCAGCGTCAGAAACGCGTTGTCGTCGACCGGCATGTCCCAGAAGTAGGTCGCGGCGAACCCGTCCACCGAGGTGAAGTCGCCGAGAAACCAGCGCGCCAGATCGATGACATGGACGCCCTGGTCGATCAGTTCGCCGCCGCCGGACTTCGCCGGATCGGCGCGCCACTCGCGATCGTAGCCGACCCGGCCGCCATGGCCGTAGCGGCCGCGCAGGAACATCAGCGGCCCGAGTTGGCCGGCGTCGACCAGCGCCCGCGCCTGTTGCAGCGCCGGGTGGTAGCGATGATTGAAGCCGACGCGTACGTGGCGGCGGGCTCGCGCTGCGGCGTCGGCGATGCGATCGAGTTCGGCGACCGTACGTGCCGCCGGCTTTTCGACGATGACGTGCTTGCCGGCCTCGAGCGCCGCGATCGCGAGCGGCGCGAGCGCATCGTTGGTGGCGGCGACGACGACGACCTCGACGTCGTCGCGCCGGAGCACGTCGTCGACGCCGCCGACGGCGGCGCGATGCCGCGCCGCCAGCGCGTCAGCGCGGCGGCGATCGAGATCCGCGCACGCGACCAGTCGCGCCGGGCCGAGCGCCGCGGCGCGTTTGCCGCCGATCAGTCCGCAGCCGACGATCGCGACGCCGGGCGCGCCGCTCATGTCCGCGCCTCGAGCAGGTGCGGCTGCGACTGCAGATACGCGAGCGTCTTGAGCACGCCGTCACGGATCGACACCGCCGGCGCCCAGCCGAGCGCGCGCATGCGCGTGCAGTCGAGAAAGATGAACGGGCTGTCGCCGATCCAGCCGCGCTCGCCGCCGGCGTATTCGAGGGCGGGGTTGACGCCGAGCGCGCCGCAGATCCAGCCAATCGAGTCGTTCACCTGGCAGTACTCATCCCTCCCCAGGTTGTAGACGTGAAATCCCGGACCGCTCTGGGCGAGGGCGAGCAGGACGGCGTCGAGGCAGTCCTGAATATAGAGGTACGACTTGCGCTGCTTGCCGTTGCCGAGCACCCGCAGGCGCGTCGGGTCGTTGCGCAGGCTCTTGTAGAAATCGAAAACGTGACCGTGGGTATAGCGCTCGCCGAGGATCGAGACGAAGCGAAACACGCATCCGCTGAACTTGAAGCCTTCGCAGTACGCCGCGATCAGCCCTTCGCCGGCAAGCTTCGACGCCCCGTAGAGCGACGTCTGCACGGGGAAGGGCGCGTCTTCCGGAGTCGGAAAGACCCCGGGTTCTCCGTACACCGATCCGGTGGACGAGAACCCGATTCGCCGAACACCGGTGGCGCGCATCGCCTCGAGCACGTTGAACGTCGCGATCGTGTTCTGTTCGAGATCGCGGCGCGGCTGTTCGGTGCCGAAGCGGACGTCGGCATTGGCGGCGAAGTGCAGGACCAGATCGCAGCCGGCCATCGCCCGTGAAATCGCGGCGCCGTCGAGCAGGTCGCCCTCGATCAGCGTGAAGCGCGGGTGGGCAAGCGCGCCGCTCAGAAACTCGCGCCGGCCGGTGGAGAAGTTGTCGAAGGCGACGACGTCGGCGCCGGTTGCGAGCAGTCGATCGACGGCGGAACTGCCAATGAAGCCGGCCCCGCCGGTGACCAGCGCGCGCGCCATCTACGCGCGCGCCGCCGCGGCCGCCCGCTTGCGGTCGGCGACGTACCAGTCGACGGTGCGGCGCAGGCCTTCCTCGAAGCTGGTGCGCGCCTTGAAGCCGAACGTCCGCTCCGCGCGCGTCGTGTCGAGAGACCGTCGCGGCTGGCCGTCCGGCTTGGTCGCGTCCCAGTCGATGCGGCCGGTGAAGCCGGTGGTCCTGGCAATCAGATGGACGAGATCGAAGATGCTGATCTCGAAGCCGGCGCCGAGATTGACCGGCTCGCTGTCATCGTATTTTTCCGCGGCGAGGATGATGCCCTCGGCCGCGTCCTCCACATAGAGGAACTCGCGCGTCGCTTTGCCCGTGCCCCAGCAGACGATCGACGCGTCGCCGGCATCGATGGCGTCGACGCACTTCTTGATCAGCGCCGGAATGACGTGCGACGACGACGGGTCGAAGTTGTCGCGCGGCCCATACAGGTTGACCGGCAGCAGATGCACAGCGTTGAAGCCGTATTGCTGCCGGTACGCCTGGCCCTGGACCAGCAGCAGTTTCTTCGCCAGGCCGTACGGCGCGTTGGTCTCCTCCGGGTAGCCATTCCAGAGGTCCTCTTCCTTGAAGGGCACCGGCGTGAACTTCGGATACGAGCAGATGGTGCCGACGCCAAGGAACTTCTTGACGCCCGCCAGCCGCGCCTGCTCCATGAGCAGCGTGCCCATGATCAGGTTCTCGTAAAGGAAGCGGCCTGGATTCTCGCGGTTCGCGCCGATGCCGCCGACGACCGCGGCGAGGTGGAGGATGACGTCGGGCCGCGCCTCGGCGAGCAGCCGCGCGATCGCGTCCTCGTGACGCAGGTCGTACTCGCGGCTGCGCGGCGCGACGATGCGGGCGGCGCCGGCCGCGCGCAACCGCTCAACCACGAACGACCCCAGAAAACCTGCCCCGCCAGTGACGACGACCGTCTTGTCGCGCCAGTAGGAACCGCTCGTCATATGCGAATGCTCCGTCGTCGAAGAACCCCAGAATTCTACACGCATGTAGAATGCCAGCCATCGCGTCTCATGCGGCGTGCCGTGTTTCTCGATCGTGATGGCGTGCTGAACGAACACGTGCTGCGCAACGGGCGTCCGCTGCCGCCGCCGGATCGCGACAGCCTGAAGATCGTCGCCGGGGCGGCGGCCGCGCTGGACGTGCTGCACGACGCGGGTTTTTTTCTCGTCTGTGTGACCAACCAGCCGGACATCGCCCGGGGCACGCAAACGCGCGCCGTCGTCGAGTCGATCAATGCCGCGGTGCGCGCCGCGCTCCCGCTCGACGATTTCCGGATGTGCCCCCATGACACCGCCGACGGCTGCGCCTGCCGCAAGCCGAAGCCCGGGATGCTGCTCGAGAGCGCCGCGGCACACAATCTCGATCTGACGCGCAGTTTCATGGTCGGCGATCGCTGGTCCGACATTCATGCCGGTCGCCGCGCCGGCTGTCGTACAGTACTCATCGGTACCGGCTACGGTGAACCCCGAGACGAGGCCGTGGCCGACGCCACCGTCGCGTCGATCGCCGACGCCGCGGCCTGGATTGCCGCGCTGGAAGTGCGGAAGGACCGGGAGAGATGAGCGCTCCGCTCCGAGTGAAGTTGTTTGCCGATGGCGCCGACCTGGCCTCGATGCTCGAGCTCTATCGAAATCCGGCGATTCAGGGTTTCACGACCAATCCGACGCTGATGCGCAAGGCCGGTATCGCCGACTATGCGGCCTTTGCCCGCGACGTGCTCGCCGTCATCCGCGATCGGCCGATTTCGTTCGAAGTGTTTTCCGATGACTGGCCGGAGATGGCGCGTCAGGCCGAGATCATCGCCTCGTGGGGCGAGAACGTCTACGTCAAGGTGCCGGTGACCAACACCCGCGGTGAATCCGCGGTGCCGCTGATCCGGTCGCTCAGTGCCGCCGGGACGAAGTTGAACGTCACGGCGTTGATGACCGTCGAGCAGGTCCGCGCCGTGTGCGACGCGCTGGTGCCGGGCACGCCGGCGTGCGTGTCGGTGTTCGCCGGCCGGATCGCGGACAGCGGCCGCGATCCGGTGCCGGTGATGCAGGAGGCGATGACGATCATCAGCCGATGTCCGGGCGTCGAACTGATCTGGGCGAGCCCGCGCGAGCTGTTGAACGTCGTGCAGGCCAGCGAGATCGGCTGCCACATCATCACCGCGACGCCCGACATCCTCGCCAAACTGCCGACGCTCGGCAAAGATCTGACCCAGTTCAGCCTCGAGACGGTGAAGATGTTCTTCGAAGACGGACGCAAGGCCGGCTTCACCCTGGCGACGCCTGACGCGCGCACCGCTGGCGCGGCGCCGGCGTCATGAACGTCGCGGTCATCGGACTATGGCACCTCGGCGCCGTGACTGCCGCGTGCGCCGCGGCCGCCGGTCACCACGTCACCGCCTGGGATCCCGACGCCGCCGTCGTCGCGCGGCTGAGTCGCGCCGAGCCGCCCGTGGCGGAGCCGGGTTTGCCCGAACTCCTTGCGTCCGCGCTCGCCAGCCGCAAGTTGCGCTTCACCGATGATCGACCCGCGGCGGTCGCCGCCGCCGACGTCGTCTGGGTCACGTTCGACACCCCGGTCGATGATGACGATCGCGCGGACGTCGGCTACGTCGTCGATCAGATCGTGGACGTGCTTCCGTTCGTCCGCGACGACGCCGTGATTCTGGTGTCGTCGCAGGTGCCGGTCGGCACCGCCAGGCAGCTGGAGAGTGAGTGCGCGCGGCGGCGTCCTGGCGCGGCGATTTCTTTCGCGTGCTCGCCGGAGAATCTCCGCCTCGGCAAGGCGCTTGCCGTGTTCACGTCGCCCGATCGCGTCGTCGTTGGCGTGCGCGCGCCCGCGACGCGCGAAGTGCTGACGGCATTGTGGGCACCGATTACCGATCGCATCGAGTGGATGTCGGTCGAGTCTGCGGAAATGACCAAGCACGCCGTCAACGCGTTTCTGGCGACGTCGGTCGCCTTCATCAATGAACTTGCTGTGGTTGCTGAGCGGTACGGCGCGGATGCGCGCGAAGTCGAACGCGGCCTCAAGACCGAACGGCGGATCGGACCGTCGGCCTATGTGTCTCCCGGCGGCGCGTTTGCCGGCGGCACGCTGGCGCGCGACGTCAACTTCGTCCGCGATCTCGCCGATCGCGCCGGACTGGAGACGCCGTTCTTCGACGGCATAGTGGTCAGCAACGACGCGCATCGCGGCTGGGCGCATCGCCGCCTTGTCCACGAGCTCGGGTCGATCGCCGGCAAGGCGATTGGCGTCTGGGGTCTCACCTATAAGCCCGGGACCGATACGCTGCGGCGATCGGAAGCGGTGACGCTGTGCCGATTCCTGATCGCCGGCGGCGCCCGGGTCGCCGTGCACGATCCGGCGGTCCGCGAGTTGCCCGGGGATTTGCGCGGCACGTGCCGCCGCACCGACGACGCGATCGAGGCCGCCCGCGACGCCGATGCGCTGGTTGTCGCCACC
>DASUGM010000072.1:0-7373 GCA_036274055.1 Vicinamibacterales bacterium | reverse complement strand
TTGGCCCGCCCCGCCGCCGCGGGCTCGCCGGCGGAACCGGCGACGATGAGCGGTCGCGCTCATGGAACAACACCAACGCGTGGCCGTCGGCCCCGCCGCCGAGCGGCACGATCTCGATCGTCACCGGCTGCCACTCGCCGTCGCGACGGACCAGGACGTTGTCCTTCTTCACGGGTTTGTGTCTTCGTCGCGCCGACTGCAGCGCGGTGCGCAGCGAAAACAGCAGTCCCTCGCGCGCCATCTTCAGCACGTTCAAATTGGGATCGCCGGAGGCGGGCTCGAGGTAGGGACCGGTCTGGCCGCGGAACTGGACGATTTGATTGCCGCTGTCGACGATCACCCCGGCCGGGCTGAACTTCTGCAGCAGCAGGCGATTCGCTTCCTCCTGCACCGTGCGGCCTTCGCCGCGTGGCGCCGGCGGCGGCATCGACGTCAGCGGAACGCTGGTCCATCGTTCGGTCGAGAAGCCGCTTGGCAGCGGTGCGTCCACCGCCGTCTTCCGGAACAGGCGCCATCGCTTGTCGGCGATCGTGAAGTACGGCTGATAGCCGGTGGTCTCGGCGGGACCGAGCATCAGATAGCCGTTCGGCCGGAGCGCGTAATGAAACACCGGGACGAGCCGCTTCTGGAGCGCGGTATCGAGGTAGATCAGGACGTTGCGGCAGACGATCAGGTCGAGCCGGGAGAACGGCGGATCGCGAGTCAAATCGTGGCGGGCGAACAGGCAGACGTCGCGCACCGACTTGTTGACGCGGTAGTTGCCATCCACCTTGATAAAAAACCGCTTCAGCCGTTCGGCCGAGACGTCGGCGCTGATGCTGAGGGGATACGCGCCCGTTCGAGCCGAATCGATGGCGGTCTCGCTGACGTCGGTCGCGAAAATCTGGATCCGGCGGCTGTCGGGTTGACTGCCGAGAAACTCCATCAACACGATCGCGATCGAGTAGGCCTCCTCGCCGGTGGCGCACCCCGGCACCCAGATGCGAATCGGCCGATCGTCGGGCGCTTCGCGCGCGATCTCGGGGAAGACCTGCCCGCTCAGCACCGAGAATGAATCCGGATCGCGGAAGAACCGGGTGACGTGAATCAGCAAATCCTGGTAGAGGAGCGATATTTCGGCCGCATCGCGGCGCAGCAGCGCGACGTAGTCGCCGATGCCGCTCATCCGGTGCAGCGCCATCCGTCTCAACAGCCGCCGCCGCACCGTCGGCGCCTTGTAATGCTTGAAGTCGACGCCGCTGACGCGCCGAAGCAGCCCGAACACCTCGGACAGCTGCTCATCGCTGGCAATCGTCTCGTCGTCGCGATCCGATCGCCGCAGGTACGGGTGCCCGTCGAGGGTGCCGAGATGCTCGGCAATTTCCTCGGGCGAGAGCACGAGGTCGACCATCCCGGTGCTGATCGCGGCGCGCGGCATGCCATCGTAGCGCGCGCTTTCAGGCCGTTGCGCGATGGTGATGCCGCCGGCGGACTTGATTTCGCGAATGCCGGCCGCGCCGTCGGACGCGGTGCCGGAAAGCACGACGCCGATCGCGCGTCCATGCGCCCATCGCGCCAGCGATTGAAAGAACGTGTCGATCGGCGTGAACTGCGTACGATCGAACGGCCGCGGTTGCAGCGTCAGCCGGCCGTCCCGCACAGCCATTTGCGCGTTCGGCGGGATGACGTAGATGTGCCGCGGTTCGATCGGCATCCCGTCGGCCGCCTGCAGCACCGGCATCGACGTGCGATTCGCCAACACGCCGGCCAGCCCGCTCTCGTGCTGCGGCGACAGGTGTTGAATGAAGACGAAGGACAGCGGCAAGTCCGCCGGCAGCGCGCCAAGCAACTGCATGAAGGCCTCGAGCCCCCCGGCCGAGGCGCCGATGGCGACCACGCCGTCGCTCGGCGCGGCCCCGTGCTCGTCGCCGCCAGCGGGCGCCGGCGACCCGACGATCGAGGCCGCGGGTTCGGGTACCGAAGGCCTGGGCAGTTCCGCATCGCGGCGGCGGCGACTGCGTCGCGGCGCGATGCTTCGGCGTGGTTGACGAGCCATTCGAGTCCCTCGTCCGCTTGCGCGGAGCGTAGAGATTACATCGAGTGGTGCCGCGCCTGCCCGCGCCGCGGCGTCACAGAGTTGCCGACTTCGTCCGCCGGCGGCTGCCACGCGGCACCTGACTCGCGGCGTCTCGCTGTTCAGGCGTCGTCCCGTCCGCCGCCGCGCGCTCTTCGGGTGTATTTCGCGCCGCGCTCCCGTCGCGGTCATCTTCTTCATCGATGAGGCGCTCGGCCTCGAGCCAGTCCTGGACGTGGCGCCCGTCGGTGCCGCCGCGTGACTGGTAGAGCTCAAACGCCTTGTCGGAAATGCGTCGCCAGCGATTGTTCATGTCTGCCATGGGAATCCCTTTACGCACATTCTTCAAACCACGTGCCACCGAAATACCGACGCCTCAAGCGCCCGGGACGACGACACTGGCGTTGCGCTTGCACGTGAGGTGACCACGCTCCTCACTGTGAGCACGCCGTGAACGACCAACCCACCAAACGCGATCGGGCGCGCACACTGGCCCAGGTCGAACGCGATGCCGACGGTTGCCGGCGTTGCGATCTCTACAAACACGCGACCCAGACCGTGTTCGGCGCCGGTCCGGTCGGCGCGAAGCTGATGCTGGTCGGCGAGCAGCCCGGCGATCAGGAAGACAAAGCGGGCGAGCCGTTCGTTGGTCCCGCCGGCACGCTGCTGCGCGAAGCGCTCGTCGAGGCCGGCATTCCGATCGCCGCGGTCTACCTCACCAACGCCGTCAAACACTTCAAGTGGAAACCAGCCGGCAAGCGCCGCCTTCACGAACGTCCAAATCGCGAAGAGATTCTGGCCTGCCGGTTGTGGTTCGACGATGAAGTCCGTCTGGTCAAGCCGGGCGCGATCATCGCGCTGGGCGCCACGGCCGCGTCGGTTGTACTGGGTTCAGGGCCGAAAGTGTTGCGCGACCGCGGCAAGCTGTTTCCCTCGCCGCTGGCGCCGATCGTGACATTGACCGTGCATCCTTCATCGATCCTGCGTGCCCCGGACGCCGCGGCGCGCGCGACCGCGCGGCGGCTGTTCGTCCGGGACCTCGCGGCGATCGCGAAGCGTCAGTTTCCGGGACGGTAGCCGAACTGCTCGCGGGCCTGATGAATCAGTTCGACGGCGCGCTCGCTCATCAGGCCGAGCGCCATCAGCGCCCTGAACGCCTCGTCGGCGCGCAGTTCGACGCCGCTCATCATCTGCCAGTCCCCGCGTCTCTCTTTGACGTGGACGGCGAACCACTCGTCGTGGGTATCGGCTTCTCGGGTTTTTTGGACGGCAATCGCGGTGAGCTGCATGACATGCCCTCCTGCTGCCCAAACAGGGGAAGGTCAATCCTACGCCTGCGCCGCGACGATCTCAATACACTCCCCGCCGGCCGGCTAATGCCTTCGGGAGACGTGGTACTGGCGTTGCACCCCAGCATTTCCATGCATCGCAATGTCAACGACTGGGAACGGCTCGCCTCCGTCGTCGCCGGAGTCCTGCTACTGAACCTGGCGCGCCAGCAGCAAGGGAGCGTGCGCAACGCCGCGGCCGCCGGCGGCATTGGCCTGGTCGCCCGGGGCGCCGCCGGGTATTGCCCCATCAACGCGGTCACGGGCCGTACCCGGCGTCGCGACGATCCGCGCCGGGCGCTCAGCGGCCGCCGCGGCGTGCGCATCGACGAGAGCGTGACGATTCAGGCATCGGCCAGCACGCTGTTCGCCTTCTGGCGCAATCCCGAATATCTCCCGAAGGTGTTTCCGCACCTCGCCAAGGTCGAGTCGCTCGACGCGAACCGATCGCGCTGGACGATTCGCGGTCCGGCCGGTGTGCCGGTGAGTTGGGACGCGCGGATCGTCAACGAAATCCCCGGTGAGAAAATCGCGTGGGAATCGCTGCCCGGGTCCGACGTGGCGAGCGCCGGCTCGGTGACGTTCCGGCCGCTGAGGCGCGGCGGCACCGAAATTCGCGTCGTCATGCAGTACGATCCGCCCGCCGGCAAGCTCGGCGCCTCGCTGGCCTGGCTCCTCGGCCGCAACCCGTCGGCTGACGTGCGCGAATCGTTGCGAACGCTCAAGCGGATCATCGAGACCGGGGAGGTCGCGACGACCGAAGGACAATCCGCGGGCGCGCGCCGCGGCAGCTACAGGATCATCGAGGCCATCGCATGAAGGCGGTCTGCTGGCAGGGCAAGCACAAGATCCGCGTCGAAAACGTGCCGGACCCGCGGATTCTCAACGATCGTGACGCGATCATTCAAGTGACGTCGACGGCCATTTGCGGATCGGATCTGCACTTGTACGACGGTTTCATTCCGTCGATGGCGCACGGCGACATCCTCGGCCACGAGTTCATGGGCGAGGTGGTCGAAAAAGGCAAAGGCGTCGCGTCGTTGAAAGTCGGCGATCGCGTCATTGTCCCGTTCACGATTGCCTGCGGGCAATGCGGCATGTGCCGGCGCGGTTGCTGGTCGCTCTGCGATAACTCGAATCCCAACGCCTGGATGCTCGAGCGGCTCTACGGCGCCTCTGGCTCGGGCTTGTTCGGCTACTCGCATCTCTACGGTGGTTACGCCGGCGGTCAGGCGGAGTTCGTTCGCGTCCCGTTCGCCGACGTCGGTCCGTTCCGGGTGCCGGATCATCTCTCAGACGATCAGGTGCTGTTTCTGACCGACATCCTGCCCACCGGCTACATGGCCGCGGAAAACTGCGACATCCAGCGCGGCGACACCGTCGCGGTCTGGGGATGCGGCCCGGTCGGCCTGTTCGCGATCAAGAGCGCGTATCTGCTTGGCGCCGAACGCGTCATTGCCATCGACCGCGTTCCGGAGCGGCTCGATCTCGCGCGCGACGTCTGTCTGGCTGAGACCCTGAACTTCGAGGATGACGACGTCATCGAGCGCCTGCGCGCGATGACCGGAGGCCGCGGCCCCGATTCCTGCATCGACGCCGTCGGCCTCGAGGCGCACGGCGCGGGATCGCTCGGCGCGCGCTACGACAACGTCAAGACACAGATGATGCTGGCCACCGACCGCCTCGAGGTGTTGCGCCAGGCGATTCACGCGTGCGGCAAGGGCGGTGTCGTCTCGATCCCCGGCGTCTACGGCGGCTATCTCGACAAGGTGCCGGTCGGCGCGGCGTTCGCCAAGGGGTTGACGTTACGGATGGGGCAGACGCACGTCCATCGCTATCTGCCGCGGCTGCTGTCGCTCATCGAAGACGGCGTCATCGATCCGTCATTTGTGATCAGCCATCACGTCCGGCTCGACGACGCGCCGAAGGCGTATGAGATGTTCCTGAAGAAGGAGGACGGCTGCACGAAGGTCGTCATGCGGCCCTAACCTCAAAGAGCCTTCAACATGAAGAAGATCAACTTCCTCGAAAACCAGCGAGATACGTTCTGAGACGAAATCCCCGATTAGGTGGAGCTCATGAAGAAGATCTGAGCCTAAGCGGTCTGCCACAACGCATCTCGCAAGAACTTCCCAAGAAAAGAACCAAGCTCTTCTTCATAGCCTTCATGTTGAAGGCTCTTGGAGACAAGCGTTACCTACTGGCGGGAGTCCGTCGTGTTTTCGTGCGGCGTTTCGCAGTTGACTTGCGCTTCGGCTGGGTCACCCGCTCAGGCAGTGTCTTCTTACCCGTCGAGCGGTTCCACTCCTCGTAGGTCTCGTCGGAGATCTTGCCGTCGACGAGCAGCTGCGCGAATTTGCGGCGTTGAGCCTTGCTCTTGAAAGGCATGTGACCCAGGCCAGCAATTCACATGCCCGTTCGACGATCAGGACTCGGGAAGGCGAAGGAACGACTCGTTTTCCGCGAGCCAGGCGCGGCTGCCGGCCTTGGCCGCCGCCGCTTGTGCGAATCGGACCGCCTCGGCGAAGTCGTCGAGCAGGATGAGGACGTTTGTCGTCGCCGCCAACCCTGATGGGTTGTCGACCTGTCCGACCAGAAACCCAGACTGTACGCGCACGATGCTGACGTCGCGATGTTCGCGGGGATCGTCGGCCATTCGGTCTCACAATCGGTCACCATCGCGATCGGGCAAGGACCGCGACGATGGCCGGGCAGGGACGCGCGCGAGACGTCGCGCGGGCCGATCAAAGAATCGCCTGACGCTTCGCCAAAAGCTATTCCCCGGAGGTGGGGGAGCGGGGTGTCAGCCGCCAGCGCCGACGAGCACCGGCGTGGCGCGGTAGCGGTCGGGAAACAGACGTTTCAGCTCGGCAAGTTTCGGCAGGTCGTTGTAGGCGATGTAGGGCTCGTCGGGATGGAGCGTCAGGTAGTCCTGGTGATACGCCTCGGCCGGATAGAACTCACGATTCGGCTCGACCGTGGTGACTACCGGCGCTCGGAAGATCTTGGCGTCGTTGAGTTGCGCGATGTACGCGGCGGCGATGCGCGCCTGGTCCGGCGTCGTCGGAAACACCGTCGATCGATACTGCGTACCGACATCGGGCCCCTGGCGGTTCAGCTGCGTGGGATTGTGCGCCACAGAGAAAAAAATCTGCAGCAGCCGGCCGTACGTGATCTTGCGCGGATCGAATGTCACCTGCACCGACTCGGCGTGGCCCGTGCGCCCGCTGCCGACGCGCTCGTACGCCGCGTTCGCCCTGTCGCCGCCCGCGTAGCCGGAAATCGCACCGGTCACGCCGATGACATGTTGAAAGACGCCCTGCACGCCCCAGAAACAGCCGCCTGCCAGGACCGCGGTTTCGGCGCCCGCGCTGCCGGCCGTCTCGTCGATGACGGGCGCCGGGATGACGTGCCCGCGCTCGCTTTGGAACGCGAGCCCGCCGTGCATTACACCGGCGACCAGGGCGAAGATACCGACGATTACTGCGAATTTCGGGGTCGTCATGTGAGGCTCCATTTTCCCACCCTATGCAGTCTGGCGCACTGCTGAAGTGTTCGATGCTCGCGCCGCGTCGGCTGTTTCACCGGCCTTCTTGGTATTCGTTTTGCGACGTCTCATTGAAGGCATGCGTATCACCAATCTCAGTCTCCGCAAGGTCATGGACAGTGGCGCCCACGAGCTCTTCGAGATCCTGATCCGCGACGCCGCCGGTGCCTGGCATCCGGCGCCCGATCTGCCCCCGATGTCCGAGGAGCGCGCCCGGCAGGTTCTGAGAGGGCACCGCGCCAGTGACGAGCGCGTCACCAGCCTGCTGACCGTCGCGCGTGATCACTTCGCCCATCGGCTCGGGCGGACGGGCTGAGATCGCTCGCTCAGGCTCCGCTCTGCCAGAGCGAAACTCACAGGGAGAAGGCGGAGAAAACCAAGAGGGGTTCTCTTCTTGGCAAGACCGTCAATGCTCTTCTCCTGCTCTTCTCGTGCTTCTCCCTGT
>DASUGM010000071.1:0-5085 GCA_036274055.1 Vicinamibacterales bacterium | reverse complement strand
GCGGACGCTGCGGGAAGTCGATCTGATTGCCGCCGAAGACACCCGGCGGACCTCGAAGCTGCTCGCGCACTACGAGATTCGCAAGCCGCTCGTCAGCGTCCGTGAGCACAACGAGGTGCGGGAGGCCCCGAAAATCATCGGACGGCTTTCGGCGGGCCAGTCTGTCGCGCTGGTCACTGACGCCGGAACACCGGGAATCGCTGATCCAGGCAGCCGTCTGGTCGCAGCGGTGCGCCAGGCCGGCCACAAGGTAGTGCCGATTCCCGGGCCGAGCGCCGTCGCCGCCGCCCTCTCGGTCAGCGGCGTAACCTCGGATAGCTTCTGTTTTCGCGGTTTCCCGCCCAGATCCGGGAAGGATCGAGAAGGCTGGTTTCACGACGTCGCTGCGGATCCGCGAACCCAGGTGTTCTTCGAGGCACCGCACCGGATTCGCCGAACGCTAGGCGAGATGACACAATTGGTGACACGACCTATTTTTATTCACCGTGAAATAAGCAAGATTAACGAAGAGTTGGTTGTTTGGCCGAATATACCAGTGGAGCTTGGCGAATTTGTCGTGGTCCTGCCACCCGTTGAACCCTCCGAATCATCCGCAGACATCGATCCTGAGCTCGTCTTCTCCCGTTATCAGGCGCTGACGGCCCTGGCGGGCTTCGATGACACCCTGGCATTCGAGATGCTGGGCAAGTTCCATGGTGTTGAGCCAGCCGTAATCCGTAAGTCGGTCAAAAAGAGCAAAATATTGGTGAAACGACAGACCGAGTAGCCGCCTTGACGGCCTTTGCGCCGGTTTGTTATTTTCGCGATCTTCTAGGCCTCCCCAGGACTGGAGCAGCGTTCTGATGGCTCAAGAACCGTCGTCGCCTCTTGACCCAGGTGCCGAGGCGTTTGCCATGTTTCAGGCCGGCATGGAGGCGCTGCAGGCGCATCGCTACGCGGACGCGGCTCGGCACTTCGAGGCGCTCCTCGAGCGCTTCCCGGCCCATGGCCCGCTGCTCGATCGAACGCGCGTTTACCTCGATCTCTGCCACCGCGAACTTGGGCGCCAGTCAGCGAACCTCCGGACGATCGAAGACCGCCTCACCGCGGCCACGATGGCCTTGAATCAGAACGACGACGACCAGGCGGAGGCGCTGGCAATGTCAGCCCTCGAAGAGTCGCCGGAGCAGGACCTGGCGCTGTATCTCCTGGCCGCCGTCAACGCGCGCCGCGGCGACCATGAGGCAGCACTGACGTTCTTGTCGCGCGCCTTTGAGGCCCGCCCCGACGCTCGCGCCCAGGCACGTCACGACCCCGACTTCGAGGACCTGCGCGACTCGGACGCGTTTCAGGCGCTGCTCGAAGTGCCGATGCCACCGCCGGCTCGCCGGCCGCGTAACGGTAAGGCATCGGGCTTGAAATCGCGTCACTCAGCCAATCAGCGATAATCGATCCGCGATGAGCGACCTCCACGTCGTCATCCTTGCCGCGGGCAAGGGGACGCGCATGCGATCGGCCCGGCCGAAGGTGCTTCATCCGCTGGCCGGCCGTGCGCTGATCTCACACGTGCTGCGGACCGTCTCGACGCTGGACGCGGCGACGACGACGATCGTCATCGGCCACGGCGCCGACGACGTGCGGACGGCGTTGGCGGCGGAACCGGGCCTCGCGTTTGTGGTCCAGTCGCCGCAGCTCGGCACCGGGCATGCCCTGCTCCAGACCGAGCCGGTGCTGCAGGGAAAGAAAGGCACGGTGCTGCTGCTCTACGCCGACGTGCCGCTCTTGCAGGCCAACACGCTGCGGCGGCTGCTCGAGAAGCACCACAACACGCACGCGGTCGCGACCGTGCTGACCGCCGAAGTCGCCGATCCGTATGGCTACGGCCGGATCGTCCGCGACGAGTCCGGGCAGATCGCGCGCATCGTCGAGGAGCGCGACGCGTCAGGCGACGAGCGTGCGATTCGCGAGATCAACAGCGGCAATTACGCCTTCGCCTTGGGCCCGCTGTTCGCGGCGTTGCGCAATCTCGCCACCGACAACGCGCAGGGCGAGTACTACCTCACCGACCTCGTGTCGCAGTTCCGGCAGGGTGACAAGCGCGTCGAGACGCTGTGCCTCGAGACTGCCGACGAGCTTCGCGGCGTCAACACCCGCGTCGATCTGGCCGAGCTGTCCGCGGTCGTCCGCGCGCGGAAGAACCGCGCGCTGATGCTCGACGGTGTGACGCTCGAGGATCCCGGCGCCGTCTACGTCGACGACGACGTGACGATCGGCGCCGATACGACGATCGGCCCGAACGTCGTGCTGCAGGGCCGGACGACGATTGGCGCCCGCTGTCAGATTCACGGTGGCGTGCGGCTGACCGACGCGACCATCGGCGACGACGTCGTGATTCTCGATCGCACGGTGATTGTCGATTCAGTGGTCGAAGCCGGCGCGCAGGTGGGCCCGTTCGCGCATATCCGGCCGAACTCGACGATCGGCGCGCGAGCGCGCGTCGGCAACTTCGTCGAGCTGAAGAAAGCGTCGCTCGGCACGCACAGCAAGGCCAGCCACCTGTCGTACCTGGGCGACGTTACCGTCGGCAACGACGTCAACATCGGCGCCGGCACGATCGTCTGCAACTACGATGGCGTCAAGAAGCACCACACGGTGATCCAGGATGGCGCCTTCATCGGCAGCGACTCGCAGTTGATTGCGCCGGTCACGGTCGGTGAGGGCGCGTACGTGGCGACCGGGTCGTCGATCACCGAGGACGTGCCGGCAGACGCGCTCGCCATTTCGCGCGGCCGCCAGATCAACAAGGACGGCTGGGCGGCTGCACGGCGCGCAAAGCAGAAAGCGGAGCGCGGTTAGCGCATGTGCGGCATCGTCGGCTACGTCGGGAATAAACCGCTCCTCCCCGTCATCATCGAAGGCCTGCGAAAGCTGGAATATCGCGGCTACGACTCGGCGGGCGTCGCCGTCGTGCGCAACGGCGAGATGCTGATTCGCCGGAGCGCCGGCAAGTTGTCGCGCCTCGAAGACGTGCTGGCAGCGGACCCGGTTGATGGGCAGTTCGGCGTCGGCCACACCCGCTGGGCCACGCACGGCCGGCCGACTGAAGAGAACGCGCATCCGCACCGCGACTGCACCGGCCGCATCGTCGTCGTCCACAACGGCATCATCGAGAACTACCTCGAGCTGAAACACGAGCTGATTCGCGAGGGCCACAAGTTCGTCACCGAGACCGATACCGAAGTCGTCGCCCACCTGGTCGAAAAGGAGAGCCGTGGCGACGGACTCGAGGCGGCGGTGCGGCGGGCGTTGACGCGCCTGCGCGGCCTGTTCGCCCTGGTGCTGATCTCGGCGGACGATCCCGACACGATCGTCACCGTGCGGAACGGTCCGCCGGTGGTCATCGGCCTCGGCAACGGCGAGTATTTCGTCGCCTCGGACATTCCCGCGATCCTCGAGCACACCCGCGACGTCGTGTTCCTCGACGATCAGGAAATCGCGGTGATCACCCGCGCCGGCGCCCGCTTCACCGACTTCGCCGGGGCGGCGCACGACAAAAAACCGACGCATGTCACCTGGGATCCGGTCATGGCCGAGAAGGCCGGCTATCCCCACTTCATGCTCAAGGAAATTCACGAGCAGCCGTGGGCGATTCGCGAGACGGTGCTCGGGCGCGTCTCGGTCGAGACCGGCGAGGTGTTTCTCCACGAGATGAACCTCGACGCCGAGGCACTGCGCGGCGTCGACCGCGTCGTCATCCTGGCGTGCGGCACGTCGTGGCACGCGGGACTGGTCGGCAAGTTTCTGATCGAGGAGCTGGCGCGGCTGCCGGTCGAGGTCGACTACAGCAGCGAGTTCCGCTACCGGCATCCGATCGTCGACGCCCGGACGCTGGCCGTGGCGATCACGCAGTCAGGCGAGACCGCCGATACGCTCGGCGCGCTGCGTGAGGCGAAACGGCTGGGCGCGCGCAGCGTCGCGATCTGCAACGTCGTCGGCAGCATGGCGACGCGCGAAGCCGAAGGCACCGTCTACACCCACGCGGGACCGGAGATCGGCGTCGCCTCGACGAAGGCGTTCACGTCGCAGCTGGTCGCTTTGCATCTGCTGGCGCTGGCGCTCGGTCAGGCGCGCGGCACGCTCGATCCGGCGGCAGCCAAAGCGATGATCCGCGAGCTCGATCAGCTGCCGATTCACATCGAAGCGACGCTGCATATGAACGAGGCGATCGCCGCGCTCGCGGCGACGGTCCAGCAGCATCGCGACTTCCTCTATCTCGGACGCGGGATCAATTATCCGATCGCGCTCGAGGGCGCACTGAAGTTGAAGGAAATTTCCTACATCCACGCCGAAGGTTATCCCGCCGGCGAGATGAAGCACGGTCCGATCGCGCTCATCGACGAGGACCTGCCGATCGCGGCGATCGCCGCCGACGACGCGGTGTTCGAGAAGGCCGTCGGCAACATCCAGGAAGCCAAGGCGCGGGGCGGACGCGTGATCGTCTTCACCACGGCGTCGAAGGCGGCCGCGTTCAACGACATCCTCGATCTCAAACCGCACCGCGACGTCGTCCTCACCGTGCCGGACGCGCATCCGTTGATTTTGCCGGTGCTGTTCGCGATTCCGATGCAGCTACTGGCGTATCACGTGGCGGTTGGGCGCGGGTGCGACGTCGACCAGCCACGGAATCTCGCGAAGAGCGTGACGGTCGAGTAGATCGCCGAACGCTTTGGTGCCGATCGATGGCGCGCCGGGCGCAGCGATGTCGGCAGTGCGCGCGCCAGTGGCGAGCACTGCTTCAATCGCACGCGTGACCAGCGCGGCCTCCTCGCGCAATCCCAGGCCGTCTTTCAGCAGCATCGCCGCCGACGCGACCGCGCCAATCGGGTTCGCCACGTCCTTGCCGGCCAGCGACGGCGCGGACCCATGCACCGGCTCGAACAGGCCGGGGCCGTTGCCGAGACTCGCCGACGGCAGCAAGCCCAGCGAGCCGCAGATGGCGCCGGCCTGATCGGAAAGGATGTCGCCGAACATGTTCTCGGTCAGGATCACGTCGAAGCTTGCCGGCGCCATCGCCAGCTTCATCGCCGCGGCATCCACGTACTCGTG
>DASUGM010000070.1:0-19233 GCA_036274055.1 Vicinamibacterales bacterium | reverse complement strand
TTCTTCCCCGACGGCAACGTCGTCGGACGACGGTTGAAGAGCGGCGGCTGCACGACCTGCCCGTGGACGACCGTCGTGGGCGTCGTCGGCACAGTGAAATACCAGGGCCTGGACGCGCATGACGACGGCACGGTCTACTTTCCGTTCGTCGATGTACCGAACGGATTCGCGATGCTGAGGACGAGCGGCGATCCAGCGTCGCTCGCGTCGAGCCTGCGCACGGCGATGCAGGAGCTCGACCCGTCGCTGGCGCTCGCCGGCACCTGGACCGGCGAGCAGTTGATCGCATCGTCTCTCTCCGCCCCGCGGTCGCTGACGCTTCTCATCGGCGTGTTCGCGCTGGCCGCGCTCATCCTTGCCGTCGTCGGCATCTACGGGGTGATGGCGTACTTCGTCCAACAGCACACCCGCGACATCGGCATCAGGCTCGCGCTCGGCGGGGATCCGTCAGCGGTGCGCCGGATGGTCGTGATGCAGGGCCTGCGATTCGTCGGCGGCGGCGTCGTCGTCGGCCTTGTCACCGCGATCGCGGCATCGCGACTGGTCGAAAGCGTGCTGTTCGAAGTGGCGCCCCGCGACCCGTGGGTGCTGACCGTCGTGCCGTTGACGCTGATGGCGGTCGCGGTTGTTGCCTGTCTGGTTCCGGGCCGCCGGGCGGCCAGGCTGGATCCGGCGACGGTTCTGAGGGAATGAGCCAAAAAAGGGACCGGGTCGCTTTTTACGTAACTCGTAAAAAGCGACCCGGTCCCTTTTTCGCCGCAAACGAAAATGGGGTCAAACACGTCTCATCCAGAGTTACGACCGGGAAGGAATCGCCGATGAGCATGTTCAGCAAATTGTTTGGTGGCAAGGCCGAACCGCCCAAGCGGGTTCGGATCTGTGTCGAGTGCGGAATGCCCGTTGCCGAACACAAGGATTGGTGCAGCATTTTCCGGGGTCAGCAGGAAATGGACGCCGCCAAGGGCGCCCAGCGGACCCAGACCACGACCTAGCTACTCGGTCCGCATCGCGATCAGCGGGTCGGCCCCGGCCGCGCGGCGCGCCGGCGGCAGGGTTGCGGCCACCGCCGAGGTCATCAGCGCAATCGCCGCCAGTGGGATGACGGCGGCGACATCAGCCGTGGTCACGCCGAACAGCTGCGCGCGGACGACGGTTGCGACTCCCCACGCGCAGAGACATCCGGCGAAGCCCCCGATTACGGCGGTCCATATACCCTCTCCGAGTATCAGCCTGAGCAAGTCTCGCGGCGATGCCCCTAGCGCGGCGCGGACGCCGGCTTCTCGAGCGCGCTCGGCGACCGAGACCGCGGCAATCGCGTAGACGCCAGCCAACGCGAGCACCAGAGCCGCCAGCGCGAGGCCCGCGGCCATCGCCGCCGACAGCCGGTACGGCGCCGCCGATCGGGCGACCAGATCCGCCATCGCCGCACTTTCGAACACCGGCGCTTCCGGATCGATTGCGGCAATCGCGCGGCGCATCGGAGCGAGCATCGACGACTCGTCGGCCATGCGCGCGCGCGCGACGACAAACAGCGTCCGTCCCCAGTGCTCGCCGAACAAGTCGTACAGTCGCGGCTGCGGCGGCGATGCCAGCGCGCTGTAGCGAACATCAGCGACGACACCGACGATTTCGTGCCAGTCGCCGCTCTTATCGCCGTCGCCGGTGGCGATGCGGCGGCCGATCGGATTACCGTCGCCGAACAGCTCGCGCGCAAGGGCCTCGTTGACGATCGACACGTGGCCGTCGTGCGCGCGATCGTCGGCGGAGAACAGACGCCCGTTTCGCAGCGTCATCCCGAGCGCCTCGAAATAGCCCGGGGTAACGAACTGCCAGCCCGCGACCTTGCGCGCCGCCGGATCGGCCGACTGGCCCTCGACGACGACGCCAGTGCCCGTGGACTGGCCGCTGAGCGGCAGACCCGAACCCGCCCCGACGCGATCGAGCCCGGGCAATGCCGACAGGCGATCGATGACCGTTCCGAAAAACGTCTCGACCTCCGGCAGGCCCGGATAGCGCGCCGCGTATGCCGACACGCGCGCGCTGACGACGCCACGTTCCGCAAACCCGGGATCGACGGCCATCAGCCGCTCCAGGCTGAGACCAATCAACGCGCCGCCACTGGCGAGCGCGAGCGCCAGCGCAAGTTCGGCGGCGACGAGTACTCGTCGCGTCCGGCGTCCGCCCGACGAGGCGCGACCGCCGGTACGGAGCGCGTTGGTGCGGTTGCCGGCGCGCATCGGCAGCAATGCCAGCACGACGATGATCGTCAGCACGAGGCCCAGCGCCACAGCCCAGACCGGCGCGTCGAATCTGATGGAATCGACGTAGGGCAAGTGCGCCGCGTCGTTGGCGGCCAGACTCGAGACCAGCCATTTCGCGGCCACGAGACCCGCGGCCGCGCCGGTTGCGACCACGGCCGCGTACTCGGTGATCAGTTGGCGGCGGAGGCGCACTTCGCCGGCGCCGAGGGCCCGGCGCACGGCCAGCTCATGCTGCCGCTCGGAGAGCCGCACGCCCGCGAGCGTGGCGAGATTGGCGAGCGCGATCGCGAGCGTCAGGACGGCCGCGAGCCCGGCGAGCGCCAGCGGGCGATCGAACTTGCCGACGACTTCACCACGCAGCGGGGCGACGCGAAACCCGCGATCGCGATTGGTCGCGGCGTGCTCGCGGGCGAGCCGGCTGGCGATGTCGTCGACCGCGTGCTGCGCATCGGCCGCCGTCATGCCCGGACGCAACCGCACCAGCGCTTCGAACCCCGACACGTCGCGCCGCGCCCCCACTGGATCGGCGGGATCGATCAGCGTCCAGACATCGTGATTTTCGAGCATGAACGCGCGGCCGACCGAAAGCTCGAAGTCGAAGCCCGGAGCGAGGACGCCCGCGACTTCGTAGGTGTTCCCGCTCAGCCACAAGGTGCGGCCGACGATGTTCGGATCGGCGCCGAGCTGGCCGCGCCAGAGCCGGTGGCTGATGAGCACCACCCGTTTGCCGGCGTCGGCGGGACCGAGCAGCCGGCCGGCGACCGGGCGCGCGCCGAGCATCGCGAATCCCTGCGGCTCGAGCGCCAGCACGTTGACGCGCTCGATGCGATCGCCGACGCGCAGACTGCCGCGGCCGCCGCCGACCGCGCTGGCGGCCTCGAACAAGCCGCCGCCGGTCAGATCGCGAAAATCCGGCAGACTGATCTGCGTCGTCTCGCCGCGCGAGAACTCCCAGAGCACGGCCAGCCGATCGCCGTCGGGATAGGGCAGCGGCCGCCAGCGCAGGCCGTAGGCGACGGCAAACGCGGCGACATTGGCGGCGACGGCGATCGCGGTCAACGCGATCATGCCGGCGGCGAACATCGGCCGCAGGCGGAGCGCGCGCAGCGCGTGACGCGCTTCGACCGACCAGCCGGACCAGATCACGCTGAGGCGCGATCGGGCGCGGTCGCGCGCGCGCCAGGCCTCGAGATCGCGCGCAACGCGCGCATCGGCCTCGGCGGCGCTGAGGCCGGCGTCGCGGGCCTGCTGCCAGCGGGCGGCGCAATGCTGGGCCACTTCTTCGACGAGGTCGTCGCCGGCGGCCGGCAGCGCGTCGCGGGTCTCACGGCGCCAGCGATCGAGCACGGCATCGGGGTCGCGTGACATGCGTCCTCCTCAGATCTGGCGGATGCGCGCCGCCCGGGTCAGCGCGTCGACGAACACCCGCCACGACTTGCGCTGCTCCCGCAGCGTCGCGCGGCCGTCAGGCGTGATCTTGTAGAAGCGCCGCCGCCGTTCGCCGGCCTTCTCGACCCAGCGGCCGACGATGAGGCCCTTCTTCTCGAGCCGGTGCAGCGTCGGATAGAGCGTCGCCGAATGAAACTCAATCGCGCCGCCCGACTGCACTTCGATGAACCGCGCGATGTCGTAGCCATGGCGCTCACGGCCTTCGATCGCGTTGAGAATCAGCACCTCGGCGCTGCCCTTGCGGACTTCGGCAAGCATTGGTTCCTTATATATCACCTCTTTACATATAACAAGTGTACCGTTGGCTCAGGGCTCACGGCTCAGGGCTCGGTGTCAGGGCTCGGGCGTGGCTCGGGGGATCGGGCGTGGCTCGGGGGATCGGGACGTGGCTCCGGCGTGGGCTAAGTTCCGAGCCATGAGCCCTGAGCCCTGAGCCTATTTGAGCTTCCGCAGAATGCGATCCGCGATCCAGTGGCTGTCCCACCACTCGACCGGGTTGACCATCTGTCCGTTGACGAGCATCGTGAAGTGCAAGTGATCGCCGCCGGCCATGCCGGTCTGGCCGCTCTTGCCGATCGGCTGCTCCTTCTCGACGTCGGCGCCGGCCTGGACGGCGAGGCTCGACAGGTGCCCGTAGAGCGACTGCACGCCCATGCCGTGATCGATGATCACGCAGTTGCCGTAGATCCCGAGGGGCGCCGCGTAGACCACCTTCCCGCGGTTGGCGGCGACGATCGTGGCGTTGGCGGTTGACGCCAGGTCGAAGCCGAGATGCGTCTGGTGATCGACGTCCTTGCCGTTGTAGACATACGTCCGCTTGTCGGCAAACGCGGACTCGACGGCGTTGTTCGTGAACGGATGAAAGACGACGCCCTTCCAGAGCATCGCGGCCGAGGTCTTCGCCGCCTGCGCCGCAATGGTGTCTGCGTTCTTCTTGCGCAACTCGCTGTTGACGGCCACGAACTTGTCGATCAGCGAACCCTGAGGATTGATCTCGGTAGTCGTCGCCAGAATCGCCGGAATGACCTTTTCGAGAAACTTATCCTCGATCGCAATCCGGCTGCTCTTGAAGGCCTTCGGAAACACGCGGTGCTCGAACTCCGCGCTGGTGGTATTCCCGGCCTCATCGCGCGCGTAGAGACGCATCGGCGTGCTCTCCGGCTGGTCGTAGCGCAACGCGAAGAACGCGATCCGCAGTGACGGATCCTGAATCGCGACGCCCTCGCCCGCCGCGCCGGTCGCTGGAAATCCCGGGTATTCGAAGTCCCCCACGGTCACGCCGGAGGCGACGTCATTCGGCTGCACCTTGTAGACGATGGCTTCGCTGCCGCCGACGTTGATGTAGTGATGCGTCGAGACGACCTCGAGCCTTGGCTTTTCGAGGCGCACCTGGACGCCGCGCATGACCTCGCTGGCGACCGTCCGCAGCCCGAACAGCACCGGCCGCGTCGCCGACACGATGATCCGCCCGGCTCCCGAGGCCAGCATCGGCACGGTCTCGCGGCTGACGACGCCGACCACCGCGGTCTGCCCCGCCGCGGCGCCGGTGTCGCGGACGCCGACGGTTTTGGGATCGAGGTGCGGGATCGTTGTCCGCGTCCCGTTCTGCTCGAAGACGATGGTCACGGCCGACGGATCCGCCGCCGGTGTGCCGACGACGATTTCCACGGGCGTGCTGGCGCCGACGAGTTTCTCGGGTTTCGCGATCTGAATCGAGGGCCCGGGACGGGAACCGGCAACGACGAACGCGACGAGAGCAACGACGAGCAGCAGAACGACGACGACGCCAAACTTACGCATTCTGGAATTGTACCGGCTTACGGCTTAGGGCTTACGGCTTACGGCTCGCGGAGTAAGCTACCGGCATGCTCAGACCACGATTCGGGCCGGTCCTGGCGGTCTTGTCTGCCGTCGCCTCAGCTGTCCTGTTCGCGCAGGCGCCGCCGAAACGGCCGCTGACCGAACCGGATCTGAACACGATCGCCCAGCTGCTGATGCTCGAGGACACCCGCACATTCGATCAGGACGTCCTCGGCCCGGCGCTGAAGTCGCCGCATCCTGAAGTGCGGCTGCGCGCCGCCATCGCGATCGCGCGGATCGTCAAGCCGGAAGGCCGGGCGCTGCTGGAGGCCGCCGGACAAGCAGCGCGCGGTGACTGCCCTGCGTGTGCGCCGGAGTTCGCCGCGACGATCGTCTTCGCGATGGGCCAGCAGAAAAACCCGGAGACGGTGGCGTGGCTGAGCGAGCGCCTGCTGTCGCCGGCCTCGCCGGCCGCGGTCGCGCGTGAAGCGGCAACCGCACTCGGGAAGGTCCGGACCCCGGAAGCACGCGCCGCCCTCGTGAAGTTCCTGACCACGGCGCCGAAGACCGCCGTCAACGGGACCATTGCCGGCGAGGCAATGCTTTCGCTCGGCCGGTTTCCTTACGGAGACGATGCCGAGGTGATGATTCGCTGGGCCGATAGTCCCGACGTCACCGTACGGTGGAAAGCGGCGTGGGGGCTGTTCAGGCCGCGGGATCCGAAGGCCATCCCGACGCTCCTGAAGCTCGCCGACGATCCGTCGCCTGACGTGAGAATGTGGGCGGTCCGCGGCCTCGGCGCCGCGCCGGTGCCACAGCCAGGGCGCGCGGGTGCGCCACCGCCGCCGCCCGTGCCGATCGATCCGCCCGGTCTCGATCGCGCGAAACTCGCCGCGGTGCTGCGCGCGAAGACAAAGGATCCGGATCGTCGCGTCCGGACCGAGGCGTTCCGGACGCTCGCAAGCTACGTGGACGACGAGTCGTTCGCGATCGTGCTTGCCGGCCTCCAGTCGACGGACACCTGGATCTCCGTGATGGCCGCCGAGTCGTTCGGTCCGTCGCAGGCAAATCGCTACCGGCCCCGGTCTGCCGAGCTTGTTCCGAAGCTCGTCGCCGCAGCCGCCGCGGGGAAACCGCTGGCGCTGCGCATCTCTGCCGTCGCGGCCCTCGCGGCGTACGCACCGGAAGCGGCGATCGAGCCGGCGGCCCAGCTCGCCCAGGAAACGACCAGCGTCGACGCGCGCAACGCCGGCCGCGGCGGACTCCGCGGACTCGGGCCCGCCGGCCAGGCGCGCCTCGCCGAGCTGCCGGCACCGCCCGCCGCCGCGCCGCAGCCCGCGGCGCCGCCGCCGGCGCGCACGCTCGCGGACTACCGCAGGATCGTCGACAAGTACGTCCTGCCCGACTACAAGGGCGCGCCGAAGCCGCGCGCGGTCTGGACGACGCCGCGCGGCACGATCGAGATCGAGCTCTACGCCGGCGACGCGCCGATCGGCACTGACTACTTCGTGCACCTCGTCGAGTCGGGCGACCTCGTCGGCACCGAGGTCGGAAGAAACGCGCCCGGCTTCGTCGTCCAATTCGCCGCAACCAAAAACACGATCCGTCAACGCGACGAGGTCAACCAGCGCGGACTGACACGCGGAAATCTCGCCTGGGCGAGCGCCGGCCTCGACACCGGCCGGCCGGGCTATACGCTCGGCAACCAGGCCCAGCCTCACAACGAGGGCGATTTCACCTCGCTCGGGCGGGTGATCCGCGGGATGGACGTCGTCGATCGGCTCGAACGAACGGATCGCATTACCGCCGCACGTATGGTGAAGTGAGGGATCAGTGGCCGCCGCCCGACCCGTTCTCCTCGTCGAGCCCGATGCCGCGGGCAATACTCCGCTCGCTGGTCTGCTCAGCGACGACGGCTGGGACGTTGTCCGGGCCACGAATGCCGCGGTCGCGTTTCAGCAAGCCAAGCAGCTCAAGCCGGCGGCGCTGGTGGTGCGCGGCGACATCCCCGGCGGTGCGGTCGGGCTCGTCCAGAAGTTGCGATCCTGCGCGCACACGGCGCTGGTGCCGGTCGTCGCGGTGCTGGCCGACGGCAGTCAGGACCGCGAGCCGCTGACGAAATGGGGCGTGCAGGCCCTCGTCGACACGCCCACCACCGACGGCGCGATTGCAGCGGCCGTCAAAACCGTGGCGCCTGAACCAGTGGTGGTGACGCAGGCGCCCGATGCCGTGCTCGCCGAACCGGCGCGGATGAAGGCGCTCGCCAAGACCGGACTGCTCGACACGCCGCCCGAAGAGCTGTTCGATCGCGTGTCACGGCTCACCGCGCATCTGCTCGACGCGCCGGTGATTCTGATGTCGCTCGTCGATCGTCACCGGCAGTTCTTCAAATCGCAGGTCGGCGTCCCGGAGCCGATTGCCACCGCGCGGCAGACGCCGCTCAGCCATTCGTTCTGCCAGTGGGTGGTCGCCGAGCAGGACGAACTGGTAGTGCCGGACACGCGGCAGCATCCGCTGCTGCGATTGAACGGCGGCACCGTCGACATGGGCGTCGTCGCCTACGCGGGCGTGCCGTTGCGCGCCGACTCGCACGAGACGATCGGATCGTTCTGCGCCATCGACATGAAACCGCGCGACTGGGACGCGCGCGAACTGCGCGCCCTGCGTGACGCCGCGCATGTCATCGAAGGGTTGGCCGCGCTGCGCCAGGCCACGCATGTCAAACCGTGTTCGTTCGAAGAGTTCCGAGCGCTCGCGACGGTCACCGGGCACGCCGTGCAGGCGATCGCCCGGCTTCAGGCCGCGGGCGCGCCGAAGATGACGGACGAGGAACAGCACGACCTGCTCGAAGTCTCCGGCGATCTCGGCCGCCAGCTCGCCGAGGTCGCGGCGCTGGGTTAAAAAGTCAAGGGGACGGGGGTGTTGTGCGCGAGCACCCCCGTCCCCGTGTCTTGTTAGAATTTGCCTGTGAAAATCGAACACACTGCCTATCAGGTCGCCGATCCGGTCGCATTGACGAAGTGGTATGTCGCGCATCTCGGCATGCGGGTCAAGCGCGCGCAGGATGCGCCGCCGTTCGGCGTCTTTCTCGCCGACGACGGCGATACGGTCATGCTCGAGTTCTACGCCAACCCGAAAGTCGCGGTGCCCAACTACGCATCGATGGATCCGCTGCTGCTGCATCTGGCGTTCCGCGCCATCGACGTTGCCGCCGAGCGCGCGCGATTGATTGCGGCCGGCGCGACGCCGGTCGGCGACGTCATGGCCAACGAGACCGGCGACACCGTCGCGATGCTGAGAGACCCGTGGGGCATGGCGGTACAGCTGGTCAAGCGGGTCGATCCGATGATCTGAAGCCGGAAATGACGCCGGGGCGTTATTTCACCTAGATCTTGATGGCGGCAATACGGCGATCGACTTCGGCGATCGCCTGCGTCAGCTGCGCCCGGCGAGAGTCGTGAACGGTAGCCTCGAGTTGACGCTCGAATTCCGCGCGGGCCAGCCTCAGGGACTCGAGCGCGCGAACGGCCTCCGGATCGCGAACGATCTGCGTCTTGCGCTCCGAGCGCTCGCGCGCGAGTTCATCCAGGCGCTCCTGAACTCGTGCCTCGGCGTCAACTAATCCTTCTCCCGCGTCACCCATCGGTCCTGTTCACTCCCGAACGCGCGTCAATCGCGCTTCCCCCATGCTACGACGACCACGGCACTTTTGTGTATGCCAGAAATGAAACCGCCGCACTTGGCGCGCCAACGGACTCTTTGGCGCACCAGCCCCGGGGCACGGACGCACTGGCGCACGAACGCACCGGCGCACCGGCGCACCGCCGCACCGCCGCACCGCCGCACCGCCGCACGGATCAATATCCGGACGGATGCCGGACTGGCTCGCGGACGCCGGTGTCACCATCAGCGCCTCGTTCGTAGTGGTCGCGGAAGCCGGGAATCAGCTCGGCAACCAGTTCGACCGCTTTAGCCGACGCGACGCCGAGCAGCGCCGACGCGATGTGCTCCCACGTCTGGCCGAGCTGGCGGCCCGCCAGGTCGCGCGTCTCGGTGACGACGCGCGGCACCCGGAGGCGCGGCCGCGGCGGCGCTGCCTCAAAGGGTTCTTCGTAGCTTTCGAAATCTCGGGGCGCCGCGCGGCGCGATGGCATCGTCAGCAGACCCGCTACGAGTCCGCCGCTGAACGCCATGCCCATGAACAGGCCCGGGTTATTGCGATGATGTGTGCGCCAATCTGTCATATCGCGCGCCTTGGTTTCGAGTTCACGGAGATTCCGGCCGAGCTCCGTCCGCTCGGCGCGAATCTCGCGCTCTATCTGGCTCGTGTTTTCGCCCACTGGATGTTCTCCTGCAGCGTCGCGACGGTCTTCGGCGGCGCCAGATGGACCTGCTTCAACCTCGACAGGCCGGCGCGGATGCAGACGCCGCCAATCACTCCGGCGCCGACACCGACGGTCAGCGCCGCCGCCCAGGCCGGCCACACCAGCGCCAGCGCATACACGGCGGCGAGCAGCACGAAGCCGAGCGCCATCATGCACAGCACGGCGCCGGCCGCGGCAGTGACACCGCCGCGACCGGCCCGCGCGATCTCCTCGCCGACTTCGACTTTCGCGAGCCGCACTTCCGAGCGGATGATCTGCTGGACGTTCCCGACGATGTCGCCCAGCACGTTTGCGATGGAACGATCGCTCTCAGCGGCCATGGCCGTCTAGCTCCGTCGGATCATCATCGCGACGAGAAAGCCCATCGCGGCGGCGCCGATCAGCGCCTTCGTCGGGTTGGCGCGCACGTACTCGTTCAGGTCCGACGCGATTTCCTTGACCTGGTGATCGCGGAAATACTGCGACGTCGAAGACAACTTGTCGGCCGCGGTCCGGCCGAGGTTCGTGGCTTTTTCCTGAACGCGAGACGCAAATTGCGACGCGGTCTCCTGAGCCTTCGAGGCCATGTCGGACACGGCAGCGGCGGCGCCGTTGGCGGCGTCGTTCGCTTCACGGCGCAGGTCGTTGCTGGCAGATCCAAAAGTAGTTTCAGACACGGTGGCACTCCTTCGCGCCGACTAATTGCAAGAAGCGGTCCCGAGACGAGCGCGACGATTGCAGAAAAGCGCTCCGCAAGGAGTCCCTTGACGGTGCGCTATTGAGCATCAGCCGCTACAGCCTGCCCGAGCCGTGCGAAATATGCGACCCGGTTGGCGCCGGACGCGTCCCAGAATTCGGCCATCAGCGGATCAATCGCCAGGAGCGCGATGTCCGACACATCCGGTCCCTCCGGAAACCACGCCCGGTACGGTTCCTTCCACAGCCGCCGGACCCGGCCCGGATCGACGACGACGCGGCCACGGCCCGAAATCGACAACTGCCGGCCGTGACCGTTCCCGCAGACGAGCAGCGTCCGCGCATCCTCGGTGATCTCGTCGATCTTGCGGCTCGACGCCGACGTCAGCAGCCAAATCGCGCCGTCCTCTTCGACCTCGGCGATCGCCATCGGCCGCGCGTGGATCTGGTGTTCGCCGCCGACGGTGACCAGCATCGTGGTGTCGAAGGTGCGCAGCATTTCGTAGACCTGGTCACGCGGGCTCATGCGGCACGCAAGTGCAAGGCGAGTGCCGATCTATTTGCCGCAGCCGACGCCCAATTTCTCCAGCGCATCGAGCGCCGGCTGCCGACCTATGGCGCGCGTGGCCGCCACTGCGGCGCGAAGCGGGGTCAGGCTCTCGAGTAGCTCGCGGCAATCACCAGGACGCGCCATCGTCGTTTGCGCCGTCCCGGCGGCCAACTGCGGCAAGATCGTGAGCGCTTCGTCGACGTGCCGGCCGGCCGGATGACGGCGGAGGTACTCGCCGCGCAGCAGGTTGCTTTCGCGCAGGTAGCACGGCAGAAAACCTTCGCACTCGCCGGGAAGTCCGTTGGCGACCCGGAGCCAGGCGATCTCGTCAGCCGACGATGTGTCCTGCTCGCGATCGTGCACCGCGAGGATCGCATCGGCACGAAGCATCCACACCGCGTCCGGCTGGTTGTAGACCACGATCGTCTTGCGCGCCTCGAGCCACGCCGCGTACGGCGCGTTCTTCGCTTGCGCGTTCGGCACCGCCCGCAGCGCCGCGGTCATCGCGTTGAGCCAATGCAACGCAAATCGTCCGCTGGCTTCGGGCTCAGCGATCTCAGGTCGGACCCGATCGATGAACGCGACGAGCTCAGCGCGCGCCGGAAAGCTGTCGCCGTTGCGTCCGAGCCGTTCCTTGATCAGCGTCTCGAGGACGTCGACTTTCGTCTCCGGCGTGAAGCGACGCGCCAGGCGCGACGGCGTCCAGCCGTCGCGCCCGTCCGCCAGTCGCAGCCGGACCCACGCGCCACCTTCACCGCCTGATTCGAGCTGCACGAGCGCGGTCCCCAGCGGCAGCGCCGCGACGACTTCCGCCGTCTCCGCAGGCGCACTGCGCAGGCGGACATTCGATGCCGCAATCAGACGGGATGGTTCCTGGGCGAGAAACGTGACAGAAATCGCGGCGGCGATGAGCGCGGACACGGTGTGTAGCTCCTCAGTTCAGTTAGACACCGGATCGGTCCTACTGCCTGTCTGCCAGGGAGCTCCACCGCTCGTAAAGCAGATCGAGTTCCGGGCCGATCGACGCCAGACGATCCATCGTCACCTTGATGGCCGCCGCGCCTTCTTTGTAGAACTCCGGACTTTCGATCCTCGCCTGGAGCGCCGCCCGCTCGGATTCGAGGACCTCGATGCGGCCTGGCAGCGCCTCGAATTCCACCCGCTCCTTGTATGACAGCTTCTGGCGCGCGCGCGACGCCGCGGGGTTCGGCGCGGGAGCTTTCGGCGTGGCCGCCGGCGGTTCGGCTGGCGCGGCTTGCGGCCGCTGCGCCAGCCAGTCGTCGTAGCCGCCGACGTATTCCTGCACGCGGCCGGCGCCTTCGAACGCCAGCGTGCTGGTGATGACGTTGTTGAGGAAGCGTCGATCGTGACTGACGATGAGAATCGTGCCGGGAAACGCGACCAGCTCGGCCTCGAGCAGTTCGAGCGTCTCGATGTCCAGATCATTGGTCGGCTCGTCGAGCACGAGGACGTTGGCAGGACGCGTCAGCAATCGCGCCAGCAGCAGGCGATTGCGCTCGCCGCCGGACAACGCCTTCACCGGCGACCGCGCGCGCTCCGGCGCGAACAGGAAGTCCTCGAGATAGCCGTGGACGTGACGCGTGACGCCCCCCACCGTGACCGTGTCGTTGCCGTCGGCGACCGTATCGACGACGGTGCGTTCGGGATCGAGTTGCTCGCGCTGCTGATCGAAGTAGGCGATCTGGACGTTGGTGCCGTGATGCACCTCGCCGCTGTCTGGCGCCAGGTCTTTCACCAGCAGCCGCAACAGCGTCGTTTTGCCGGCGCCATTGGGTCCGACCAGGCCGATGCGATCGCCGCGGCGAATGCGAATCGAAAAGTCGCGCACCACCGGAACGGCGCCGTACGATTTGCTGACGCGGTCGGCTTCGAAGACGACGTGACCGGAGCGGTCGGCGACCTCGACCTGCAGGCGGACGTTGCCGACCTGGGCACGGCGGGCGGCCCGCGCTTCGCGCATCGCCATCAGCGCGCGGACGCGGCCTTCGTCGCGGGTCCGTCGCGCCTTGACGCCGCGGCGCAGCCACGCTTCTTCGCGGGCCATCGTCTTGTCGAACTTCTCCTCGGCGGTCGCTTCGTTGGCGAGCCAGGCGTCCTTCTTTTCGACGAACGACGCGTAGCTGCCCGGCCACGAGGTCAGCCGGCCGCGATCGAGCTCGACGACCCGGGTCGCCAGACGGTCGAGAAACGCGCGATCGTGCGTGACGAAGACGACGGCGCCGGCGTAGTCGGCGATCTGGGCTTCCAGCCACTCGATCGCCTCGATGTCGAGATGGTTGGTGGGCTCGTCGAGGAGCAGCAGCGACGGCTGCGCGACCAGCACGCGCGCCAGCAGCACGCGGCGCCGCCACCCGCCGGACAGCGTCTGCACCCGCGCGTCGGCCGGCAGCGACAACCTGGTCAGCACCAGCTCGATGCGCTGTTCGATCCGCCAGCCGTCGCGTTCTTCGAGCTCATGCTGGAGCTCGCCAAGCGCGGCGAGCGCGTCATCCGTGGCGCGCTCGGAGACCGCGACCGCGGCATGATGGTATCGGGTCAGCAGGTCACTCAAGTCTCCAAGACCTTCGGCGACGACATCGAACACGGATTGATCGGTCGCCACGGCGGCGTCCTGCACCAGCCGCGCCGTCGCGAGATTCGGCGCCCGCCAGATCTGGCCGCGATCCGGAACCAGCTCGCCCGAGAGCACCCGCAACAGCGTCGACTTCCCCGCGCCGTTGCGTCCGATCACCGCGACCCGCTCGGCCGACTCGATCTTCAGATTTGCGTCGTCGAGCAACGGCAGGTGGCCATACGCCGTTGCCACGGCCGTGAGCGAGATCAGAGGCGTCGGCATTTGCTATTTGTAATTTGCAATTTGCGATTGCATTGGCAATTTGGGTTATTCGCGATTGCTACTGGCTATTTTGCGATTGGGGAATGCAATCGCAAATTGCAAATTACAAATCGCAAATGTGGCGGCGCGCTACTCAGCGCCGCCGCCGCGGAATTGATCATCGTCGTCGGCAAACAGGACGTTGAAGCAGCGACGTTGCTTAGAGCAATCAGGGGCGTCGCCATTGCTATTTGTAATTTGCGATTTGCGATTGCATTGGCAATTTTGCTGTTGAGCGATGGCTATTGTCGGTGTGACGATTGGAATCGCGGTCGTCTGGGATCTGCAATAACCAATCGGCAATAGCCATAGGCAAGTAGGCCAATTGCCAATGCAATCGCAAATTGCAAATTACAAATCGCAAATCGCGGCGCCGCCACTAGTCGCCGGCGGCGGCGCCGCGGAATTGATCATCGTCGTCGGCAAACAGGATGTTGAAGCTGGTGAGCGATCCGTAGCAGCCGCTGATGTAACTCTGCAGCTTGATTTTGGCGTCCTCGGGCAGATCCGACGCGTTGACGTGCTGTTCGAGCGTGCGCAGGCGGTTGCGGAGCATCACGATCTTGTGAAAGAAGGTCTCGATCGGCCACGACTTTTCCTGGAGGCCCGGCGTCCCGGGGCGAAGGACGAGCGTGCCGCCGCGCCATTTCGCGGCTGGTGTCACCGCCGAGATGCCGGTCTCCTCGCGGATGATCCGGCGCAGCAGCAGTTCGAGATCGGCAGAAGCATCCTGAGGCAACATCACGGGTGGCGCGATCCTTTCGCGGTCGCTGACGAACGGGAAGGGGTCTACTGCCGCCTCAGTGCGGGCCGCACGTGGCGACGGGTTGACGACCGTGCTCTCACGGCGTTCAGCCGCGCGCGCGGGTGGCGGCGCGTCGACGTCGACACGAGGCCCCCCGCGATAGTTGTGTTCGCTGCGGCAGTAGCCGCAGGCGACGCGAATTGGCTGGCCGGCGGTGTCGGCCGCGACCACGGTGTGCATGCGGTCGGTCTTGCACGCGCGGCAGTAATCCTCGACCGCCGAACCGGCGCGGTAGGTCCGAATCGTCGTCATGATGCGGGCTCGTTCAAGTGCGCCAGCAGCCGCCCGTGCGCCAGCACGACGTCGGGCGAGCCCTGGAGGAGACGATGATACGCGTCACGAAACGACGCGGCCGATCCGTCGCCGTCGAGCAGACGGCGGATCTCGCGACCGAGGTCCCGCGCCTCGGTCATCTGCACCGGCGCTTCGTCGGCCATTCGCTCATCGGCCTGCACGATCAGCGCCGACGCCGGCCGGATCCAGGCGAACCACGGATCCTGAATGACCAGGTGCAGCATCTGATGCGCGTTCTCGACGCGGCCGTGCATGCGCTCGTAGCGCTCGCGTTCGGCGTCAACCAGGGCCTTGTGCCACTCGAGCAAGTGCAGCCGCGTGGCGCGCAGCCGCGCCGCGGCCAGCGCCGCGCCGATCGCGGCCGACGTCGAGGCGTCAGTCATCGGCGCGCTCCCGGGCGGTAAACGCCCGCGGCCATCGCGACGCCGGCCGGCCACGGACCGCCGACGGCGGCGCGCCAAAGCCGCGACGGAAACACGCCGTGAAATGACTATGACTGCTGAACCCGAGCGCCAGCGCGACGTCGGTCAACGGCTCGCCGGCGGCCACCGGCTCGAGCGAGGTCCGCAGCCGCAGCTGCATGCGGTACTCCGTCAACGTCATCGACGTCTCGGTGTGAAATCGGCGGCACAACGTGAACGGCGAGATGCCGAGCCGGCGCGCCAGCGGCCCGAGTTCCCATCGCGCCGAGACGTCGGCGGCGAGCAGCGCGCGGGCCTGTTCGATGACATCGCGCGAACCAACGGCCGATCGCGGCGGGGCCGCGTCGCGTGCGTGAAACGCGCCGGCCAGCACGCCATCGAGCAGCGACACCACGGCTTCGTCCACCCCCAGCGGCTCCGATGTCCGGCGCGAGGCGGCGTCGAACACCGCGCGTTGGCTCAAATACGCCGACGGCGAGGCCGGTCCGTGATCGAACGGAAACGGCCGGTCGGGGCGCGCCTCGACCGACGGATCGTAGGCGGCGACGGCGTCGACAGCGAGTGCCGGCGACACCGCAAACCAGTCGGCGCGATCGCCGTCGGGACAAATCGCCCGGCGCGCGTAGCGATCGTCGCGGTTGTAGAAGCTGACCACGGTGGGATCGCCGACGAAGGCGCGGCGGCCTTCGTGGTGAATCCACACGCTGGTACGCGGGAAGACGAAGCACCACGACGTGCAGGGCGTGCCGCCGCCGAACTCCGGGTCGTCCGGCCGGCAGCGAAACGTGCCGATGCAGACCAGATCGCTCGCGAAGATCAGCCGTTCGGCCGGCAGCAGGTCGCGAACGATGGGCTCGGAGGGCACATCTGATTATGCCGCGATCCGAACCGGGCGATAATTCTGGACGATGAGAGGGCGGGTGCCGGCGGCTCCGGTGTGGATGCTGATCGCGACGATCGCGATGATCGCGGTGACAACGGCGCGAGTGCCGGCTACGTCCGCCCTGACCGTCACCGCGAAATCCCGGGCGGTGGCGCCCGGCGAGATCGTGGTGCTGACGATCGCAGGTGCGTCCACGGCGCCGCGCGCACGCGTGTTCGGTCGCGAGTTACGGGCCTTTCCGGGCGACGCTGGAGCGTGGACCGTGCTGGTCGGCATCGACCTCGACGTCAAACCTGGCAAATATACCGTGACGATCGAGGCCGGCGCCGACAAGGCCTCGCACCTTCTCGCGGTCGCGGCCAAGCAGTTCCGGACCCGGACGCTGAAGGTCGATGAGGCCTACGTGAATCCATCGGCGGCGTCGCAGCTGCGAGCCGCCGACGAAGCAAAACTGATTGCGGCCATCTGGGAAGAATCCGCGAAAGTTCCGCTCTGGACGGGTCCGTTCATCCGCCCGGTGGCCGAGCCGGCCAACAGCGCCTTCGGCACGCGCAGCGTCTTCAACGGCCAGCCGCGGAGCGCGCACGGCGGCGCCGATTTCCCGAGCCCGGCGGGCACGCCGGTCAAGTCGCCGAATGGCGGCACCGTGATGCTGGCGCGCGAGCTGTACTACTCCGGGAATACCGTGATCATCGACCACGGCATGGGCGTGTTGTCGTTTTTCGGACACCTGTCGGCGATGACGGTGTCCCGCGGCGATCGCGTCGAAACCGGTCAGGTGGTCGGCCGCGTGGGCGCGACCGGACGAGTCACCGGCCCGCATCTGCACTGGACGCTGCGGGTCAGCGGCGCGCGCGTCGACCCGCTCGCCTTGCTCGCGCTGCTCGGCCGAGAGTAATCTCCGTCGCGGGTGATCCGTGACAAATCGTCTGCTGATCAGCCTGGGCGTCATCATCGCGGCCGCGATCGCGTGCGGCGCGCAGGCGCCATCGACACCAACGACCTCGACGCCGCGATTCATCGTCAACGGCGAGATCAAACTCGCGTACGCGATCGACATGCCCGCCGGGTCGGGACCGTTCCCGGCGATCGTCATGGCCCACGGATCGGGGCAGGTCACGCGTCATGATCAGGGTTACTTCGCGCAGGAGTGGTTGAATCTGGGGTTCGCGGTGCTGCGCTACGACAAGCGCGGCGTTGGCGACTCGACCGGCGTCTACTCGGGCGTCGGCGTTCGCAACGGCGAGCGGATGATCGCGGAGTTGGCCAGCGATGCCGCCGCGGCGGCGCGGTTCCTGCGCACGCGCCCACGCATCGATTCGAAGCGGGTCGGGCTGTTCGGCAACAGTCAAGCCGGCTGGATTCTGCCGCACGCCGCGCGGGAGCTGGGCGACGTGCCGTTCATGGTCCTGTGGTCCGGGCCCGTGTGCACGATCGGACTGGAAAACTACTACAGCGATCTCGCCGAATGGTCCTCGCGTCCGCTCGACGACGTCTACGCCGCATTGCCTGACTACAATGGCGAGGCCGGCTATGACCCCGTGCCGGCACTCCGCGACATCCGGGTGCCGACGCTGTGGCTGCTCGGCGCGGACGACCGCAGCATTCCGGTCCGCGATACGGTCGTCAACCTGGAACGGCTGGCGACGTCAGGCAAGCCCTATCAGTGGAAGGTGTACCCCGGACTCGGCCACTCGCTCTCCGGACAAGCGTGGCCGGATATCGCGGCGTTCGTGGCGCGGTGGAAATAGATCGGCCGGGCTGAGTGAAAAGCACTTGTCACAAGAGCCATTAACCTTGGAGGCGGTGGAGTAACCACCTTTTCTTTTGGCAAGAACCAGCGTGATGCTTATCTCGTGCGGTTTCAAAACAAAGACCGCTCTGCTCCAAGCCCTCCAAGGTTAGCGGCTCTTGTGACAAGTGCCTTCACTCAGCTCGCCATCTACCAAAAGCCCGTGACGCGTAAGATCTTCCCGTCAGGACCGAACTCGAAGACGTTGGTGCCCTTGCCTTTGACGACGCCATCGGGCCCGGTCATCGTGAAGTCCGCGAGCACCAGGCCCTGGCAATGGCGCACGTTCCCGTCGCGCGCCATGCGCATGCCGGGCATGAAGCGTTGCGCGGCGGCGATGTGCGGCAGCAGATCGTCCCGGCCTTCGACGCGGCTGTAGCGATCGCCGAAGCGCACGCCGTCGTCCGCGATCGCGGCGAGCGCGGCCTGGCGCGCCGCCGGATCCGGCTCGGCCCAGAGCGCCAACCAGCGATCGATTCGGTCCGCGGCCCCGGCGTGGACCACGTCGGCCACCAGATTCGCAAACAGCGACAGCTGATAGCGCCAGCCCTGGACGTGCTCATCGCGAACGGCGGCATCGGCAAACGCATGGACCAGCGTCAGCCGCGTCCCGCCGGCGATTGGCTCGAGCTCGATCGAGACGCGCGACGAGCCGGGCGGAATCGGCTTGCCGCTGACGAAGCCATATGTGAACACGATCCGATGCGGCGGCGCGATGTCGACGACCTGCCCGGCGGCGCGCACGTCGCCTGGATAGACGAGAAGGATGTTGCCTCCAGGCCGCGGGTCGATTGTCGATCCCTTTCCCCACCAGCTGGCCCACCGGGCCTCGTCGGTGAAAAAACGAAACACGGTCTCGCGCGGCGCGCCGATGACGACGGTGCGGTCGAGTCGGTGCGGCAGGTCAGCCATGGCTAATACTTTAACCAAAACTAAAATGTCAATCAAGGGCACCCATCAAAAAAGGGACCGGGTCGCTTTTTACGTTTTTCGTAAAAAGCGACCCGGTCCCTTCTTGTTA